>NZ_SUEG01000223.1 GCF_005063415.1 Mesorhizobium sp.
CCCACCCCCCTCTGTCCTGCCGGACATCTCCCCCGCAAGGGGGGAGATTGGATGCCGCTTCGACTTTCGCCAACCACCAGCGAACCGCGGGGTGCAAGAGGAGCACAAGCCTGAAGCGATTGCCGCGCCGTTGCAGTCGGTCACTTGTCGATCCGCGCGGAGGTCGCGCCCAATTAACAATTCTATACTCAATTGCGTCAAATTTTATGTTTATTCTATTGGCGTTTTACTTAATGTCTACTTCGCGCTTTTGCGTCAAATAAATCCAGCCGTGTCATTGTCTCCTCAAACGGGGAGACTGAATAATGAACATGATGAGGGGCAAGCTGTTGCTGGCGGCAATAGCGATGCAGCTTTTCGGCTGGGGGATTGCAAGCGCGGCGGAGCCGGCCTTCATGCATACCGGCGGCCGCACCACGCAGCCAGTCGGTCACTACGAATTGTGCCAGCAGCTTCCGCAGGAATGCAATCAGAGGACGCCTAGCCGGGCACCGGTCGAACTCACCCGCAAGCTGTGGGCAACGATCGTCAAGATCAACAATTCGGTCAACAGCAAGGTCGCGCCGCGCACCGACATGGAAATGTGGGGCAAGGAGGAAGTCTGGTCCTTCCCCAATAGCGGCTTCGGCGACTGCGAGGACTATGCGCTGGAAAAGCGCCGTGAGCTGATGAGCATCGGCGTGCCGGCCGGCGATCTGCTGATGACGGTGGTGCGCCAGCGCAATGGCGACGGCCATGCGGTGCTGACCGTGCGCACCAGCCTCGGCGAGTTCATCCTCGACAATCTCCAGCCCAAGGTGCTGTCCTGGACCAATACCAGTTACACCTACCTGAAGCGCCAGTCCGACCGCAATTCCGGCGCCTGGGTTACGATCAACGACGGCCGCTCCGACGCGGTCGCCAGCGTCCGCTGAGGACGCGACGCAAAACCCGGTCGAGTCCCCACCCTCCCCGTCCCCAACGACCGGGTTTAAGGAGCCGGCCCCGTCCCCGGGCCGGCTCCACCATTTCCGGCGGAACACATCTCGATACAGTTATCTCGGCTTTGCCTCCAACTGCGCTTCGTCATCCAAGCTGTCGCACGACCGTTTGTGCGATACCTAGCTGTCGTTCGCCGTCGAAACGCTGTTACTTGCCCCTGATACGGAACGCGTCGACAAAGGCGGAAAACGCCGGAGAGGGATGGCGTCGGCTTGGATAGTACAGGTGGTAACCCTGGAACGTCGGGCACCATTTGGTCAGGACTTCCTGGAGAAGGCCACTCTCAATGTGTGGAAGGACGAGTTCGCGCGGTAGATAGGCCAAGCCCACACCGTCAAGCGCGGCCTGGATCGCCGGCCCCATGTTGTTAAGCGTCAGTTGTCCCTCGACCCGAGCGCTGAACTCGCGCGCGCCTTCCCGCAATTCCCACGCATAGACCGATCCTGACGTCGGCAGCCTGTAATTGATGCAGTTATGGTCGGTCAGCTCCTGCGGTGTCTCCGGCGGTGACCGGTGGGCGAAGTAATGGGGTGAGCCGACCACAGCGTAGGTCACGTCGGCTCCGATGCGCACGGCTACCATATCTCGGGCAATGGACTCGCCCAGCCGCACACCGGCATCGAACTGGCGCTCGACGATGTTGGTGAAGGCATTATCGACCACCAGCTCGACCTTGATATCGGGGAAGTCGCTCAGGAACTTTGGCAGCCGGGCGCGGAAGACAATGTCGACGGAATCGTCGGTGCACACCAGGCGAATGTTGCCGGACGGCCTGTCGCGCAGGACGCCGAGAGCGCTGACCTCAGCCGCGATCCCTTCGAAATGCGGTTCGATGCCTTCCTTGAGGCGTTGACCGGCCGCCGTCGGGGCGACGTCGCGTGTGGTGCGAGAGAGAAGACGAACGCCAAGCCGGGACTCCAGCGACTTGATGGTGTGGCTAAGGGCCGAAGGAGTGACCCCGAGCTTGGCGGCTGCTCGGGTGAAGCTCCGCGTCCGGGTGATCTCCAGGAACGCGCGCATTTCGGCGAACTCGTCGCGTGGCATTGATGAGCCTCATTCACAACCACATCAAAATTATACCCGCTAGTCGCATTTGGCCAGCCCGACTACTTAGTTCGGGAACGGACAGGAGACTGCCTCATGACCATTGATTTCGCGCTGGACGAAGCCGCCACTCCTGACAGCACGACGACCCCATGGTCTGCGGTGGTCTGCCTGTCGCTGCTGACCTTCCTTCTGGTCGGACTGGAGTTCCTGCCGGTGAGCCTGCTCACCCCGATCGCTCAGGATCTGGCCGTCTCCGAGGGTCAGGCAGGCCAGGCAATCGCGGTATCCGGATTCTTCGCCGTGGTTACCAGCCTCTTCGGCAACTCGCTGTTGCGAAACGTCGACCGACGGACGGTGGTTCTGCTCTATACGGCAGTGCTGGCCGCATCGAGCCTGGCGGTGGCGCTTGCTCCCAACTCCCTGATCTTCCTGGCCGGGCGGGCGCTGGTCGGCATCGCGATCGGCGGTTTCTGGTCGCTGTCGACGGCCATTCTGGCCCGCCTGGCCGCGGGACCCGACCTGCCCAAGGCCATTGCCTTGCTCCAGGGCGGCACTGCCTTCGCATTGGTGATCGCCGCGCCCGTCGGCAGCTTCCTCGGATCGCTGATCGGATGGCGGGGAACCTTCTTCGTCACTGTCCCCATCGGCCTCGCGGCGCTCGTGTGGCAGTTGGCCGTTCTCCCGAAGATGCCACCGATGGAGACCGCCTCGGTGCCGAGCATGTTCGGCCTGCTGCGGAATCGCAGATTCGCCATCGGCATGGGCGCGACCGGGCTCGCTTTCATCGGGCAGAACGCGCTCTCGATCTATCTGCGGCCGTTCCTGGAAAATGTGACGGGCCTCGAGGTGAACACCCTCTCAATAGCTTTGTTGGGCGTCGGGCTCGGTGGCCTGGCGGGACTGTCGATCATCGGCCTCATACTCCGGCGGCACCTCACAGCCGTGCTGATCGGGCTGCCGAGTGCACTCGCGGTCTTCGCTCTACTGCTGATTGCCTTTGGACCGTTTGCAGGCGCTACGGCCGGCCTGCTGGTTCTGTGGGGACTGTTCGCGACCCCGATCCCGGTGGCGTGGAACACCTGGATGACCACGCTCATCCCTGAAGACCTGGAGGCCGGGGGCGGACTCCAGGTCGCCCTGATCCAACTCGCGATCGCGGGCGGCGCTATCGTGGGAGGCCTGCTGTTCGACGTGGCCGGCTGGTGGAGCGCCTTCCTTCTCGCCGCCGTCCTGCTCACGGGTTCGGCCTTGCTCGCCGCCTCGGCCGGCCCCCGCACCTGAACTCTTTCAATTCTTGTCCAGGAGAATCTCATGTCCGAAGGAATCGAGAACAAGGTCGTCGTCATCACCGATGCCAGCAGTGGCCTCGGTGAAGCGACGGCACGCCATCTTGCCGCACGAGGCGCTTCCGTGGTCCTGGGTGCACGCCGGTCACACCGCATCGACGCGCTTGTCCAGAAACTGACCGCCGCTGGGTTCAAAGCCAAGGCCGTCACTACGGACGTCACCGACGCCGGCCAGGTCCAGAACCTGGTGAACACGGCGGTCCGGGAATTCGGCCGCATCGACGTGATGCTCAACAATGCGGGCCTCATGCCGTTGGCCCCGCTCGAACGGCTCAAGGTCGACGAATGGGACCGGATGATCGACGTCAACGTCAAGGGCGTCCTTTACGGCATCGCGGCCGCGCTTCCGTACATGAAGGAGCAGCGATCGGGGCACATCATCAATGTCTCGTCCGTATACGGCCATGTGGTCGACCCGGGTGCGGCGGTCTATTGCGCCACCAAGTTCGCCGTGCGTGCGCTGTCCGAGGGTCTGCGGAAAGAGGTGAAACCCTACAATATCCGCACCACGGTGATCTCGCCGGGCGCTGTCAGCACAGAGTTGCTCGAGCATATCAGCGAGAAGGATATCCAGCAGGGCACCAGGGACTTCGTGAGCAAGATCGCCGTGGGGCCAGATACGTTTGCCCGCACGGTCGCCTTCGCGATCAACGAGCCCGAGGACGTCGATATCAACGAGATCTTGTTCCGGCCGACCGCCCAGCCGGTTTGACTTGGAAGGGGCTATGCTTTCGGTATCCTAAGGCCGGCTCCGTTATTCCATGGGCGTCGCCGATTGTTCTTCCTTCAACCCCGCCCTGAACCGCCTGCCGTTTGCCACATAGTGCGCGGCCGAGGCGCGCAGCCTGGCGATTGCTATCTCGTCTAGCGTCCTGACGACGCGCGCTGGCGAGCCGACGATCAGCGAATTGTCGGGAAATTTCTTGCCTTCGGTGACCAGCGCGCCGGCGCCGACCAGCGAGTTGTTGCCGATCTTCGCGCCGTTCAGCACGATGGCGCCCATGCCGATCAGGCTGTTGTCGCCGATCGTGCAGCCGTGCAGCAAGGCGCGGTGGCCGATCGTGCAGCCTTGGCCGACGGTCAGCGGAAAGCCGGCATCGGTGTGCATGATTGTGTGCTCCTGCACGTTGGTATCGGCGCCGATAACAATCGGCTCGTCGTCGCCGCGGACGACGACGCCGAACCAGAAGCCGGCATTGCGGCCGATCCTGATATTGCCGATCAACGTGGCGTCGGGCGCGATCCAGTTGCTGTCGGCGTCCTCGAAGGCGGGCGCTTTTCCGTCAATCGCGTAGATCGGCATCGCTGTCTCCAGATCGTCTCACACCGACAAGCCGCCAGACCCTAGAAGCGAAGCCGCCCACGACGCAATGGCGATCACCACCATGCCCAGCGCCAGCGCCCAGATGGTCGCCGTACAGCCGCAGGAGATCAGCCCCAGCACCGAGATGCGACGCTCGCGCCAGGCGTCCAGCGCCTCGTTGGCGAACATCAGCGGCCCGGCGCAAGCCGCCGCGGCGAGCGAGCGCAGCATGTGCTTCGACGACACATAGGGCTGGACGAAGGCAAGCTTGCGGCCGGCGACCAGTTCCATAGCCGATCCGGCCAGGCCGCAAGCCGTCAGCCCAGCCATAAAACTGAATATGATTTGTTCGACCCGACCCATCTTTACCCTCCGTTTACCATGAAATCGCACAGTCGCCTGCAAAAGCTGCGTAGCAAGAGCCGTGCCGCGCCGAGATGTGCCGCTCAGGCACACCCGATGGGACGGCAAAACGAGGGTCACGATGAAGCAGGCAGCCGCCACAGAGGGCCCGCAACTCAGCGTCGTCGACTCGACGCTGATGAAGCGGGTGTTTTATGCGTTCGCGACGCTGGCGCTGCTTTCGGTGGCGATCAGCCTCGGCGGCAAATGGTTCGGCCGCTCGATCGCCATGGCCGGGTACACCGACGACACCACGGTCCACGAGGTCGTCATCGGCAACAACATCATCGCCGTGCCGGCCAATGTCATCCGCTTTGCCCAGGCCCGGCGCGACGGCATCGCCTCGCGGCTCGACCTCTATTTGCGCTATCCCGAGATGGACGGCTACAGCGAGGCTGCCCGCAACGACTTCAACCACACCGGACCCAGCAAGGACATCGTCTTCCTGTCGTTCGAGCCGCAGATGATGTCGCGCGACATGAGCGGCCGCTTCGCGCCGATCTACAGCGCGCTGATCGTCAAGCCCGGTACGCCCGGCCCTGGCGGCGCCACGCTTTACGCCTTCAGCGAAAAATCAGGCTATCTCAACGAAGTGCTGGCGGTCGCCGACCGCCCCGGCAAGGATCCGTTCGTCGCACGCTGCCTGAGCGGCCCAAGCGCCGACGAATCGCTGGCGCCCTGCGAACGCGACATCCTGGTCGGCGACAATCTCAGCCTTACCTACCGCTTCCCCAGGGAATTCCTGGCCGACTGGCAGGCGCTCGACGCGGCGATTTCGGGCGAGGCAGCGCGTGTCCTGAAGGGCGAAGCGAACCGCCCGAGGATTCGGT
>NZ_SUEG01000224.1 GCF_005063415.1 Mesorhizobium sp.
GGTGGAACCGTTGCCGGACGCAGATTTCCATTGCGCGGTCAGGTCTGGCCCGAGCCGCTCGCTCGTACCAGGATCGTCGGGAAACAAGTTTTCCAGCGACGTATCGAGCTTTTCCGAGATCGCCTCGGCGCTCCACGCCGTCTCCGCTTCGAACCAGTCGCCGTCGGCAGCCGGTTCCGGTGCCGCGTCGCCCTTCTGCGCCTGGTCGCTGGCGGCGTCCTCCTGCGGTTCGGCGCGTTCCAGCAGGGGATTGCGTTCGATCTCGTCGTCGATGAAGCGTTCCAGCTCGAGGTGGGTGAACTGCAGCAGGCGGATCGACTGCATCAGCTGCGGCGTCATCACCAGCGACTGCGACTGTCGTAGCTGTAGTTTTGCCGCCAACGCCATGGTTCGGTTTCAAACGCTCCGTCTACGCACCCGCACTGCTGGAAGGAATTTTCCAGGCCAGCATAGAAACTGGCCCGGCTTTTGCTTGTCAAGGCGAGGAGCGGTAAAACTCGCCTGCCGGCGCGTTTTCAGGCAGAAAATTGAAGAAAAAGCTGCTGGACTACGCCGGAAATCCCGCTCGAACCGGAATTTCGCACTTAGAGCGTAAATCCCTCGCCGAGATAAAGCCGCCGCACATCGGCATTTGCCACCACTTCGTCGGCTCGGCCATGGGTCAGCACCTGGCCGGCATGGATGATGTAGGCGCGGTCGATCAGGCCAAGCGTCTCGCGCACATTATGGTCGGTGATCAGCACGCCGATGCCACGTGCCGTCAAGTGGCGCACGAGCTGCTGGATGTCGGCGACGGCGATCGGATCGATGCCGGCGAAAGGTTCGTCGAGCAGCATGTAGGCGGGGCGGGTTGCCAACGCACGGGCAATTTCGAGGCGTCGCCGCTCACCGCCGGAGAGCGACAGCGACGGAGCCTTGCGCAGATGGCTGATATGGAATTCCTCGAGCAATTCGTCGAGCAGGCGCTCACGCTCCTTGCGGCTCTTTTCGACCACTTCGAGCACGGCCCGGATGTTTTGCTCGACATTCAGGCCGCGAAAAATCGACGCTTCCTGCGGCAGATAGCCGATGCCGAGACGAGCGCGGCGATACATCGGCATCGACGTGACGTCGAAACCGTCGATTTCGATCGTGCCTTCATCGACCGGCACCAGGCCGGTCACCATGTAGAAACAGGTCGTCTTGCCGGCGCCGTTGGGGCCGAGCAGCCCAACCGCCTCGCCGGCGCGCACGCCCAGCGTCACGCCGCTGACGACTTTGCGGCCCTTGTAGCTTTTGGTCAGCCCTTTGGCGATCAAGGTTCCCTTGAACTTTGCCGCTTCGACGGTGACCCTGGCCGGTGCCGCAAGTTTGCTGGCGGCGCGCCCTGGAAGACGCGCCAGCAGCGACGATATGCCGGTCATCAGGGTTTCGCTGCTCCGGACTTCGCCGGCGGCGTGATCGACATCATGACGCGGCCGCCGCAAGCGTCGACCTGGGCAAGGCCGCTCTTCATCTGCACGGTAAGCTTGCAGCCGACAAGCACGTTGTCGCCTTGCGAGAGCACGACCTTGCTGCCCGAAAGCACCAGCACTTCGGTCTTCATGTCGAAGGTGCCGCGGTCGCCAGTGGCAACCTGATTGTCCGATTTGATGTAGACCTTATCGTCGACCTCGAGATGGTCGATGTTGGCGGATCCGGTCATTGCCGCGGCACCTGCGGGCTGGGCGCCTTTGGCGGCGCCTGCATCCCTGACGTAATAGACCGTCATTTTGCCGGCCTTGAGCACGGTTGGACCCTGGACGACGTTGACGTTGCCGGTGAAGACGGCGACGCTTTCCGCCTGGCGCACCTCGAGCTTGTCGCTTTCGATCTGGATAGGCTTGTCGCCCGACAGCCTGAGGCCGGACATTTGGCTGGTGGCACTGGATTGCGCCAGCGACGGCGCCGTCCCGAAGGTCAGCCCCAAGGGCAACCCAAGCGTCAACGCCGAAATCGCGGCGAGGCGCCGTGCCGAACTACTGAACCGCATTGGTCTCTCCGCTCTTTGCCTCTGCCGCCTTCAAACTGGCGGGATCGATGTCGACGCGCACCTTGTTCTCGAAAACCAGGACCTTGCCATTGTCCTGGACCGACATCGAATCCGCCCTGATCCGCGACCCGCCGCGGCTGACATCGACGGGCTCGCTTGTCTTCATAGTGCCTTCGCCCATGTCGAGATAGACTGATTTGAATTTTGCCACCACACCATCCGTGGTCGACACGGTCACGTCGCTGGTCAGGCTGAGCGTGTTGCCGTCGCGATCGTAGGTGCCGTGCGTGGCATCGATGGCGGCCGTGTTGTCGGCCGCAATCGGCAGCTTGGCCTTGATGCCTTCCAGATCGATGATGCCCTGTTTGCTGACATCCTGTATGGCGCGCAGGGCTGTCATCGAATAGGGCAGGTTCTGCTTGGTGAAGCCGTTGAGCTTGGGGTTGGCCATCACCAGCTTGCCATCGGCAAAGGCGCCGCCGTCGGCCTGCACCTCGATTGCAGCGGGAGCCATGAGATAGGAATAGACCGGAAACGCGACTGCGATCACAGCAGCGACCAGCGGCACGGCCAGCTTGAGGATCCGGACCCGGCGCGAATGACGCTGCGCAATGTCAAACGCGTTGACCCGCGCCCGGCCTGCGGCCTTGGGAGCCAACTCCGTCTCGGTGTTGGTCGGTTCGATTGGTCCCGCTAACATGACTGCTTCTTCTAAACCCCTGCCCGCCAGGCCGCCCTATAGGTGGGGTGCCGGCGCCCTCAAGCAAGCACAAGCCGAGGAAAACCGCAAAAATGTGACAGCCGCCCCTGTACAATGAAAATGGCCCCAGCGCAGCCTGTACCTCATACCAGATATGGGCGCACAGTGTTAGAGCCTGTGGAACGTGACAGGTTGAGGCTTGCCGCGAATACCTAAGACGCCTTTGGCGCAAGGCCGTCAGGAAACGGTAGCCGGGCGCGAATGGTTGCTTTAAAAGCATCTGCTCCCACCGACTACGAGGCTGACCATGGCATTGAGAGCCGACGACCTGATCGACCGCCGCCGCTTGCGCCGCAAGCTGACATTCTGGCGTGTTGCGGCGATTATTGTCGCCGCAGCCGGGCTGATCGCCTTTTCGGCGTGGATCTATGGTGACGACTTCACCGGCGCGGCTGTCGACCACATCGCCAAGGTCAAGATCGAAGGCACCATCACCGAAGACGAAGAACTGATCAAGCGGCTGGAGGCCATCCGTCAGTCGCCGCGCGTCAAGGCTGTGATCCTGTCGATCGATTCACCCGGGGGCACCACCGTCGGTGGCGAGTCGATCTACGAGGCAGTGCGCAAGCTCGCCGCCGACAAGCCGGTGGTGGCCGAGGTCGGCACGCTCGCGGCTTCGGCGGGCTACATGATCGCCACTGCGGCCGACCATATTGTCGCACGCAAATCCTCGATCGTCGGGTCGATCGGCGTGCTGATCCAGTACCCGGACGTCAGCGGCCTCATGGACAAGCTCGGCGTCAAGCTGGAGGAGGTGAAATCCTCGCCCTTGAAGGCCTCGCCTTCTCCCTTCAAGCCGACCAATGACGATGAGCGCGCCATGGTCCGCAAGCTCATCCTCGACAGCTACGACTGGTTCGTCGGCATCGTCGCCGAGCGCCGCAACATGACCAAGCCGGAGGCGCTGGCGCTCGCAGACGGGTCGATCTTCACCGGCCGGCAGGCGGTCACCAACAAATTGATCGACGCGGTCGGCGGCGAGGCCGAAGCGATCGACTGGCTTGCAGGCAAGGGTGTCGATGCCAAGCTCAAGGTGGTGGAATGGAAGGACACGGAAAAACGTGGTGGTTTTCTGTTCTCCAAGGCGATGGCGCAGACCGTCGGCGCTGCGCTTGGCCTGCCCGGCCATGGCGGCGACGTCCTTCACGAAATCGGAGTGGACCGCTTGTTTCTTGACGGTCTCGTTTCCGTCTGGCACCCTTGAGGAACCGCTTGGGACGAGTGAAAAAGCAAATAAAATCATTCTGATAATTTCGGCGGCACTGCTTTCACGGGGAGCCTTTTCATGATCAAATCCGAACTTGTGCAGATCATCGCCACGCGCAATCCGCATCTTTTCCTGCGCGACGTCGAAAACATTGTCAGCGCCATCTTCGATGAAATCACCGACGCGCTTGCCGAGGGCAACCGGGTCGAGTTGCGCGGCTTCGGCGCGTTTTCGGTGAAAAACCGCCCTGCCCGCACCGGCCGCAACCCGCGCACCGGCGAATCCGTAGAGGTCGAGGAGAAATGGGTACCGTTCTTCAAGACCGGCAAGGAATTGCGTGAAAGGCTGAACGGAGGCAAATAGGCGCGGCACCCGCCACCGCTCCTGCCTTTTCTTCCGAACGGAAAAACATGTTCAATCGCTTTCTCCTCATCGTGGTTTTCGTGCCGCTGGCCGTCATCCTGATTGCGTTGGCCGTCGCCAACCGCGAACCGGTCGCCTTCACGCTCGATCCGTTCAATCCCGGCAATCCGGCGCTGACACTGACCGTGCCGCTCTTCATTTTCCTGTTCCTGGCGCTGGCCATCGGCATGATCGTCGGCAGCCTGGCGACCTGGATCAAGCAGGGCCGCTACCGCAAGCTGGCGCGCCAGCGCGGCGCCGAGGCCGAGAACCTGCGCCAGGCGGTCAGCCGCGCGCCCACCGCGTCGCAGGGC
The DNA here is from genome assembly GCF_005063415.1 of Mesorhizobium sp. Classification (GTDB taxonomy): domain Bacteria; phylum Pseudomonadota; class Alphaproteobacteria; order Rhizobiales; family Rhizobiaceae; genus Mesorhizobium. The sequence continues at coordinate 4,695 of NZ_SUEG01000224.1, forward strand.
CAGGCCTTGCCGAAGCCGACGAACTGAGCCACGGCTCGGGCCTGAAGCGCAGCTGGCCTATTTCTCCACGGAGCCTTTCATGCTGACCATTTCCGCCGCCGAGGTCGACCGCGCGCTGACCTTTTCCGGGCTGGTCGAGACGTTGCGCGCCGCTTTTCGCGACGGCGCCGTGCAGCCGGTCAGGCACCATCACACGGTCGAGCGGCCTGATAGCGCCGCCTCGACGCTGCTTTTGATGCCGGCCTGGACCGACTTCAAGGCAGCCGGCACCTCGGCCGACGGCCATATCGGCGTCAAGATCGTCACCGTGTCGCCCGACAACAATGCCGTCGGCAAGCCCGCGGTGATGGGGCTTTACCTCTTGCTCGACGGCGCCACCGGCGAGCCTCAGGCCTTGATCGATGGCCAGAGGCTGACACAGTGGCGCACGGCCTGTGCCTCGGCGCTGGCCGCCTCCTATCTCGCCCGCGAGGACGCATCGCGACTGCTGGTAGTGGGCGCCGGCGCGCTGTCGCCATTCCTTGCAAAGGCGCATTCGGCGGTGCGTCCGATCAAGAACATCCGCATCTGGAACCGCACGCCGGCCAATGCCGAAAAGGTCGCGGCAAAATTGCGTGCCGAGGGTTTTGCTGCCGAAGCAGCAGGCGATCTCGACGCCGAACTCGGCCAGGCCGACATCGTAACGTCGGCGACCATCACCACCACGCCACTGATCAAGGGCGCACTCTTGAAGCCCGGAACCCATGTCGATCTGGTCGGCGGCTTCACGCCGGCGATGCGCGAAAGCGACGACGACGCGATTGCACGCGCCGGCGTCTATGTCGACACCCGCGCCGGCGCCACCAAGGAAGCAGGCGATATCGTCCAGCCGCTGGCCTCCGGCGTGTTGAAGCCGGAAGCCATCGTCGCCGACCTCTACGAACTGGCACGCGGTCAGAAAAAAGGCCGGCAGAACGACGACGAGATCACGCTGTTCAAGTCGGTCGGCGCAGCCCTCGAGGACCTCGCCGCCGGCATTGCCGTGTATCGGGCAAGCGTAGGGGAGTAGGGGAGTAGGGGAGTAGGAAACCGTACTGATCGTGCGGCGCCGCGCCAGCTATATTTCCTGTCACGTACTCCCTTACTGCCTTACTGCCCTAT
>NZ_SUEG01000225.1:0-1420 GCF_005063415.1 Mesorhizobium sp.
AACAGGGTCGTGCTGCACCTCCACCTGCCGGGCGATCAGCCTGTCGAGTTCCGCCGCAAGCATGTCACCAAAGCCGGCCGCCTGCCGCGCGCACCACTCTTCCACCAAGCCGCGCGCCTGCATCACCGCTTCGATCTCCGCCTCGCTGATCGGCGGTACATAGGCGCCCTTCTTCGGCACGATCTGCAGGAGGCCGTCTGCTTCCAGCCGCAATAGCGCTTCGCGCACCGGCGTCCGCGACGTCCCCGTCTCGCGGCAGACCTCCGCCTCAGTAAGGAACGTGCCCTCGCGGCTAGGCAAGGTCAGCACATGCTGCTTCAGCCAGCGGTAGACGACGTCCTGCGCAGCATCGGCGCGTTGCCCTATGGCAGGGCGTTGTGATTGATGTCGGTCACTCATAGACATCATGTATACATGTTGTCACCAAGAGATTCAAGCCAACTTGCGACCCGGCTGCGCCCCGAGCGCAAACGTCGGGAATTGGCGCTAGTTGCCCATTCCGGTGGCCGGCTCGAACGGTAAAACCTGACCCAGAGCGGACATCAAGTCCCACAAACGGGATGTAAATGCTCGATTGGAGAAAGTACTTCCTATCGAGATCGAACACCCCTTATTGCATTGGCACGGGCAACGCTGGTGACATGCCCCTCAGCATCCGCCGATAAGCGTCCACGCATGCGCTCTTTAAGCAGCCCAACATCACTTGGATGCATGGCGTTGATGGTTTGACGCACGGTAGCCGCGAGCGTGCTGGTCGTCCAATACTCCTCAAAATCAGCAAATGTTCGTCGAACTGTGATCTCTCGCGTATCGATCTCATCCAGGGAGGCATTTCGCCACAATAGCCGCAGTGCTTCCAGGCCGGTTATTTCCGAATGCGGCGGATGTACAGCAGGGAAACCAATCGCGCTCAATTCGGTGTGCATCATCTCAAGCGGATGTCCCCCACCGATCATGTCCCAGACGTAAGCGGCCACGATGCCGCCTGGACGAACTACCCGCGCCATCTCGACAACGCCCTTGGCGGGATCAGGAACGAAGAAGATCACCAGCGCCATAACGGCGACATCGAACTCGGCCTCCGAAAACGGAAGGCTCAGGGCGTCACCCCATTGAAACTTGACGATTTGACCCAAGGGTCGCGTCCGTGCAAACGATAGCTGCGCATCAGAGGGATCAACCCCTTGGACCTCAGCGGGCGCCCAACGTTCAATAATCAATTCCGTAAACGCGCCAGTTCCACAGCCGACGTCGATCCAGCGTAAGCCTTGCGAGGGCGCGAGCCATTCCAGGAAGATTTCGCCGGCCGCTCGGCTCCAGGTGCCCATCATCTTTTCATACGCGACCCCATCGTCATAGCGGATTTCGATCTGGCTCATCGAGATCACCTCTCCCCGACTGAGCTTCACAATATCAACTT
>NZ_SUEG01000225.1:1430-5808 GCF_005063415.1 Mesorhizobium sp.
TTGAGAAGCGAATGCCCGGTTTTGGCGCACGTGGTCGGTTGGTGCGTTCAGACTTCAGATTGCCTGATGAGGCTCGAGAAGGTCCGGCCGGGGTGGATACTGTTGAAAAAGTCCGGCGCACCGCAAAGTCGCCACCGATATTAGAATCCAGTTCCACCCGGCGCATTGCATGGAACCAGGATTCAATTTTGGGGTCTCCGCGGAACGCCATCCTACGAAAGTGCCACGGGCGACCGCGACGTGGACCTTTTCAACAATATCGGTGGAATGCGGAAGTTCACAGAGCCTGATTTTTCAAATTCCTGCACGATAGGCTCGGGCTGTCGCTCATTCGTCTTCGCAACGGCGGCAGAACGTAGATTCGTTTTGGCTGCACATTGGCCGCCTCACGGTTGTTGGCACTGGCGCCCCGCCGCGCTCGGCGGCGGGGGGCAGTTGGCCTTCAAGCAAGCGGCTGGCTATTGCGTCTTTGAAGGATCATCCGCCGGATTGACATACTTGAGGCCCCACGGGCCATTGGTGGTGATTTGGACGACAGTCTCCTCGTCGAAGTAAACGAAATGCGCCGTCCCGGGCGGCAGCGCGAAGAAACTGCCTGCAGGCAGTGCCTTGGCGGCGCTCCGATCGGCGGTTTCGCCCATTCCAAGATTAGTGGTCCCTGATATGACTGTGACCACCTCATCCGCAGGATGCGTGTGCGGTGCGATCGCATACCCAGACGGCACTTTGAGCCGAAGGGCAAACAAACCTTCCTTGGTGGGATCGCCGAATAAGACCGCCGCTTCTGCTCCGGCAGGAAGCACTTTGGGGGCCGGGCCCCATTTGACATCATTGGGAGCGACCATTGTGTGCGCATCCTCTGCCGAGGCAAAGGAAGCGATTCCGCAGAATCCGATCAAGCCGATTGCAAATATCGATGCGATTTTCATGAGAACCTCCCTGTGTCGCCGGGCCTTCTACCCCGATTGCGCGCTGGGGCAGGCCCGCGAACCGTTCAGAATAAGTCCGCGACCACGTCTGAGCAAGCGCTCCTCCTCTACGTCCGCATTGGGGTCGACTCCGGCCGATGCGCGAAGGGCAGTTTTGAAGAAGCGCCATGAAGGTCGTCTTATGGCGCAACCTCCTGGTTCAGGAACCGGAACATCTGACCCGACCACGACATTCACGTGATGCGGCGGAATGGCCGGATCGGATCCAGGATCGGACCTTTCTCCGGTGATGAGGCCAGCCACTATGTCACAATCTCCGTCACATTCGTGGCGGCGTCCAGCGGTCATTCAGACGGCTTGGATGGGACAAGCTCATGCGCGTTCGCCTTTGTCCGTGAGGCGGTGAAGCGGTCGATCCGAAGCGCCAATATCGTGGTGGCCACTGTCGCAAGCGCAGCGAGACCAAGCGAGACAGTAAGTCCGTACGGAATGAGCGTTAGTCCGATGACAAGGAAGGAACTTACAAAGCCGATCCACGAGAGAACGGTGCCACGCAACATGGCGATCGCAACCTCGCGCCCAAATTGGTGATGTGTGAATGTCATGATCACAGTAGTGACCACGGGATATGTTCCGACGATCCCGCTGAACGTCGGGCCAAGGCTCTCTGCGGCCGTTGTAATTGCCAAGGTCAGCGCGGCGGCGGTGATCATGCGAAACCAGATGTCCCACCACGGCGACGCCGGTTTGGTCGCTCCTGCCTGAGGCCTCTTGATCAACGATGCGACCAACAAAAGCGCTGTGTAAGCAGCAAGGCCAGCCCCAATCACTCCGTTTAGCCCAAAACTGTTTACCGCCCCAGAAACCACGAAGTAGGCGGCCGCAGAAACCATAAGGGAAACGGCCCATCCTGTGTGTCGAGACACGGCAGTGTACACCAGCGCGAAGCCTGCCAGCCCAACCAGGCCGAACAGAATGCCGACGCATGCTCTCGCGGCGAAATCCAAACCCTGATCGATAGCGAGGAAGAGAAAAATCGGGCCGGTAGATAAGGGCAAGCCGACGACAATTCCGCCAATTTTGGGGCCCCAACGCCGAGCGACGAGCGTGGCAAGAGCGACGAGCAGCGGGGCCAGTATCAGCTTGAGTAACAGGAGCATTCCGGCCACCTCTCGTTAGCATTCATGGGCTGAAACGGACGAATTCAACGATGTCGGTGGCCATGATCGCGGCGAGCCGCCGCTCCACCCGAACAATTTGGCATGAGATGCCTTCCTGACATAGCCAACAGGTGAGGGCTTCAACCTTCGCAGCTTCAACGACGGCCAACAATCGAAATGGTGGTGGACGTCTGCCAAGTGGTTCAATCACAGCTCAGCCCGAAACCAGCCATTCGGATTACCAGCGCCGAATGGCCGCAGATGGCGCTCAATGGCGCTCGTTGCGCATTCCGCTGGCCGGCTCAAACGGTAAAACATGACCCAAAGCGGACTTCACCTGCATCTCTAGTCAGATGGAAGGGCTCCCACGCACCAATCAGATGCGACGCTTCGTGATCCCCCGGCCACGGAGGCATTGAGATGCAGATGAACTTGAAGGGGGTGTCACCAACGTTTCTGTATTGAAAGGCGGTGCCAACTGGTATGTCGACAGACACTCCGGGCACGAGCGCCGTCACACGCTCTTCTGTCTCGTCCCTTCGCCAGATTTCTCCCGCTCCCTCCAACACATACCAGAACTCAATGACCGTCGCGTGAATCGTTGCTCTATTAATCTGACGGGGCGGCACGGTGCTGTGGATCATATTCCCAGTAGCGCCGTCCATGATGAAACGGATATCTGCCCCTGCCGGTGATTTTGCGTCAGGCGCAGAAGAAAGAGTGGTTTCTTTCACGGAATATTCCTCAAGTTGAAGCGGCGTCTCCGGACGAGCGAGACAGTGCCGATGATAGGTTCGTCCTGCGTTGTGGATGCTATAGTCGCAAATGCGGCACGCTGCAGGGTTGAACAGGTTGGAAGTGTGTCCGTTATTGACCCCACATGCGACATTCGCTGTGTGCGACAGCAATGCTCAAGATTTGCAGTTTCAGCCTTCAACTGGCGCGCCGTGTCCGATTGGTTGCCGGAGAGGTCCTCAGTTGCAATCCAGCCGGGCGTGCGCCACTATTTTCACAGCGGCGACACTTTCGACCACTGTATGCAAAACCTTATGAGCACCATCGTCATTGCGAGTTGGGCGGAAATATCGCTGCTGGCAGTCGCTTCATTCTCTGCGCTCCTGGTCCTCCTGCATTTTCTCAAGCCGGAGCTCGATCCATCATGGCGGATGATAAGCGAGTACGAAATCGGCCGCCATGGATGGATGATGCGACTCGCGTTCCTCTGCTGGTCGGCGAGTTTTTTCGCCTTGACTGCCGCGCTCTTTCGAAAAGCCTCTACTGCCGCCGAGGTTCTACTGGCAATTGTCGGCGTCGGAGCACTTATCGCCGCGCTCTTTGCGCCCGACCCCATCACGACGCCGCGCGCTTCCCTCAGCCGCGCGAGCCGCTTGCATTCCATAGGGGGTATGCTTGTCATCCCCGTCCTCCCGCTCGCTGCCGCGGCCGTCGGATGGAGCATCTCCGGCAATCCGCTCGTTGCCTCAATACAACACTATCTGCTCTGGATATCGTTCCTTCCGTGGTTCGGCCTTGCTGTCCAAGCGATCCCAGTATTTCGCTTCGGCAGTACGAGGCTCGAGCCCGGACCCAACATGCACATCGGCTGGCCCAACCGCTTCATGGTGTTCACCTACGTCGCATGGCTCATGATCATTGGGTGCGCTTTGTTCGTCTCGGCCTCAGCTTGACTGCTTGAGCACCACAATATCCGCTCTAATGCGCAGCCGGTTTGCGCTAGCCCGAGACGGTTATTGACCCAAAGCGGACTTCATTCGGCGATCGGGCTCATCCGCGTTGTTCCGTGCTTGCGTTCAATTTACTTAAGCCCCAATCGGGTTGGTCGAGGATGTCGCCAGTGGGATGGGAAGCACTAGGGCTGTGGGGTGAAGACGTAGCTCGCATCGAACCGCTCGCTGGCGGAGCTGCCAACGACGTGTGGAGCGTGCGCGTCCACGGGAAACTTGCCGTCGGTCGTCTCGGTGCCAGGAGCGACGCTGATCTCGCGTGGGAGGCCGAGCTCCTACAACACCTCGACCGTGAAGGTCTGACCGTGCCAGTGCCGATCCCAACGACGGACGGCCGGCTGTTCGCGGACGGTCTGATGGTGATGACGTACATGGAGGGCGGACCGCCCGAGACGGAGGCCGACTGGCGTCGCGTGGCCGACACGCTCCGCCAGCTGCATCACTTGACGCAAGGCTGGCCGCAGCGCCCAGGTTGGCGGTCATCGACCGACCTCTTGCACACCGAGACCGGGACGCGAATCGACCTCTCCGCGATGCCGCCTGA
>NZ_SUEG01000226.1 GCF_005063415.1 Mesorhizobium sp.
AGCATGCCGCCGCCTTGATGGTGGGATCGGCTGTTAGTTGTTGCCGAAGAGATTTCGGTCGGCGCCCTGGACAACCGGCTGCTTTTCAGGCTGGTCCGACGTCTTGACGGATGCCGTGTACGAACTGTCGACGGAAGGCGCAGGCTGGTTCGCGCCGTTCGAGCCATAATTGTCGCTGGCGGCGAAAGCGCTGCCGGTGATGGCCAGAACGGCGGCGGCAGTAAGAACGATCTTTTTCATCTTAATACTCCTGAATTTTTTCAGATCCCCGGACGGCGGATATGCCCGCCGCCCTGATGCTGGGATCGGCTGTTAGTTGTTGCCGAAGAGGTTACGGTCGGCGCCCTGGACAGGCTGCTGGTCAGCATGAGCCGGCTTCTGAATGGAAGCCGTATACGAGCTGTCGACCGAAGCGGCAGGCTGGTTCGCACCCTTGGAACCAAAGTTGTCGCTGCCAGCGAAGGCGCTGCCGGTGATGGCCAAAACGGCGACGGCGGCAAGAGCGATCTTTTTCATTTTAGTACTCCAGTATCTTAGTTTTCGGTCCGTCTAGCGGCGTGTCTTGGGAGGAATTCGCGTCGTTCGGACAGCCCCGATGTGGGAAAGCCAATGGCCAGTTTCCAATCACGAAGTTGTTTGGTGTGGACCAAGAATCTACACCTTGAAATTGTGCCAGAGATTCCCTTCGCCACAATTTTATTTATAAATATCAGACGGATAGCCCGTAGCATCGGTCTGGCTGCAAGGTGACTTGGAGAGGCAGCGTTCACAGCGTCCTGCACGCATTGTCAACAGAAACGAACCGTTCGGTTCGATTTTTTAAACCGATAAAAGTAGCAGCAGGGGTTGTTTATGGAATCGTTAACCATTTCAGCCAAACGCGGCCTCGCCGTTCTGCCTGTTTTCGGCCCGTTTATGCCGGCCGGCGAAGGCAGCAACCGGGCAAGCAGACCGGGTCAGACCCCGTAACGTTCGGTGCGGATGAGAGCCGCAGGTACCCCGGCATCGATCAGTGCTTCGGCGGCGGCCGTCACGAATGCGTTCGAGCCGCAGACAAAGGCGAGTTTCGGCGGCGCGGGCAGCCTCGTCATGGCTTGCACCATCATCGCGGCGTCGATCCGCCGCGCATAGTCCGCCGGACGGCGGGCCGGTTCGCGCGTCAGCGTCAGCACCAGGTCGAAGCCATCCCGGCGCTCGGCGAGGTCTATCAACTCGTCGCGAAAGATCACCTCGTCCCAGACCCGCGCGGAAAACACCAGGGCGGCGGCGACCAGCGACCCCCGTATCGCCCGGTGACGGACCATCGACATCAGCGGCACCACGCCCGACCCACCGCCGACGAGCAGGAGCGGTCCGCCATCGCCGTCGGACCAGACGAAATGGCCGCCGAGCGGCCCGCGCAATTCGACGTCGTCGCCCACCGCCGCGATCTCGTGAAAGAACGGCGAGACCTCGCCGTCCTCGAGTTTTTCAATCGCCAGTTCGATGGTCTCGCCGGTCTCCGGCGCCGAGGCGATGGAATAGGAGCGGCGCGCCTGATAGCCGTCAGGCGCCGTCAGCCTGACATCGACATGCTGTCCGGCACGGTAAGCGAAAGGCCGCGACGGCTGCAGGAAAAAGCTGGTGACGCGCGGCGTGCGCTTTTGGATGCGGGTGATGGTGACGGTCTGCCAGGGCGACTGCGCCGCCGGTGCGTCGCTCATGGATCGTTCGTGTAGCGCTGCTCGCGCCACGGGTCGCCATAGATATGATAGCCTCGCAACTCCCAGAAACCCGGCTCGTCACGCTCGGTGAACTGCAGCCCGTTCAGCCATTTGGCCGATTTCCAGAAATAGAGATGCGGAACGAGCAGCCGCGCCGGGCCGCCATGATCGGGGGTGATCGGCTTGCCCTCGTAAAGCAGCGCCACCATCGCCTTGCCGCCGGTGAGATCCTTCGTCGGCACGTTGGTGGAATAGCCGTCGAAACCCAGCGCCAACGTGAAGGCGGTGGGCGGCTCGATGCCGGCGTCGGCAAGGATGTCGTCGACCAGCACGCCCTGCCACGCCGTGTCGAACTTGGTCCATGCGGTGACGCAATGGATGTCGCGCGTCATCTTGGTCAAGGGAAGCGCGTTGAACTCGGCCCAGTTCCACTTCTTGATTGGCCGCGGCCCGTGCTTAAGCGTGAACGACCAATCCTCGGTGCGTACATGCGGCGTCGGGCCGGCCGACAGGACCGGGAAACCTTGCTCGAGATATTGCCCCGGCGGGATACGTGCATCCGTATCCGTCGGCGGCTTTCGTCCGGAAGAGAAGCCTCGGGTAACCATCGAGAATGTCCGTTTGCGCAAGGTCCAATCGACCTTTGTCAGTTTTCTCGAAGACGCGTCCGCGGGCAACCGAAATCTTGGCTCGGCCTGGCGGCAATGCTCTACATCGATCTTGGCAGCGCGGCGCCTGTCTCAGCCACTGGCGAAGGGCACGGCGACAAACATCTGGGCGTCGCCACGCTCGACAAGCAGCAGCACCGATTTCTTGCCGGACTTGGCAGCCTGCACAATCGCCTGGTTAGCCTGCCTGGCGCTTCTCACCGGATGCTGGTCGACGGCGACGATGATGTCGCCGGGCTGGATGCCGGAAGCCGATGCCGCCTTGTTCGGGTCGACGCGCTCGACCAGTGCGCCGTGCTGGTTGCCTGCCAGGTTCATTGCCTGGCGCGCATCCGGGGTGACGTCCATCAGGCCGAGACCGAGCGCCGGTGCGCGAAGGCCCTGCTCCGTCGACGGCTGACCCTGATCGCCGGTCACCGATCCCGTTGCCATGTCGTCTTCGTTGCGCCCGACCTCGACGGAGATCTGCAGGCTTTGCCCCTTGCGCCAGACATTGAGGGTTTCCCTCGTGCCGGGCGCAACGTCGGCAACGCCGCGCGACAGGTCCCTTGGATCCTTTATGTCGAGACCGGCGAAGCTGGTGATGACGTCGCCGGTCTCGATGCCGGCGTTGGCGGCCGGCGATCCGTCGCTGACCTGCGCGACCAGCACGCCGGCGGGGTGATCGAGGCCGATGGCGCTCGCCATATCAGGCGTCACCGGCTGGATCTGGACGCCGAGATAGCCGTACTGGATGGAGCCGCCCTTCATCAGTTTGGCGACGACCTTTTGCGCCTGGTCCGAGGGAATGGCGAAGCCGACGCCGACGCTGCCGCCATTCGGCGAAAAGATCGCCGTATTGATGCCGACGACATTGCCGTTCACAGCCGTCAGCGGGCCGCCGGAATTGCCCCGGTTGATCGGTGCGTCGATCTGGATGAAGTCGTCAAACGGCCCGCTGTGCAGGTCGCGGCCGCGCGCCGAGACGATGCCGGCCGTGACCGTGGTGCCAAGGCCGAAAGGATTGCCGAAGGCGAGCACCTGGTCGCCCGGCATGAGCTTGTCGGAATCGCCCCATTTGACGGTCGGCAAGGGCTTGCCGGTCTTGACCTTGAGCACGGCAAGATCGTTCTTGGCGTCATGGCCGATCAATTTGGCGGGAAGCTCGGTGCCGTCGTCGAGCGTCACCTTGATCGACTGGGCGCCGTCGACGACGTGATTGTTGGTGACGATGGTGCCGTCGTCGCCGACGATGAAGCCTGAACCGAGGGCCTCGGTGCGCGGCGCTTGCTCCGGCGGTGTTTTGGGGGCGGGCTGTCCCTGGTCATCGAAGAAATGGCGGAAATAGTCGTCGAAAGGCGAGGTTCCGCCAAACGGCGAGGCGTCGCTCATGGTGTCCGGCTGTTGAGCTTTCATGACCGTCGTGATGGTCACCACCGCCGGTTTGTCGGCCGCCACGACCGGAGCGAACGAACCGCTGGGCGCGGTCATGCCGGTGACAGGCGGGGTCACTGTTGCCGCCAGGACATCATTCAGCCTGGGAGCGAGGGGCAGGGCGAAGGGGCTGACGATCAGCGCGGCGCCCAGCAGAGCGGCGACGCGATGTCTGCGAAGGGTCTGGATTGGTGACATGGCCGTTGTCCGGGCGAGAGATTGATCGGGCGCCGCAGCGTTCCGTCACCGGAACGCTCTATCGGCGTGTCAGCTTGCCTGTCTCGCCTGTCACGGCAGCCGACCGGATCGACAGCCCCGCATCTAGGGCACCGATCGTGGTTTCTAGATAATGTTACGAAGATTTAATTTCCGGCTGGCAACCGCCCTGCCGGGCTGGCGCCGAAACCCGAAAACAAAAACCCGCCTTGCGGCGGGTCGTTGGGGCAAATCAGCACCATACCGAAATTAGTAGCATAGCTGCCGGCACAAAGCAAGAACAAAATAGCTGCGCAAGACAAATCGCTTCAGATTTGCGCCGCCTCAGCCGAGGCCTCCTATTCGCCCTTCCGGTCGGTCCGGCTGAGATAGGTGGTGGCGATCTCGCGCATCCGCCTAGCGTCGAAGCTCGGGCCGTGGCCGCCATGGCCGATGCGGATCGGCAGGTCGAGCAGGCGCTGCATGGTGCGGCGATAGGCGGCACGATCCGAATCCGGCAGGTCGTCGATCAGCATGGCGTCGTAGATGGCGTCGCCGGCGAAGAACAGGCCGTCTGCCTCTTCGAACAGCGCGATTGAATCCGGAGAGTGGCCGGGCAGATGCAGGACGCGGAATTGGCGGTCGCCGAGGTCGATCCTATCGCCCTCGTCCAGGGTCCGGGCCAGAGGCGCCGGCTGAATCCTGTAATCGGCCGCCTTCCAGCCCTTTGCCGGCAGCCTGGAGACGGCGCCTTCCAGATCACGGAACATGTAGGCGTAGGTCACCGCTTCATCCATGCTGTCGAACTGTGCGGCGCTGTGGCGCGGCCCTGCCCGCAACAGAAACTCGTGCAGCGAGCCGACATGATCGAGATGGATATGCGTGGCGACGACGAGCAGCGGCTTGTCGGCCGGCGTGTCGATCTGCGGCGCCAGCGGGCAGATCCCCATGCCGGTGTCGACCAGCAGGTCGACGTCGCGGCCGCGCAAATGCCAGATGTTGGCGCGCACGAATTCATGCACGAAGGGCTCGGTCAGCATCGTCGTCTTGGCATCGACGATGGTTTTGCTGAACCAGCTGTCCATCAGATCAAGGCCGGCATCAGACGAACGGCTTGCCGACCTTGTACTTTTGCGGAACCAGCCGCTTCAGATAGGCCATGCCCGCATCGGACAGCCGGTTGACATCGGGCAGCATGAAATCATCCGGCATATGGCGCGTCTTGCCGGCGACGTTCTTCAGCGGCACCTTCTTCAGCACGGTTTTCTTGCCGTCATATTGCAGCGCCACCGAACCGCCGCCCTCGTCGGCCACGGTGACCGCGAAGGCGCCGGCATCGAAGGCCTCCTGCGCGTCCACCGCGCTGATGGCGCCGACATAGCCGCGCGGCATGTAACCGAGCGCATCGACGCGCGCCCGCTTGCCCGGCAATCCTTCGGCGAGCGCACGCTCCAAGGCTGCCGGCAGGTCGCTGCCCGACAGCTTGACGTTGCCGTCTCCGAGGGCGTCAGCACCGCCGACGGCAAGGCGCTGGTCGAAAGCCTGGTGCCGCCCGAAAAGCTTGAGCGCGACCAGCACGGCAACGT
>NZ_SUEG01000227.1 GCF_005063415.1 Mesorhizobium sp.
CGCCGCCGATACGCTTGTTCTGCTGAACCAGATACGGCATCGCGTCGTGCACGCCGTCGAGATCATCGCCTGGGATGTTGGCCGGACGCGGTGTTTCGGAACCGCCGCAATACAGAACCGCGTCATATTCGGCGAGCAGTTCGGAGACCGGCTTGTCGACGCCGACATTGACGCCACAATGGAAGGTCACGCCCTCACCCTGCATCTGCTCGATGCGCCGGTCGATATAGTGCTTCTCGATCTTGAAGTCGGGAATGCCGTAGCGCATCAGCCCGCCGGGCCGGCTTTCGCGCTCGTAGACATGGACATCGTGGCCGGCGCGGCCAAGCTGCTGGGCAGCCGCCATGCCGGCCGGACCGGAACCGATGACGGCGACGCGCTTGCCGGTTTTCTTCTCCGGCGGATAGGGCCTGATATGGCCGGTTTCATAGGCCTTGTCGGCAATCGCCTGCTCGACCGTCTTGATGGCGACGGGAATGTCCTCGAGGTTCAGCGTGCAGGCTTCCTCGCACGGCGCGGGGCAGATGCGGCCGGTGAACTCCGGGAAATTGTTGGTCGAATGCAGGTTGCGGATCGCGTTGTCCCAGTCGCCATTGTAGACGAGATCGTTCCAGTCCGGAATCTGGTTGTGAATCGGGCAACCGGTCGGCCCGTGGCAGAACGGAATGCCGCAATCCATGCAGCGCGCGGCCTGTTTCTCGACCTCCTTGTCAGACATCGGCAGCGTGAATTCACGGAAATGCCGGATGCGATCGGAGGCCGGCTGGTACTTGTGCACCTGCCGGTCGATTTCGAGAAAGCCTGTTACCTTGCCCATAGTCCAGTTCCTGCTGTCCAGATGGTGCGCCTGGCGACGCCCTGCAGCTGGATCAGATGGGGCATCCCGTCCACACATGGGCCGCACCAAGTTGCCCAAAATTCGACTATGTACACTTGCCGGGCTCAAAGCTCGTGAGGGGCTCGCCATGCAGCCAGTTCTCGACTCTAATCGAAGGAGCCGGGGACTCCATCTGCAATACCACGTTGCGGTCCAAAGCTATTTCCAAAGGTTTCTGCACGAGCTGGTTTCCTCTCAGAGACGGCACACGGGTTCAGGGAGGAGCGCATCGCTCGTCTTGCCCCATTGAGTGCAGTCACAGTCACTCAGTCTCAAAAGCCATGCCAACGCGCTCAGCGCGCAGTTAGCGCCCATTGCTTCGAAAAACCTCGTCAGTGCCCAGATGTTGGTTGTAATGAACCTGACATTTGTCTGACGCTGTCAGCTTTTGGACACGCGATCACGCGCTTCGTGCCGCCAGATGGCCAGGCCGAGCCCTGTGTTGCCAGCGGTCGCTTCGATGATTGTACCGCCCCGCGCGTGCCACGCTGTTCGGCATTAACGATCATCGACAACGCAATGCGATCCTTGATCGATCCGCCGGGATTCTGGCTTTCGATCTTGACGAAGCGACGACACCTGCCGGTATCGAATCTCTTCAGTTCGACGACCGGCGTCTCCCCAATCAGATCGAGCACTGACAAATGGCGGACGCAGGCGAGAGGACGCCTTTGTCGACGGTCGGCGGAACATCTCGAGGCTCATGCGGCTGCGGTCTCCAGAATGTCGGCATAGTGCCGTTGCGCAATATCGGGATGCGAGCGCAGTCGGCTCTTCAGCAGTTGCGGAACAGGGGATTGTCGGGGTCGCTGGCGGGGCACCCGCTTCGGCAGCCAGTTCAGGCGGCAGGTCAAGAAACCGTATGTCGGCATCAAGCCGCGCGCCGAAGAAGAAGGGAATAGAAACAGTGCCCTTCGAAAGACCCAGGGCGACGGAAATCATTGCATCGGGCGAGTTCATGCGCCTGAAGCAGCGCTGGCTGCAACTGCTTCATAGCGACAGGCGGGCGGAGACTCTAGCGGGGCTTTCGCCGCTTGGTTGATTGAGGCTCTCGACGAAGCCACTAAGATTCGGCGGCCGATAATAGCTTGCTGCTCATTGTGACGCCGACCAACGCCGGGATTGAGAAAGGCAACCCTGCCCCACAAGGCGGGTGTCACACGTGCGGTGCGTCCGCTCGTCGCGCCGGATGGTCTTTGAGACCTGGGTTCACGGCTATTCAGATGCACCCCTGTCGGCTTTTCGGTGCAGGCCGCCAGGCGGCGTGTTGCAGCAGCAGTAATTAGTTTGAGAGCGTGCGAGCACGGGCTGCATAGTGAGATCATTTGCCGGCGTGGGGACCAAGGTGTGGCGCAGCCTTAGAGAACTCAACACCGAGACCGGAGCAACGGAGACGGCTCTTTCGTCGAGACAGTTTAATTGGAAGGCCGAGAAGCACCGGCTGGGTAGCGTCACGCCGCATCATTCTTTGCGGAGCTGGAGCGCGCGGGATCGCTGGAGCGGCTGGTGAAAGCGGTTGCCGGGGCGCACGCCAACAACAACACGTGAGCTGGCGCCTCGTGTGGCAAAAGGAGGGGGCGAGAGCCCATGGCCTGCAATGAAGCGATCAAGCATTGCGATCGTGGAACCAAGCTGCCTAGTCGACCATCCGGACCGCGGCCTTCAAGCCAGCTCGCCTTGGAATCGGCCTTCCAGGAATCACCGTCAAGGCCGACTCACGACCTTTTCGCCATGAGCCGCGAAGAGGGCATTCCGCCGGAAGCCGATGGCTGCCTTCTCTCGTTCATCGACGGCTATGTGGTGAGCGGCCATGTGCCGGTCGGCACGGTCAACAAGCTCTTGACCGAGCGGCCCGACATCAAAGGGCATGACGCTGCCCGGCATGCCGATGGGCTCCCCCGGCATGAGTGGCACGAAGGAAGCGCCCTTCGAGATTCTCGAAATCCGAAAGTCTGACGCGACCGGCGGCATCTACGCCACGGAATAGGAGGCTTCGATGATGGAATGCATGAGCGGCATGATGATGTTCGGCACGGGCCTGGTGTGGCTGCTTGTCGTCGTCGTGCTCGTCCTCGGGACGGCCGCGCTGATCAAATACCTGTTCTCCAGCGGCGGCAAAGGAGAAGGGCGTCGGTCCTCTTATCGATGCGTGGCCGCGGCAGGCCTCGGATTGGTCTGGACATTGCCTTGGCTCGCCAACCGGATGGCCGCGCCCCGGCCGCGGCGATAGCGCTAGGCAAGACGGTTTTAGCCAGGCGAAGGTCAGCGCGATTGGAAAGCCCGCTGCCTTCGGGACGCATGCCGGCGCCGGGACCGGCCGCGGTCGTCGGCGGCGGCTACCAGAGCGACATGCCGGGCTTCGGGAATGTCCTCACCGACGAGGAGATCCGGGCCGTTCTGGCCTTCATCAAAAGCACATGGCCCGAGCGGGAACGCGCCTATCAGGCAGATGAGCCGCCGGGAGCGGGAGCAGACACAGTGAGACCAATCCTAGCCGCGGAGCCCTCGAACGCCCCCAACCGGAATGCATTGTCCATGAAAGCGAAACCGTCGCTTGCGATTCAATTTCTGGCGCTGATCCTCGGGACCTCCGCGCTGGCCCACCATCCGGGCGCCGATCTCGACAAGATGAGGGACAGCGCGGAGAGGTTCTTCCAGGCGATCGACGAGCAGCCCGCGCCGCCTTTCGAACTGGCCGACGCGGACGGAAGGGCCGTCCGCCTTCCGATCTCTCCGACAAGATCGTGGTGCTCTACTTCATGACGAGGTAACCTTGGAAGAAGAAGGCGACGGCCACTGGCGGCAGGATGGCAAGCACGCTGGCCGCAAAAAGCGGCCCATACTCATAGAAGCGGGCCGGTTCTGTCGCAAATCGTGCTTTTGGCCACAACTGGACGCTTTCGCGCGCTTATGGACCAGCTCACATGACAGGGCTCGACGTGCCCCGGGGTGGCGCCCTACTTCCACGCTCGCACTGTCACACTCCCGCCGAAAGGCGGGTTTAGTGAGTTATGGCAGTGACTGTGCCACCAGTCCAAACGTCGAGTTTCGCGGCAACTTCGACGCTTTCCTTAGCTGACTTGCCCAAAACCAGCGCGGCCAAAGCATACTGCTTGCCGCTCCCGATGGCATAATATTCACCTTTCACCGGATCACTTGGCAGCCAATTGCCGTCCAACAATACGGCTTCCCCATTTTTGCGCACTATCAGCGCCTCAAATTCAAAATTGTCGTCGTTGCGCGGCACAGGAATATCAGAAACATCCATGCCCTTCTCAACCCAGTCTCGAACGGCCTTTGGAATACCCAAGGACGAAGAGGAAACGCCGATGAGTGTGCCGTCGCATAAGCGAAACACCTTCGTTTTCTCACCGACGGATACTGAGTCAAAACCCAAGGCTCGGCCGTCGCCAGCCATGGTTCCGTTCCTGTAAGCTATTGTTGTCATTGGCACCCTTCTATCGCTGCATCAAACTTCAGGACCTTGCGCATGTCCCCTGTGTCAAGGTCACTGACCGACGGCCTATTTGCCTGATACACGATACAGGCTGCGCTCCTTGAGTTCGCGCACGGGTGGCCGTCATCTTGCCGCCTTCGCGCAATGCCTTGAACAGGCCGAGTCTGTCCCCCAGCGGGAATGACAACCACCTCCATGTCGTTGAAACGCAGGAAATCCGTCACTTTGCCTCGTCGGTAACGGGCGGAGCCGGAGCGGTCGTCACCGGGCAAGCGCGGTCGCAGTAGGTATCCTGGGCAGCCCGTCAGACATGGATGGCTCCGGTTGTGTCATGCGACTTCTTGTTGGTCGGTCACGTGTTTCCGGATAACCAGCATGCGCTGTGCCAAATGAGAAAACCATTTAAAGTCAATCCAGCAGATCTGACTGTATTCCGACATTGTCGGAAATTGGACATCGCCGAACGCGGGCGCTCGGGGCTTGTGATGATACTTGGGCGTGCTGCTTCGGAGGAGGGATGCGCCTCGTACCGGCCGCGAAGCCTTCCTGCATTTAAGGCGCCAGATCAATTGAACGCGATGCCGGGCAGCGTCGCAGCGGCTAAGCCAGCCACTCGCATTGCTCCCTGACAGGATGGTGCCGATCCTGCTGAGATCGCATGCTGGCGCGACGTTGCTTTGCGGCCACCGTCGCGCCTGCCCGTGAACTGTTCGCGCCTGTGCTCATGCTCGCCTTGACACCCTCGATGGGTCCATCCGGGATGGTCAACCATCCGGAACATAGCGGGCAGGCGGGCATCTTCACCAGCAGTCTCTGTGTCGCTCTCGTGGCGGCAAACAAGATCGAGGCTGGCGGGGTGATGATCAACGGTCCTCGAACCATCGATTTTGATCGCGGTGGCCGTTCAGTGCGTTCAAGCACGAGGCGCCGTTAGACGGCACCGCAGCATCATAGCGAAGTGCCATGCAGGACGACTCCCTGCAGCATCGTCTCGCGCAGCCAAACACTTGCCGGATCACTGTTGTGAACGGCCGGGCGTTTGACGGCCTGTGACGCGAAAAGGCAACGGAAGATCTAGCATTTATGGGGGAAATGTTTTTTCGGAGTGCTTGACCCGCAGGAAGGGCAGGGCATGACTGCCTATCGCCCGACCCGGCAAGGCCGCACTCATGACCGGCTGGGCTCGGTTAATCCTGCATGCCGCGCCCATGAGG
>NZ_SUEG01000228.1 GCF_005063415.1 Mesorhizobium sp.
ATCCTGTCGGACGCAAGATCGAGGCGCGGTTCGATCGGCAGGTAGCGAGAAGCCCGATCGCCGGTATCGGGCGGAGGCATGGGTGTGCCGAGCTTTTCCGGGGCAAGGCCGGCCTCACGGACCTCTTGCGCATAGATCGCGGCAAGGGCGGCACCTTGTGCGATCAGCTCGGCCTCGGTCTGGCGGATCAGCTGGTTTTCGTAGAGCCGGAAGAAGAACAGGCCGGCCAGCGGCAGTGCCATCACCATGATCAGGATGGCAATGACGACCGTGGCAAGCCGTGGCCGCCATTTGCTGCCGACCCATTTTTGGGCGCTCAACTCCCGCATTTACCCAGCCGGAAACCGACGCCGTGCACGGTCTCGATTGCATCGACGCAGCCGACCGCCGCCAGTTTGGCGCGGATGTTGCGGATATGGCTGTCGACGGTGCGGTCTGCGACATGGATGTTGGCGGCATAGGCATTGGCCATCACCATGTCGCGGCCGAGCACATGCGCCGGCCGCGCCAGAAAACCTTTCAGGATCGCGAATTCGATGCCCGTCAGCACCAGCGGCTTGCCGTCGAAGCTGGCTGCATGGCTTGCCGGAACCAGCGCCAGCCTGCCATGCGAGAATTGCCGGTCGTCGGCTGGTTTCGGCGTGGGCCGGGCGCGGCGCAGAATGACGTTGACGCGAGCGACCAGCTCGCGCGGGCTGAATGGCTTGGTGACATAATCGTCGCCGCCCATTTCCAGCCCGAGGATGCGGTCGATCTCTTCATCCCGCGCGGACAGGAACAGCACCGGCACGTCGGATGTGTGGCGCAGCCGCCGGCACACTTCCAGCCCGTCCATTTCCGGCATGCCGATGTCGAGCACGACAAGATCGGGCGCACGGCATTCGATCGCCTGCAAGGCAGCCGCGCCGTCCGGCACCGCCAGCGTTTTCATGCCGGCCTTTTCCAGCGCGAAGCAGATGATTTCGCGAATGTGCGGATCGTCGTCGGCGACCAGTATGTGGTGCGGCATCAAATCAGCGGCCCGGCATGAAGGGTTCGGACATCGGAGGAACCACAAACGGGCCACGCCTGTCGAGGGCGCGGTTGAGCCGCCAGTCACGAAAGCTCCAGCCGCGCCAGTTTTCCTGGCCGGCGCGGAAGCGTGCTTCGTCCTGCGCGTACCAGCCGGCGAGTTCGCTGGTGGAGGGGTCGGCGGCGGAAACCGTCCTGCTCTGGTGCTGGACGAAGCGATCGAGCGCCGGCAAGGCGCCGGGCCCGAGCGAGCGCAGGTACCAGACGTCGAGCTGGGTGCCTTGGCCGGTCATTTCGAAGCAGTGGTCGACATTGTAGTTGGCGATCAGCGCGGCAAAGTTGATGAACGAGCAGGCATAGAGCGTCGCTGATAGCGTCAGAAGATTGGCGGAAAGCAGCCATTCGTTGGACTTTTCGCGCGCGATGCGGGCTATGATCAGGATAAGGCCCGCCGCCACCAGCCCCATCCAGACGAAGGCGGCGACACGCCAATAGGTCAGCGCATAGATGCCGACATAGAGATCGAGCCGCAGGATCGACGAGATGACCAGGACGATGTTCTGCGCCACCCACACATAAACCAGCCGGCGGATGAGCGGATCGCCGGAGGTCGCACTTCCCGGCCGCAGCGCCGCCAGCACGAAGCCGGCGGCCAGCAGCGCCGTGACGATCAGCGGGTAGGCGCCGCGATGCGCGTAGGCGGCATAGGTCAGCCCGTCGGGAAGCGCGATGCCGCCCCACAGATAGGTGGCGTCGAGTGCGCTCTGCACCGCGAACAGGATGTTGAAGACGACAAGCGCGCGGAGAATGGCGGCCTTGCCGAAGACGATGTCCTCGATGGTGGTCCTGGTGGCCGGCGTCGCCGGTGCGCTGGCTGGCGACACCCTGTGGCGGCGGAGAAAGCGCGGCAGGCGCGGCCGCAGAAGGGCCCAGACGCCGGCAAGCACGAACAGCCAGAAGGCGAGACGTGGCAGCTGGATGAGGTTGAGCAAAGCGAAGAGATCAATCAGCGAGAACCAATATTCGATGACCGGATTGGCGGCGCCGAACAGCGCGAGGAACACCGCGCCGAGGCTCAGCGGCATGACCCAGACGGCGATCGCCGCAAGGCGCACGCGCCGCCGGCCAAGCCGCCGCGCCGCCTTGCGCCAGCGGAAGAAATCCAGGACGAGCCGAAATGGCGTTGCCAGCAGGAACAGCGAGAGTTGGCCGGCAATGCGGGCAAGGCCGCGCCGCAACCGTCCGGCCAGTGAAAGCGCGAAGATGGCCGTCGCCGCCAGCGCGATCGAGACGGACAGTACGCTGACATTTTCCGCAAGCGGCAGCAGCGCCATAAGCAGCGCAACCGGCTTGAACCAGAACCTGCCGGCGTTGAAGACGCCGAGAGGATGGAGAGCCATGCTCGCTGCTGCAATCGCAACGCCGAACAGGAAAAGCGTGATGCCCGCCGGTTGGCCATAGAAGAAAAAATCGGCCAGCGCGACGAGCAGGACGGCAATGCACAAGCGGCTGCAATAGCTCGGCGCCGCCGAGAGGAATACTATCATGATCGGGCTTTCTCGGCGGCTTTGATGCGGGCGGTGGGCAGGGACTTGCGGACGAAAGGGAGGAGGTTTGCCGAAGTCCGGGGCGGATCGACGAGCCACCAGCTTTCGCGGCGAAGCCGGTACGGCAGGGACCACGGGGAGTTCGTTTGCTCTTGCATGCCGCCCTTGTCGCATTCTGTCGGGTGGCAAGCGGGGCGGAGACGAGGAGATTTTCCGAAATTGCGTGCAGTTTTTATGCACGGCTTGCCTCGGCCGGTTGCAGGCGGCATAGATCGGAGATGACTGCCGAACCCTACCGCCCGCGCCGCTCGGTGCTTTACGTCCCGGCCTCGAACGACAAGGCGCTGGCCAAAATCCAATCGCTGGCCTGCGATGACGTCGTCATCGATCTCGAGGACGCTGTCGCCCCGGCCGACAAGCCTTCCGCGCGCGAAAAGCTGGCGGCGATTTTCGCCGGTCGTTCCGACCGGCGCTGCGAAATGGTGGTGCGCATCAATGCGCTGTCGAGCGAATGGGGCGCCGACGATCTTGTGGCCGCGGCAAGATGCACGCCCGACGCCATCCTGCTGCCCAAGGTCGACACGCCGCGCGACATTCTCGAGGCCGGCGACGTGCTCGACGACAATTTTATCCCGGACGAAGTCAAGCTGTGGGCGATGATCGAGACGCCCAAGGCACTGCTCAACATCGGGCCGATTGCCGAGCTCGGCCGCGATCCGGCCTCTCGACTGGGTTGTTTCGTTGCCGGAACGAACGACCTGGTCAAGGACACGGGCATTCTCGCCACGCCCGACCGGCGCTATCTCGTGCCATGGCTGATGCAGATGGTGCTCG
Source organism: Mesorhizobium sp. (assembly GCF_005063415.1). GTDB lineage: Bacteria > Pseudomonadota > Alphaproteobacteria > Rhizobiales > Rhizobiaceae > Mesorhizobium. Next base: position 3,393 of record NZ_SUEG01000228.1, read on the forward strand.
CGGCGCGTGCCGGCGGCCTCGACCTGCTCGATGGCGTCTTCAACGATTTTCGCGATATGGACGGCTTTGCGCGCGAGTGCACGGAGGCGGCCGCGATGGGTTTTGACGGCAAGTCGCTGATCCATCCGGCGCAGATCGAAGCCGCGAACCGCGCCTTTGCGCCGACGCCTGAAGCATTGGCCGAGGCGCGCACAGTCAAGGAAGCCTTCGCGCTCGCCGAAAATACCGGCAAGGCGGTAGTTGCGCTGAACGGCAAGATGGTCGAGCGGCTGCATCTGGCGCAGGCCGAAAAACTGCTGGCGAAGGCCGCCGCTGTTCGCGCATGATTATCGTAAACTGACGACAGGATTGAAAATGAAACTCTACCGCTTTTTGTCCGGCCCGGACGACGCCAGCTTCTGCCACAAGGTGACGGTGGCGCTCAACAAGGGCTGGCACCTGTTCGGCTCGCCGACCTATGCCTATGACAAGGAGGCCAAGACCATGCGCTGCGGCCAGGCGGTGGTGAAGGACGTCGAGGGCCAGGAATACGGCCCCGACACCAAGCTCAGCGATTGGTAGGGAGGTTCGCTGAAGCGCTCGTCCTTCGTCATCCTAGGGCGTAGCAGTCGCGAAGCGACGTCGCGGAGTACCCTAGGATCCATGCCGTTACCTCTGCCGAAGGGCACGGCGGATCAGGATTAGTGTGATCTACCACCGATCGGGATAGCCCCAGAACGGGGATGATGAGCGTTCGGTTCTGCACCGCCGGAGCACTGCACCACTATTACGGCATGGATCCTGGGGTCTGCGCGCGTCGCTTCGCTCCTTGCTCCGCCCCAGGATGACGAGGAGCGGGGTCGCTCACTCCGCTGCCTCTTCGATCTTCTCCATATCGTCGTCCGACAGGCCGAAATGGTGGCCGATCTCGTGGATGAGCACGTGGGTGACGATGTCGCCCAGCGTTTCCTCGTTCTCGGCCCAGTAGTCGAGGATGGCGCGGCGATAGAGCGTGATGCGGTTCGGGCCTTCGCCGGTCTGCGGATTCCAGCGCTCGGCGATGCCGCGCCCCTCGAACAGGCCGAGCAGGTCGAAGGGCGTTTCCAGCGAAAGGTCGTCCATGATCTCGTCGGTCGGGAATTCGGCGATCTGAATGACGATCTCGCCGGTTAGCTTACGAAACTCCTCCGGCAGATGGGCATAGGCCTCCAGCGCCAGGAGCTCGATTTCCTCCATCGTTGGCGAAAGCTGGTCGTGCCAGATGCGTGTTTGGTAGATGCGAGCCATGCTTTGTCCTTTGATCCCGGCATATAGGCTTTCGGGCCGGACTCGGCAAATGGTCGGGCTGGAGTGCCCGTGTCATGCCATCAAGGCAGGAATAAATTCCCCATGACTCCGCTTGACTCTTCGGGCGGCCTCTGGAATCTATAGGGAACATAACAGGAACAATTGTGAGTGGAAGCTGACCGTCATGGCGACAAGCGCCGTGGCGCGGGAGACTGTTTTTGCCCTGCGCCGCCAGATCGCGAAGATCGAAGGGACCTTGCCCGAGCGCCTGGAGGCGCCGGCCGGTTCGTCGTTTGACGCGGATGTCCCTCGTCAGAGTCTGACACCCTCTCGGCATCCGACACCCGCTCGGAATCTGACGATTGTCCGGCGCGGTCTTGCCGTGGCGCCGCCCGATGCATTTTTGCGCAGCGGCGCCGAGCGCCTCGATGCTGCGCTGAGCGGCGGCCTGCCGAAGGCGGCGCTGAGCGAGTTTCATGGCGCCGCGACCCGCGATGCCGGGGCCGTCGCCGGTTTTGCCTTGTCGCTCGTCAGCCTGATCCTCAGCCAGGGGCCGCGACTGCCGGTGCTGTGGATCGGCACATCCGAGGTTTTCCGCGAGGCCGGCTTTCCCTATGCCCGGGGGCTTCACGCCTTTTTCGGCATCGAGCCGGAGCAATTGCTGTTTTCCGAGGCGCCAAGGCTGCTCGATGCGCTGTGGATCGCCGAGGAGGCTGCCCGGATGACGGCGCTGGCCGCTGTCATCCTCGAAATTCGTGGCAGCCCGCAGCGGCTTGACCTCACCG
>NZ_SUEG01000229.1 GCF_005063415.1 Mesorhizobium sp.
TTTCCGGCGGCGACGGCGACAGCGGCGCGCGTTTTCATCAGGCAATCCTCCCAAGGCGGTCTGCAATCCAAGTTAGATTTAACTTACCATTCAGCTCTGCGCTATGCACGAAGCGACGTTCTGACCCCGGATTTTCGTCAGCGCTCGCCGATTTGCATCCGGGATAGGCCCGACTTTGCCTTGACCGGCCCCCTGAAGCCCATAAAACGGGAAGCCCGTAAAAGATGGGCAGCCGAGGGACAAGGCCTGCATGTTCACGAAGATCCTGGTCGCCAACCGTGGCGAGATCGCCTGCCGCGTGATCAAGACGGCGCGCAAGATGGGCATCGCCACCGTCGCGGTCTATTCCGACGCCGACCGCGACGCCGTGCATGTCGAAATGGCCGACGAGGCGGTGCATATCGGGCCTTCCCCGGCTGCGCAAAGTTATCTGGTCCCGGAAAAGATTATCGCCGCCTGCAAGGCGACAGGGGCCGAGGCCGTGCATCCCGGCTACGGCTTCCTGTCGGAGCGGGCATCCTTCTGCGAAGCGCTGGAGCAGGAAGGCATCGTCTTCATCGGCCCGAAGCCCAAAGCCATCAAGGCGATGGGCGACAAGATCGAATCGAAGAAGTTCGCCAATGCGGCCAAGGTGTCGACGGTGCCCGGCTGGCTCGGCGTCGCCGAAAACGCCGCCCATGCCGAAAGGATAGCCGGCGAAATCGGCTATCCCGTGATGATCAAGGCCTCGGCCGGCGGCGGCGGGAAGGGCATGCGCATCGCCTGGAGCAAGGCAGAGGTGCGCGACGGCTTTGACCGGGCGCGCTCGGAGGCGAAAAGCTCGTTCGGCGATGACCGCGTCTTCATCGAGAAGTTCATCGTCGATCCGCGCCATATCGAAATCCAGGTGCTCGCCGACGCGCATGGCAACACACTCTATCTCGGCGAGCGCGAATGCTCGATCCAGCGCCGCAACCAGAAGGTCGTGGAGGAGGCGCCGTCGCCCTTCCTCGATGCCAAGACCCGCAAAGCCATGGGCGAGCAGTCGGTGGCGCTGGCCAAGGCGGTCGATTACCAGAGCGCCGGCACGGTCGAATTCATCGTCGACAGCGACAAGAACTTCTATTTCCTGGAAATGAACACGCGGCTGCAGGTAGAGCATCCGGTGACGGAACTCGTCACCGGCATCGACCTGGTCGAGCAGATGATCCGCGTGGCAGCCGGCGAAAAGCTCGCCATCAAGCAGAGCGACGTCAAGCTGAACGGCTGGGCGGTGGAAAGCCGCCTCTATGCCGAAGACCCCTATCGCAATTTTCTGCCGTCGATCGGCAGGCTGACGAAATACCGGCCGCCGGAAGAGGGAAAATTCGGCGAAATCGTCATCCGCAACGATACCGGCGTCACCGAAGGCTCGGAAATTTCGATGTTCTACGATCCGATGGTCGCCAAGCTGTGCACCTGGGCGCCGACGCGGCTGGCGGCGATCGATGCGATGTCGGAAGCGCTGGATAGTTTCGTCGTCGACGGCATCGAGCATAACATCCCGTTCCTGGCGGCGCTGATGCAGCATCCGCGCTGGTGGGAAGGGCGGCTGTCCACCGCTTTCATCGCCGAGGAATACCCGGACGGCTTCGCGCCGATCGTGCCAGACGCCGAGGAGAAAGCGGTGCTGGCGGCGATCGCAACCGCGGTCGAACTGCTGCGCCGCGACCGGCTCGACCGGCTGGGCGGGCGGCTGGCGCCGCATTCGGGTGCCTTGAAACGCGATTGGGTGCTGAAGATCGGCCGGGACTATCTTTCGGTGGCCATCGTCGAAGGCGTGATTTCCATTCCGATGGAGCTCGATCTCACAATCGACGGCGGCAAACCGCTGACCGTGGCATCCGACTGGCGGCCGGGCGATCTCATCTGGCGCGGCACGGTCGGCGGCCGCAAGGTCGCGGCGCAAGTCAGGCCGGTGCTGAACGGGTTTCGCATCGCCTGGAAAGGCATGTCGGTGACAGCCCGCGCCATGCTGCCGCGCACGGCCGAGCTCGAAAGGCTGATGCCGGAAAAAGTGGCGCCGGACACCTCCAAGATGCTGCTTTGTCCAATGCCCGGTCTTGTCGTGTCGATCGCCGTTGCCGAGGGGCAGGAGGTCAAGGCCGGCGAGACGCTTGCCGTGGTGGAAGCGATGAAGATGGAAAACGTGCTGCGCGCCGAGCGCGACCTCATCGTCTCGAAGCTCAACGCCAAGCCCGGCGACAGCCTTGCCGTCGACGCGGTGATCATGGAATTCGCGTGAGGCTGGAAAATCGCCTGAGGCTGGCGGGACGGCGCCCCCCTCTGTCCTGCCGGACATCTCCCCCACTTGGGGGGAGATCGGCAGCTTCGGGGACAGCGCCCCTTCTGCACCCCACGAGATTGGCGAAAGCCGAGATGACAGCCAATCTCCCCACTAGAGGGGGAGATGTCCGGCAGGGGGCGCGAAGGAACGCGACCTTGCAACTGGTTGGGCACGCCCAATGGAGGAGGGACAAGGCGAGGCGGTGAGGAATTCGCTTTTTTTGCCCTCACAACGTATTTTGTTCTTGCTTTGTGCCGGCAGCTATGCTAATGGTTTGGGTATGGTGCTAATTGGCTCCAACGACCCGCCTTTGAGGCGGGTTTTGTGTTTCCGGGCCCGAGGTTGGCGGGACAGCGCCCCTCTCTGTCCTGCCGGACATCTCCCCCACGAGGGGGGAGATTGGCAGCTTCGGCGGCTGCTCTAAACGTCCAAAGCTCCAATCGCTACCGCTGGACTCGTGTTACCCGGTGCCGGACAATACATCTTCATCGACTGAGTCCTTGTGAGGCGGCGCGAAAAACCATGGCGGATGAGAGACTTCCACGCGATCCCTTGCTGCGCGAGGCCTATGCAAAGGCGTCGCGGGCGGAGGCGGCGGCGCGTCGGTTCATTCATCTGCGCGTGCATTCGGCCTATTCGCTGCTCGAAGGTGCCTTGCAGCTCGGCAAGATCGTCGGCCATGCGGTGCAGGACGAGTGCCCGGCGATCGCCGTCACCGACACCAACAATCTGTTCGGCGCACTGGAATTCGCCCAGAAGGCGGTAAAGGACGGCATCCAGCCGATCATCGGCTGCCAGATCGACCTCGCCTTTTCCGGCGAGGCGAGCGACAGCCAGCGCGACCGCAGGCGGCAAGGACCGGAGATTCGGCCGGTTGTCCTGATCGCCGCAACCGAGGCCGGCTACGGCAAGCTGGTCAGGCTGGTCAGCCGCGTCTACCTCGAGACACCGCCCGGCGAAGCGGTGCATCTGACGAGCGAGATGCTGCAAGGCCATTCAGACGGTTTGATCTGCCTTACCGGCGGGCCGCGCGGTCCGATCGGCACTGCCTTGAAAGAGGATCGCCGCGAACTCGCCGAGACCCGGCTGCTCGCGCTCAAGGGCCTGTTCGGCGACCGGCTCTATGTCGAGCTTGAGCGGGTGTCCGGCTACGACCGCGCGATCGAGCAGTCGTCGGTCGACCTCGCCTACCGCCACGATCTGCCGCTGGTTGCCACCAACGAGGCGTTTTTCTTTTCTCGTGAAGACTATGAGGCGCATGACGCCCTGATCGCCATCGCCGAAGGTTCCGTGGTTGCGGCCGATAATCGCCGCCGCCTTTCGCCCGACCACTTCCTGAGAAGCCAGGCCGATATGGCGAGGCTATTCGCCGACCTGCCGGAAGCAATCGACAACACCGTCGAGATCGCCCTGCGCTGCTCCTACTATCCGAAGACCCGCAACCCGATCCTGCCGCGCTTTGCCGGCCGCGATGTCGCCGACGCCGATGCGGCGGTTAAAGCGGAGGCGCAGGAGCTTGCCCGGCAGGCGCATGAAGGGCTGGACGCGCGGCTGGCGGCGCATGGCCTCACACCCGGCTACACGGCCGACCAATATCGCGAAAGACTGGATTTCGAGCTCGGCGTCATCGAGAAGATGAAATATCCCGGCTATTTCCTGATCGTTGCCGACTTCATCAAATGGGCAAAGGCGCAAGGCATTCCGGTCGGCCCGGGCCGCGGTTCGGGCGCCGGCTCGCTGGTCGCCTATGCCACCACCATCACCGACATCGATCCGCTGCGCTTTTCGCTGCTGTTCGAGCGCTTCCTCAATCCCGATCGCGTGTCGATGCCCGACTTCGACATCGACTTCTGCCAGGACCGGCGCGAGGAGGTCATCCGTTACGTCCAGCAGAAATACGGCCGCGACCAGGTCGGCCAGATCATCACCTTCGGCACGCTGCAGGCGCGCGCGGTACTGCGCGACGTCGGTCGCGTGCTGCAGATGCCCTATGGCCAGGTCGACAAGCTGAGCAAGATGGTGCCGTCGAACCCGGCCAATCCGGTCAAGCTCGCCGACGCCATCGCCAACGAACCGCGCTTTGCCGAAGAGGCGGAGCGTGAGCCGATCGTGCAAACGCTGCTCGACACGGCGCAGAAACTGGAAGGTCTTTATCGGCACGCCTCGACGCATGCCGCCGGCATCGTCATCGGCGACCGGCCACTGTCGGAGCTGGTGCCGATGTACCGCGACCCGCGATCGGACATGCCGGTCACGCAGTTCAACATGAAGTATGTCGAACAGGCCGGGCTGGTGAAATTCGACTTCCTTGGCCTGAAGACGCTGACGGTGCTGGACAGGGCCGTCAAGCTGATCCGCCGCCGCGGCATCGAGATCGATCTCGCCCACATTCCGCTCGACGACCCGGAAACCTACGCCATGCTGTCGCGCGGCGAGGTGGTCGGCGTGTTCCAGGTGGAAAGTGCCGGCATGCGCAAGGCGCTGATCGGCATGCGGCCCGACTGCATCGAGGACATTATCGCGCTGGTTGCGCTCTATCGGCCCGGGCCGATGGAGAACATACCGACCTACAACGCCAGAAAGCACGGCGAGGAGGAGATGGCGTCGATCCACCCGAAGATCGACCATCTCGTCAAGGAGACGCAAGGCGTCATCGTCTACCAGGAACAGGTGATGCAGATCGCGCAGGAGCTCTCCGGCTATTCGCTGGGCGAAGCCGATCTGCTGCGCCGCGCCATGGGCAAGAAGATCCGCGCCGAGATGGACAAACAGCGCGAGCGCTTTGTTTCGGGTGCGGTCGAGCGCGGCGTCGGCAAGCCGCAAGCCGACTTCATCTTCGACCTGCTGGCAAAATTTGCCGACTACGGTTTCAACAAATCGCATGCCGCCGCCTATGCCGTCGTCTCCTACCAGACCGCCTATCTGAAGGCGCATTACCCGGTCGAATTCCTGGCCGCGTCGATGACGCTCGACATGGGCAATACGGACAAGCTCGCCGATTTCCGCCAGGATGCGCTGCGCCTCGGCATCGAAGTGGTGGCGCCGTCGGTGATGACGTCGTTC
>NZ_SUEG01000022.1:0-17896 GCF_005063415.1 Mesorhizobium sp.
GGCGACGAGCGCCGAACTGCCCGACATTGCCAGCGCCGCAAGCTCGGGGCTCAGCAGGAACGGGTAGAACACGCCCGCTGCGATCGAGAAGGCGATGAGATTGTATCCGACCGCCCACCACAGGTTCTGGTGCATCTTGCGCAGCGTGGCGCGCGAGAGCGTCATCGCACCGACCACATCGTAGGGATCGCTCTTCATCAGCACGATGTCGGCGCTTTCAATGGCAACATCGGTGCCCGCACCGATCGCGAAACCGACGTCGGCTTGCGTCAGGGCTGGCGCATCGTTGACGCCATCGCCGACCATGCCGACCTTCAGGCCTCGCCCTTGCAGCTCCTTGATCTTCTCTGCTTTCTGCCCGGGAAGCACGTCGGCGAGGACAATGTCGATGCCAAGCACGTCCGCGATGCGCTTGGCGGTGCCGGCGTTATCGCCGGTGAGCATGGCCACGCGCACGCCCTGGCCGTGCAATTTGGCAATCGTTGCGATGGCCGTCGGGCGCGGTGTATCGGCGATCGCGATCAGCCCGAGCAGCGTGCCGGAACGTGCGACATGGATGACCGTGCGGCCTTCGCCCTTGAGCGCCTCGGCTTTGTCGCCGAGCGCCAGAAGATCGATCTTCTGCTCGTCCATGAGGCGCCGGTTACCAAGGAAGACCTGGCCTCCCTCGATGGCCGCACTGGCGCCCTTGCCCTCGATGTTTAGAAAGCTCGAAACCTTGGGGAGCTTCAGGCCTCCGGCCCGCTCGACGATGGCGAGGGCCAGCGGATGATCCGATCCCCGATCCACTGCGGCCGCGACTTGCAGAACCTCGTCGGGCGAAACGTTGGCGGCGGGAACGATTTCAACGACCTTGGGCTGGCCCATCGTGAGCGTGCCGGTCTTGTCGAAGACGATCACGTCGAGCTTGGTCGCTTCCTCGAGAGCCGCGGCATTCTTGAACAGAATGCCGTTTGAAGCGCCAAGGCCGGTGCCGACCATGACGGCCATCGGCGTGGCGAGGCCGAGCGCGTCGGGACAAGCAATGACGAACACCGTTATGGTCAAGGTCATCGCGAACAGCAGAGGCTGGCCGATCCACCAGAACCAGACCGCGAAGGTCGCAATCCCGATGAGGATCGCGGCGAGCACCAGCCATTGCGAGGCACGATCGGCGAGCAATTGCGCCGGCGCCTTCGAGTTCTGGGCTTCCTGGACCAGCTTGACGATCTGGGCAAGAGCGGTATCGGCGCCCACCTTGGTGGAGCGATAGCGCAGCGTGCCGCTCTTGTTGATGGTCGCCCCGATGACCTTGTCCCCGACCCTCTTGGTCACCGGCATCGACTCGCCGGTCAGCATGGATTCATCGATCGTTGACGTGCCTTCGATCACCTCGCCGTCGACGGGAAGCTTGTTGCCGGGCCGCAGGACCACAATGTCGCCGAGCACGACGTCGGCGGTTGCCACCTCGACCTCCTTGCCATCGCGGAAAACGGAGGCCCTGGGCGGGGCAAGGTCGAGCAGGGCCTTGATTGCGGCCGACGCCCCGGCGCGGGCGCGCATCTCCAGCCAGTGGCCGAGCAGGATGAACACGAGCAGCACGCTGGCCGCCTCGTAGAACTGCTGCCCCTCGAAGAAAAAGGTCGCTCCGACGCTGAACAGATAGCCGGTGCCGACGCTCAGCACCACCAGCACGGCCATGTTGAGGACGCCGTTACGCAGGGCCCGCCAGGCGGCCACCAGGAAAGGCCAGACCGGATAGAGGATCGCCGCACTGGCGAGCAAGAACATCGCAAGGTCTTCGCTCAGCCCGAAAGGCGGACGCAGCCAGGGCTCGCCCAGACCCATCGGCTCCATGGCGAAAACCGGCAGGGAAAAGACCAGGCTGATGAAGAAGCGGTTGCGCATGTCCTTGACCATGCCCTGCGTGTCCATGCCGGCTCCGTGTCCCATCTCATGAGCCATGGCGTCGTGCGGCGCCTTGTCTGCAACCGTCCTCTCGCCCGCCGGAGCCGGCTCAATCATGGCGGCGTGCCCGCCATGATCGTGCTCGGCGTGATCGTGGCCGGCGTGCCCGGCGTTTGCCCGCGGATGCCCCGGCGGAATCGTCATGCTGTCGGGAATGCACAGATGCCTCGGCACGACCTCGCCACGGCAATGGAAGCCGCAGGCCTCGATATCGCGAGCGAGAACTTCCGGGCTCGTGCGCATCTCGTCGAATTCGACAGTCGCGGTGGTCGATCCCGCGTTCATGGCGACACTGGCAACGCCCGGCAGAGCTGCGAGACGTTTTTCGACCGCCGCGAAATCCATTATGCCGACAAGGTCGCGCACTTCCAGATTGACCTTTTTCATCGTCGTTCTCCATGCCGCGGTTCGTGGCAGCATCGCATCGCCTGCGGTGTCTCAGCTTCGGTAGGCAAAGGTCGACATCATGCCGCTCGCCATGTGGTAGAGGTGGTGGCAATGGAGGGCCCATTTTCCGGGATTGACGGCATCGACGGCCATGGTGATCGAGCGCATCGGGGGCACCAACACGGTGTCGCGAACCGCACCCTGGAAGCGCTGACCGTCAATCGCGACCACCTGGAAATGGTGGCCATGAAGGTGCATCGGGTGCGCCATCATGGTGTCGTTGCGCAGCGTGACTTCGACGCGATCGCCCTTGTCCACAAGGATGGGCGCGCTGGTTCCGAGGCCCCAGCGATAGGTAGCCATGTCGCCGGTGAGTGCCATTTCGAATGTTTTGTTCGCCAAGCGTGAGCCAAGTGGCGCGATTGCTCGAAGTTGTGCCTCGAGCGCCAGGTCGAGAAGCGGAGCGTCCGTGTCCGCAGCCGTTCCGAGTTTGGCCACCGGCGCTCCCGCCGGACGCAGGACAATGCCGGTCCGTTCCTTGGCTCCCTCGCGCAACGCCAGGATCGGAAAGGAGGAACTTTGGTCGCGCGGCAAGTTCACGCGCACGTCGATGCGCTGGCCCATCGTCATTGGAAACCGCCGGCCCCTGACCGGTTCGACAGGCTGACCATCGACCGCGATCAGCTCGCCTTCGAGCTCGCCGAAGTCGATCATGAACGCGGTCGCCGTGGCGCCATTGATGATCCGCACCCGCACGCTCCCGCCCCGTTCGACTGGGACGATCTCGGGGTCGTCCAGGGACCGGTCATTGGCCAGATAGGCGTCATAGTCGATGTCGTTGATATCCATCGCCATGCCGCCATCGTTCATCCCAGCCATGGCGACGGTTTGCGCACCCGACATATCCATGCCGTCCATCGGCATGGAGCCGCCGGTATTCTTTCCCTGCAGCCCGGCCAGCAGCTCCTCCGGCGACGAAAATGAGAAATCGTGGAGCAGGATGACAACCTCCTGTTCGTCTTTTGCGTCATCGGCGGTATCGGCGACGATGAGAGGGGCGGCAAGGAGCAATTGCTCCTGCAGGGTATGGGCGTGCATCCAGAAGGTGCCCGGCTCGCCGACCGGGAAATCGAAACTGCGATCGGCTCGAGCGCCGATGAGCGGCAGTGGCGCGTCGGCGACACCGTCGCTCGGCCACGGCGGCGTCAAGCCGTGCCAATGGATGATCGTCGGCTCGGCAGTCTCGTTTCGAAGCAGCACGTTGAAGGCTTCGCCCGCCCGCAAGCGCAGGCCAGGCGCGCCGTCGGCCCTTCGCAGGCCGAAGACGCTTGCAGCTTTGCCGTTTACCTCGATGGTGCGGCGCGAGATGCCAAGGGTCTGGCCGCCCAACTGACCGGCGGAGGCTGCTGCGAGCAAGCTCGATGGGACTGCAAAAGCTGCGGCGCCTGCCACTGCGCCCTTGAGGATATCTCGACGTTTCATAATGGTTTCCTTCGTTTCGATTTGGGCGTTTCGTTGTTTCGTTCAGCACACAAAGATCAGGTTCAAACGCGCCGGCGATGAGCCGGGGCGATCAGGGCACACGGCGCTCGCCGGCGGAACCGAACAGTCTGGCCAGATGCGGAAAAAGGCGGGCACGCGGGCTGCGTAACGGTTGTATGCGTCGCCGAATTCCTTTCTCGCTTCACGCTCTTCGATGAAGGAAAGCCGCACATACATGCCGACCAGTACAGGGAACATCGCCAGCGTCAGCAGCGTCGGCCATTGCACGAGGAATCCCGCCATGACGAGGACGAAGCCGACATATTGCGGGTGCCGAACGAAGGCATATGGACCGGCCGTTGCGAGGCGATTGTGATGCTGTGCTTGGTAAAGCACCGGCCATGCGGTCGAGATCAGCACGAATGCGCCACCGATCAGGAAGAAGCTGAGAATGTGAGACGGACCGAAATGCGGATTGAGACGCCAGCCGAGCATCATCTCCGGGAGGTGACCGGCATCATGCGAGAACCAGTCGATGCCGGGGTATCGTGACTGCAGCCACCCTGAGAACAGGTAAATCGTCAGGGGAAAGCCATACATCTCGGCAAACAGCGCCACCAGGAAGGCGCTGAATGCACCGAAGGAGCGCCAGTCACGGCTGGTTCGCGGCTTGAAGAAGCTGAATGCGAACAGGATGAAAACTGCCGAATTGATCATGACCGGGCCCCAGAGGCCGTAGGCGGGAGATTGCTCGACCATCGTCATGCTCCTTTATGGTGGTGGGTGGTGCCGTCTTGCGCGCCAGGCTCGGGTTCCCTGTGCCAGGCATGGCCGCCGTGGCCGCCGTGCCCACGGTGGAATACGTGAAGCAGAGGACAGGCGAGCAGCAACAGAAAGGGAAGGGCGCCTAGGGTATGCGCCCGGTGCTCGGTAAGAAGGAAAAATGCAGCGATCAGCAGGAAAGCGATCGTGACCAGGCCGGTCTTCGAAGTCCAAAATCCGCCTGCCGCGGCCTTCGGTTCTGGTTGGGACCCGGTCGGGGAATCCGACATGCCATGTGAGTTGTTGGTATTCATGGGACGGGTTCCTTGTTGGTCAGCGGTTGGTGATTGCGGGAGCTTTCGAGCCCATATGCGATGAGGCTCACGGCCCAGACCAGCGCGCATGCGAACAGTGGCCACCTGAACTCGGAGCCGAGCGTAAAGTTGACCGCCGACATCAAGCCGATGGACGACGCTCCTCCGACCAGAGCACCGGTCACCGCGACCGGATGGCGCGCGCGGAACGCGGTGAATGCCAGCGCAACCAGGAGAGCGCCGGTGGCGAGGGCGTAGCCGCCGAGCACTCGGAAGACCTGACTGAGCCACATCGCAAGGCGTGGACCGATGGCTTCGAGTTCGGCGGCCGAGAGGTTCATATAGCGGATATCCTCGGGCAGCAGTGGTGGTCTGAGGGCGATGAAATACAGTCCGATGCCGACGATGATCATTCCCGCCACGGCAAGAGTTGCGGACGACGTCGTCCATGGATTGACTGCGGTTTTCATCGGCTGAACCTCGACTTGCCTAGCGCGCCCGGTGGCGACAACTCCCGTCATTTCGCTCGTTGCTTGAGCCATTCCTGCATGGCGGCGAGCTCGGCCTGCTGAGCCGTGATGATCTGATTGGCCCAACCCTTGACCTGATCATCCTTGCCGAATTGCAGGACCGCCCGGGCCATTTCGATGGCGCCCTGGTGGTGAGGAATCATCGTTTGGACGAAGGCGACATCGGGATCGCCGGCCTGGAGGCCCTGCATCAGTGCGTCCATGCGCTTCATGGCATCCATGTAAACCCTGGAGGCCTCCGGCATGTTGGGAGTGTCCATCGACTTGCCGTTCATCATGCCGTTGCCATGCATCACGCCGCCCTGGCCGCCTGGCATCATGCCGCCGCCCTGCGGTGTGCCGCCTTGCATCATCTGCTGCATCATCGGCATCATTTGCTGCATCATGGGAGCCATCTTCTCCATCATGGGCATCATCTGTTGCATCGTGGACATCATCGTCGTGCACTGCTCGGGCGACCCGCCCGGCATCGCCTTTGCGGCCGGCATCGCTATCTTGGCTTGTGGTGCATCGGTCGCCGGATGATGCGGATCCGTCTGGGCAAAAGCGGCGCCCGAAAAAGCTGCGAATGCGGCAAGCGTGGTCAATCGAAGATGGGTTTTCACGGCTGTGTCCTTGTCGTTGATGTGCAACCGACAGGCGAACTCCGGAATGGGTGCGCGAGGCAGCCCGGATCGCCGGTACAGTTTGCGGTTTCTCGGATTGTTGGCCCGTTATGAGTCTTGATGGATCTGCTGGATTCAACAGTCCAAGGGCCGCGACGGCGCGATATTAGCCGAAAATCCGGGGAGGTTGCAGGAGGGCATCGGGCTTCACGCCCATTGCTGGGAACGCCTTGCCCGCCATGAAGCGGATCGCAACCGGCGCGCGGTGGAGAACGTCGCATCCGCCGGCGGAAATGCCTGCGGCACAACAGCCGGAGCCGGTCGAATGCATGCAATCCAGGCAGCCATCGCATGGGGCGCGATGGTTGTCCTGGTCCGTGGACGCTATGTGAACCGTTGCCTTGTGCAAAGCGGTCGTCGAGGGCGCCGCAACGCCGGCCTGCTCTATTGCGGAAGTCGGCGCGGCAGGACCAGCAACGGCGCCGCCCGCGACCAGGAGGATCACGGCCAGCAGTAGGCGAAGCTGAGCCAACACGAGTTTCATGGTACCAGTGTAGCAAAACGGCGCATCGGCACTTTGATGCAAATCAATGCCCGCCAGCGTGGCGAATCCGAAGTTCGTTCTGGCAGCCGGCAATGAGGAGATAGCGACGTGCTCACAGTCCCGACGGCGGAAGCCAGCACATCCCGGTCGGAGCGGCTCAACCGCAAATGCTTTTGCATCACGCTCGACCGGGCGAAACTTTGGGCGGCGCTTGACCACGAAGCCGGAGAGCCTGGCTTCAGCGAAGCCTTGGTGGCATCGCGGCCGCATCTGTTTTCCAATGTGCCGGTCTTCCTCGCCGCGTCTGCCCTTGAAGAGATGCAGAGAATCGTCGTCGCCATCGAGGCGACAGCAAAGTTGCCATCCTACCGCGAAGCGGTCCTCTCCTGGGCTCCCGAAATCGCGCAACGGGATTTTGGACCTGTCGGCGCTCTCATGGGCTACGATTTTCATCTCGACGATAACGGTCCCAAGCTGATCGAGGTGAACACCAACGCCGGCGGCGCTTTCCTCAATGCGCTGCTCGCCAAGGCGCAGCAGGCTTGCTGTTCCGAAGTCGACCGGGCGCTGATCGGCCCAAGGGACGATCGCTTCGAGGCGAGCGTCGTCGCGATGTTCACGGACGAATGGCGCCGCCAGCGCGGCACCGGATCGCCGCGAAGGATCGCGATCGTCGATGACCGGCCCGAGGAGCAGTATCTCTATCCCGAATTCGTGCTTGCCAGGCAGATGTTGCTGAGACACGGCCTCGAAGCGGTGATCGGAGACGCAAGCGACCTGAAATATACAGGCTGCAAGCTTCGGCTCGGCGGCGATGAGATCGATTTGGTCTACAATCGCCTGGTCGATTTTGCGCTTGATGGGCCGGAGCATGCGGCGCTCAAGGCGGCTTATCTGGACGGAGCGGTGGTGGTCACGCCCAATCCGCACAACCATGCGATCTTTGCGAGCAAGCGCAATTTGACATTCCTGTCCGATCAGGCGATGCTCGAAGCATTCGGCCTTTCCCCGGAGCTGCGCTTGCGGCTCACAGGCATTCCGCGGACCACTCTGATTACCCCCGATAATTCGGATGTCGCCTGGCAGTCCCGCAAGGACATGTTCTTCAAACCACTGTCGGGCCACGGCAGCAAGGCGGTCTACCGCGGCGATAAGGTGACAAAGAGCGTTTGGGCCGAGATCGCGCGCGGTGGTTACGTGGCCCAGTCATTTGCCGCGCCCGGGCAGCGCATGATCGAAATCGACGGCGCACCCGCGCCGCGCAAAATGGACGTGCGGCTCTACACTTACGACGGCCGGATGTTGCTCGCCGCCGCGCGCCTCTACCAGGGCCAAACCACGAATTTCCGTACACCCGGCGGCGGTTTTGCCCCTGTACTGGCCGTGTAACCATGCGGTGCTCATCTAGATCAGCCTATAAGACAGACGCTCGGGTGTTGGAACCGAAGCGCCGCCTTCGACCCATGTTCCGCGCTCGCCTCTGACAATTTCGACGGCTTCATCAAGCTTGCCGATCGCCGCAGGCTTGCCCGTTGCTTCAACGAACTCGATAGCGGCGCCGACCTTCGGTCCCATGGATCCGGCGGGAAAATCCCGGCCCGATATCTCTGCTGGTGTAATCCTCCGCAGCGCGCGGGCGGCAGCCGTGCCGTAGTCGACATAAACCGCGTCGACATCGGTCAGCATGAGCAACATGTCGGCCTTCAATTGGCGGGCGAGGAGCGAACTCGACAGATCTTTGTCGATGACGGCCTCCACGCCGCAAAGACTGCCGTCGTCTCGAGCTATGACCGGAACACCACCGCCACCGGTGCAGATTACGATGACACCGCGCTCGACAAGAAACGAAATCACGGATGCTTCCAGAATCTCCAGCGGCCTGGGCGAAGGGACAACGCGACGCCATTTGTCGGCATCGGGCGCGATCTGCCAGCCGCGTTCCGCAGCAAGCCGCCGCGCGGCTGCCTCGTCATAGACCGGGCCTATCGGCTTCGTCGGATGAGCGAAGGCTGGGTCGTGCGGGTCCACTTTCACCTGGGTCAGCAACGTCGCGAACAGCCTCCCATCGAGAAGGTTGCTGAGTTCCTGCTCGATCACATAGCCGATCATGCCGGCGCTCTCGGCGCCGAGCACGTCGAGAGGAAACGCACTGCCGTCCGAGGTGGCTGCCGCCTGCAGGGCCAGAAGCCCCACCTGCGGACCGTTGCCGTGCGTGATCACGACCGAATGTCCTTCGCCCACAATTTCGGCAAGCACCGAAGCGGCGCGCGCGACGTTGGCGCGCTGGTTTTCCGCCGTCATCGGTTCACCGCGCCGCAGGAGCGCGTTTCCGCCGAGCGCAACGACGATAAGCATCTCAGTTGCCGATCGTGGCGACGAGCAGGGCCTTGATCGTGTGCAAGCGGTTTTCCGCCTGGTCGAAGACGATCGAGGCGTCCGATTCGAACACCTCGTCGGTTACCTCCATACAGTCGATGCCGTATTCCTTTGCGATAAAGGCGCCGATCTCGGTCTCGGTGTCGTGGAACGCCGGCAGGCAATGCATGAATTTGACGTGGGGGTTGCCGGCGGCAGCCATCACTTCGCTGGTGACCCGATAGGGGGTCAAAAGGCGAATGCGTTCGGCCCAGCCGGATTTGTCCTCGCCCATCGACATCCACACGTCGGTGTAGACGAAGTCGGCACCCCGGACGCAGCCCGTCACGTCCTCGTCCAACCTGAACCGGCCGCCGCTGCGTTCCGCCAGTTCCCTGACATGGACACAGAATTCCTCGTCCGGCCATAGCTCCCTCGGGGAGGCGATGCGCATGTCGATGCCGACCTTGGCTGCTCCGAGCGCCAGCGACAGCGCGACATTGTCACGGCCTTCGCCGACGAAGGTGACGGCCATGTCCGAAAGATGCTTGTGCGTGAACTCGCGCATGGTCATCAAATCGGCGAGGATCTGCGTCGGGTGCGCCTCGTCGGTGAGACCGTTATAGACGGGCACGCCGGCATGCGCGGCAAGCAATTCGGCCTGACGCTGGCCAAAGCCGCGATATTCGATCGCGTCATACATCCGGCCGAGTACGCGGGCGGTATCCTTCATGGATTCCTTGTGGCCGATGTGGCTGCCGCTAGGGCCGAAATAGGTGACATGGGCACCCTGATCATAGGCCGCCACTTCGAAGCCCGTGCGTGTGCGCGTTGAATCCTTTTCGAAGATCAGCGCGATGTTCTTCCTGGTGAGGCGTGGCACTTCATGCCCGGCGAGCTTAGCCGCCTTGAGATCGGCGGCGAGCTTCAGAAGAAACCGGATCTCGCCGGCCGTGAGATCGTCCAGGG
Organism: Mesorhizobium sp.; assembly: GCF_005063415.1. Lineage (GTDB taxonomy): Bacteria > Pseudomonadota > Alphaproteobacteria > Rhizobiales > Rhizobiaceae > Mesorhizobium. Next base: position 9,896 of record NZ_SUEG01000022.1, read on the forward strand.
TCAGCACAGAGCGGCCGTGAAGGTTGATCGACATGGGACTTCCTTTCGGGTCAAATCGGATCGCGGGCGATCGGGCAAGTCATACAGTGCCCGCCGCCGCGACCGCGGCTCAGCTCGGCGCCCTCGACCGTTATCACCTCGACGCCAGCCCGGCGCAGAAGCGTATTGGTATAAACGTTGCGGTCGTAGCCGATGACCACGCCGGGCTCGACGGCCACGACATTGTTGCCGTCGTCCCATTGCTCGCGTTCGGCCTCGTAGCGGTCGCCGCCGGTGGCGATGATCCGCAGCGATTTCACTCCGAGGGCCTCGGCGACAACCGCCGTGAACGGCTTGTTCTCTTCCGTGACCTCGACGGCCGCCGCTCCGTCGCCCGGCCTTAGAGAGAAGGCGCGCAGCCGCTCGACCACCGGCGGATACATGGTGACCAGGTCGCGGTCGCAGAAGGTGAAAACAGTGTCCAGATGCATGAAGCTGCGGTCCCGCGGCATCAGCGCCGCGATCACCCGCGTCGCTTCGCCGGCTGCGAACAGGCTGCGCGCGAGGCCGCCGACCGCTTGCGGCGTGGTGCGTTCTCCCATGCCGACGAGCACCGTTCCATCGCCGATCGGCATGACATCTCCGCCTTCCAGGCTGATGCCGGTTCCCGGATCGGGTGAAACGAAGGGGATGCTGCTGTCGCGAAAGCGGGGGTGGAAGCGGTAGACGGCTTCGATATTGGCCGCTTCTGGCCGCCTCGCGGGCCAGTACATGGCATTGACCGAGACCGAGCCATAGATCCAGCAGGAGCTGTCACGGGTAAAAAGCTGGTTCGGCAGCGGTGGCAGCACGAAGTCCTGAGGCGCGAGCGTTCTTCCGGTCAATCCCCGTGGTTCGAAAGGCAGCTCTGCCCGCGCGATGCCGCCGACAAGATAGGACGCCAGCTGCGGCGAGGGCATCTCGTTAAGCCACCCTCGCATCTCATCAATCATGTCGAGCCCGACGACCCCGGGATGAATTCGGCGATCAAGAAGCCAGTCGCGGGCTTTGGTCAGGCTCATGGTCTCGGCCAGCAAGTTCCCGAACGAATGCACCACCACGCCACGCTCACGCAACGCATCGACGAAGACATCATGCTCCTGCCGTGCCTTCTTTACCCACAGGACATCGTCAAAGAGCAGCGCCCTGCAATTATCCGGCGTCAGCCTTTGCAGGCTGAGATCAGGGCGGTGCACCAGCACCTCGCGCAGCCGGCCTACTTCAGAAAAGGCGCCGAGCCTGGTCGTGGTGATGGGAGCGTTCATAGCGGGCTGATGCTCCCGTTCCAGATGAGGTAGGCGGCAGCTATACCGGCAAGGGCGAGCGCTGCGGCGAGTGCGGCTTCGGCAGGATGGAAGATGCGCTCGTTGGTTTCTCGGCGCGCCCAGATGTAGAAAATGATTCCGGGCGCATAGAGGATCGCGCACATGAACAGATACGCTGGACCGGCTGCGTACACGAGCCACAGCCCGTAGATCGTCGCCAGCAGCCCGGCGAACAGTGGACCGACGCGCTGTTCGTCGCTCTCATAACTCTCCCCGGTCCATGCGAGCTTGGCTGTATACGCTCCGGAAAAAATGTAAGGCACCAGGATGGCTGCGGATGCGATGTAGAAGAGCGCCTGATAGGTGCTTTGCGCGAACAGCGTGATTACCAGGAATGCCTGGACCAACAGGTTGGTGATCAAGAGCGAGGTCGACGGCACGCCGCGTTCACTCTCCCGGCCAAAGAATTTCGGCATCGTTCCGTCCTTGGCCGCGACATGAGGGATTTCGGCCGCAAGCAGCGTCCAGCTCAGGAAGGCTCCGACCACCGACACGACAAGCGCGATGTTGATGAGGATCGCGCCCCACGGCCCGACAACAGCCTCGAGCACGCCAGCCATCGACGGGTTCTTCAACGCGGCGAGCTTAGGCTGGCTCAGAATGCCGAGCGACAGCAGCGAGACCAAGGCGTAAAGCACGAGGCAGGTGAAGAAGCCCAGAACGGTCGCGATCGCGATGTCCTTGCGGCGTTCGGCTCGGCTGGAGAAGACGCTGGCGCCTTCGATGCCGATGAACACCCACAGCGTCACCAGCATAGTGCTTTTCACTTGTGCGGTGATCGAGCCGAGAGTGGCGTTGCCAAGCCCGGTGAAGTCGAGCGACCAGACCTCGAGCTTGAAGGCGACCGCGACGACGCCGACAAACAGCACGATCGGGGCGATCTTTGCCACGGTGACGATAAGGTTCACGATCGCCGCCTGCCGGATGCCGGCGAGCACTAGGATGTGGATCAGCCATAGCAGGATGGATGCGCCCAGCACCGCCTGCCAGGTGTTGCCGTCGCCGAAGGCCGGAAAGAAATAGGAAAGCGCGCTGAACACGATCACCGCGTAGGAGACATTGCCGACCCAGGCGCTGATCCAATAGCCCCAGGCGCTGTTGAAGCCGATGAAGGGACCGAAGCCAGCCTTGGCGTAAGCATAAGGGCCGGCATCGAGTTCAGGCTTGCGGGTCGCGAGCGACTGATAGACGAAAACGAGCGCCAGCATGCCGACCGCTGTGATGGCCCAGCCAATCAGAATGGCCATAGGACCAGCGCCGGCCGCCATATTCTGCGGCAGGCTGAACACACCAGAGCCGACCATTGAGCCTATCACGAGCGCCGTGAGGGACCCTAATCGGAGTTTCGTCGCTGCTACGGTCGTCACTTTCCCGATGGGGACATCTATTCCGGCCGTCGTCATGGATGCTCTCCTGAGTTGAATATCTCAATGGGGAGGCAATGAACCGGGAAAGAAGGGCCGGCGCTTTGATGCGGGTCAAACAAAGTTGCAGTGCCGACCGGCGCTTCGCAAAGCCGTGCCAATTCTCACGGTCGCCCACCTTTGCATTGGTGCGAAAGGGGAGTTTTGCTGTTTCGGTTGTAGACGATCGTGCTAAAGCGCCCGCTCACCGAGCCTGCGCATTTGTTCGAACCATTTCGCCCGCGTCGTATCGGTGGCACCCGCGACCATGCCGAACAAGGTTTCGCGCACCGGGCTCACGCCGGCGAAACGCAGAATGCTCCGCCGCATGCCGGCAATGCCGTGGCTGAGGAACCATAGCCGGTAAAGGATGGCAGGCATGCCCATCGTGACCACGACGCGGGCGGAGCGGCCGCGAAGCAGTTTCCTGGGCAGGCCGCCACCCTTGTCCGGGTAGGTAAAGGCAGTTCCCGGCCGAATCACCTGTTCCAGAAAAGCCTTGAGCAGAGCCGGTACGGTCCCGAGCCACAGCGGAAAGACAAATACAATGTGCTCCGCCCAGACTATCGCTTCAGCGGCATCCTCTAGGCTGTCGGGAATCGCGCCGTGCTCGAACTCCTGCAACGTCCGAAGCATTGGAAAATCGAGTGCCGCGAGGTCGACCCGGCGGACCATATGCCCCGCCAGTTCTGCACTTTCGCCATAGGCCCTGGCGAGATTACGGCAAAGCCGGTGTGGCGACGGATCGGGATGGCCGAGAACAATCAAGATGCGCCGCGGCATGGGTTACCTCCGAGGCGGCTTGGCAGCAACCGGACGTGTCGTAATTTCGGGGCGTGACCCTTCAAGCTGATCATGGCGTACTCCTTCGCGGAGTTTCATAAAACGGCTGTCCGGCTTGGCCCTTGATCGGCATCAAAGAGGCCGGTTCTCGGCGCTACCAGAAGGTCGAGGGCGGCAACATCGTGCCGTAGCCGGCTATTGCGGCGACGAGGGTTGCACCTGCGAGCGGCAACCAGAACCTGATCGGGCCGGCAAATGCGGCCAGCGACAGGCGGCAGATCGCGTTTGCTGTCAGCGCCGCGAGCACCGCCTGGCCAATGGTCTCGACAGGGACCGAATGTTTGACCAGGCGCAAGGCACTGAGCACCGAGACATCGACATCGAATGTGCCCGCAAGCGCCGAACTCGCCAGCAAGCCGCGTCCGCCGAATTGAGCAGCCAATGCAGCGCTCGCGGTCGCGACGATCGCAAACAGCAGGGCGAAGAGCAGCAACGGGCCTAGGTCGAAGGGATTGCGCGCGACGCCGGCACCCTTGCGATCCCCGCTGTCCCGAGCCAGGAGCAATGCTCCGCAAACAGCGAAGGAGAGCGCCGCGACAATTGCGGGAATGCCGACCGAAGGGAACACGCTTGGCTCAACGATCAGAACCACGGCGCAGACGCGTAGCAAAGAAACCATTGCGGCCAGCGACGCCGCGCCAGCGAGCGGCAGAGGATTGCTTGCCGACACGGCGTTGCGGGCCAGCGCCACGGTTACGGCGGTGGAAGAGACGATCGCGCCGGCGAGCGAGCTGACGAGCAGACCGCGGGTGGTCCCCAGGACGCGAACGGCGACATAGCCGGCGAACGATATCGACGCCATCAGTACCGTCAGGAACCAGACTTCCCACGGATTGAAACCGCCCCATGGGTCCATCGTCCGGTTTGGCAGCAAGGGCAGGACGATCGCGCTCATCACAGCCAGGATCAGCGCGGAACGAAGCTCGATCCAGGTCAGCCGCTTCAGGAGGCCGTGCAGGACTTCCCGACTGGCAAGGATGGCCGCGAGTGCTGCTCCTCCTGCAGAAGCGGCGCGGTAATCGCCAGCGACGGACAATGCACCGAGCGCGAATACGCAAAGGGCTGCTATTACCGCCGTGACACTGAAATCCTCATCATGGGCTGCCTCACGCGCCTTGTACCAGGCGAAGATTGCCGCAAAGGCGATGAAACCACCGACCAGCACGGATACTGCGTCGAGAGCATCGGCCAGAGCTGCGAGAAGGCCGCCGAGCAGACCGGATATGCCGTAGGTTCGAATTCCGGCCGTCCGGCTGCGATCGGGCGCGTCCCGCTCTCGCCAGCCACGCTCCAGTCCGACGAGCAGGCCTATGGTCAGTGCAAGTCCGAGCCGGGCGATGAGCGGATCCACGATTTGAAGACCTCAGGCGCCCGCCATAGGCAGGTGGTCGCGGATCCACCTGACGATCTGCCCCGCCGTCATTGCGCCGGATGTGCGCGCAACTTCATGTCCGCCATGGAACAGGATCATGGTCGGGATGCCGCGAATGCCGAGCCTGGCTGAAACGGCCTGCTCATTATCGGAGTTGAGCTTGATCAGCCGAACATGCGGTTCCAGTTCGTTTGCTGCGGCTTCATATGCGGGCGCCATCATCTTGCAGGGCCCGCACCATGGCGCCCAGACATCCACGACAACGGGAAGGGTGCCTCGCTTGACCTGACGATCGAAGGTTCGTGCGTCGACGTCCTCGGGGTGGCCTGAGAACAGCTTTTTCCCGCACTTTCCGCATTTTGCGTTTTTCGCATCGCGCGCTGGCGGCAGTCGATTGATCCCGCCGCATTTGCTGCAAACCACCAGATTTTCCTGCGCCATCGCCCTTCACCACTGGTATACATGCGCCACAGAGTGCCTATCCCCAAGCTGGCTCGGACTTCCAATGTTTTTTTTGCGCGATGGACGATTTTAGCGTGAAAACGGATTGCCCGGCACAATCCACGGCGGCTGTGCGCCCGCGGTGTTCGGACGGGAAAGCACGCTATTCCTTTGCTTCCCGACCCGACGCCTGCTTGATAATGATTCTGAAGAAAACATGCGGAGTGCTGTCCGAAACAGGAGGCGTAACCGGCTTCAGAGCGCCAGGCTCCCACCAGTCGATGTGCTTGCTCAACACCGACCACGCATGGTCGCGCTGAACCTTGTAGCCGATCCGGTCAGGCAGTTCTTCATAGACACCATCGACAACCACGCTTCTCCATGCCCGCCCTTGGCCGCGTTCGTCGACCTGGACGCACACCAGCGGATTGGCACGCATCCAGTCGACCTTTTTGCCCGGCATGGAAAATGCATAGAGGTGATTGTCGGCGTGGGCATAGTAAAATGGCACGACGTAGGGCTGTCCATCCTTGGCGCATGCCAAGTGGCCGACCCGGTTGGCCGTCAGCAATTTTGTACACTCCAAAGCAGAAAGCGTGCGGATCAGCATCGGCGCGATCTCCTGTTTTTTCGTGACGCACGGTGTCGCCGGTGCTCCATCGACTCTGATATCCGGCATCGCGGATCGTAGCCCTGCCGCCAGGGAGGTCATTGATCACGATCAAGGAGTCGGTCGGCCGACAGATGAATCGACAACCATGGCTAGGCCCGCCGGTGACTCGCATGGCGGCCCATGTCAGTGTCAGCGTCCATACCGGAGTGGGGATTCGGAAATGATCCAGATCAAGGCGGGGCCTGCTGCTCCCACCCATCATAGGGGATGATGTGGAAGCCGATCTCAAGCGCTCCGTTCGATCGTGAGCTGGAACTCGCCGTCCTCGATGACGATGGCGAACATGCGCTTATCTTTCCTTGCATAAAGGAGCGAGAAGGCTGGAAGAACGCCGCCACCCGCGCACGCATCGACGTTCACCCGACCCACTGGCGAGACTGGGTGCCGGATAGGGTTCCGCTAAACGACGGGAAGTCTCTCCGCGACTCGCTTTAACGTTTGGATTCCACAACCAACGCCATGCGCACGAGATGCGACAGACTGCTCGCGGCCATCTTGCTCATGACATTGGCGCGATGGATCTCGACCGTGCGCGGGCTGATGCCGAGGTCATAGGCAATCGTCTTATTGGGCAGGCCGGACACAAGGCCGTCCAGCACTTGTCGCTCCCGCTCCGACAGGGCCGCCAGACGACCGCGGATTTCCGCGCTTTGTGGGTGTGTCGCCTCCGTCCGATTGCGACTGTCCAATGCGGAGCGGATCGCTTCGATCAGCACCTCGTCGTCAAACGGCTTTTCGATGAAGTCGGCGGCACCTTCCTTCATCGCCTGAACAGCGAGGGCCACATCGGCATGACCCGTCATGACGATGACCGGAAGCGTATGCCCGCGGGTCCGGAGCTGTCGCAGGAACTCGATGCCGTCAATGCCCGGCATGCGCACGTCTGTCACAATGCAGCCGTCGAGATGGCTCGTGGCCATAGCCAGAAAAGCTGTCGCCGATTCGTACAGGCGCACGGCGAAATCAGCCGTCGCTAAGAGAAAACCAAGCGATTTGCGAACGTCGACGTCGTCGTCGACCACGTGTACAAGATGGTTACCGGTCATTGGCAACCTCTTCCTTCTCCACGATGCGCAAGGTGAACCGGAACGCGGTTCCTCCAGTCGGTATTGCCTCGGCCCAGATGTGGCCACCATGCGACTCAACGATTGTACGGCAAATAGAGAGGCCGACGCCCATGCCCTGTTTCTTGGTGGTGACAAATGGCTGGAAAAGCTGTGCGGAGACTTCCGGCGCGAGACCAGTGCCTGTGTCGATCACGCTTACCTCTGCCATGCCGTCGTCACGGGCCACGGTCATGACTTGCAACTCGCGGCGTGGCACGCCTTGCATGGCTTCTATCGCGTTGCGCATCAAGTTGAGCAGAACCTGCTGAATCTGGATGCGGTCGGTCAAGACCAGTTCGGCGGCGGGATCAAGCTTGTAGCTGACGCGCACGTCTACTTCTCTTGCACCGACCAGGGCCAGGGACGAGGCTTCCTCGATCAGTGTGGGCAGGCGTTCGACCTGGCGCTCGCTCTCGCCTCTTGCGACGAAGTCCCGAAGGTGGCGAATGACGTCTCCGGCCCTCAAGGCCTGTTCCGCTGCCTTTTCCACGGCCTCCCTCAACATCGGCGCGTTCTCTTCCGTGCTTTTTTCGAGAAGCCGGCGGCTGCCTTTAAGGTAGTTCGTGATTGCCGTGAGAGGCTGGTTGATCTCATGCGCCAATGTCGAAGCCATTTCGCCCAGCGCGGTAAACCGCGCCATGTGTAGAAGCTCCTGCTGCTGCTCCTGTATTCTTGCTTCCGCTCTGTAGCGTTCGGTCAGATCCCGGCAGAAGCCGGTAAAGAAGCGGCCGGTCCCAGGATGCATTTCACCGACGGCAAGTTCCATCGGAAAGGTTGAGCCATCCTTACGCATTCCAGTGACGGTGCGGCCGAGCCCGAT
>NZ_SUEG01000022.1:17996-54581 GCF_005063415.1 Mesorhizobium sp.
TCGGAAAGGTTGAGCCATCCTTACGCATTCCAGTGACGGTGCGGCCGAGCCCGATGATGCGGCGTTCACCGGTCGTCAGATAGCGGTGGAGATAAGCGTCATGCTCTTCGCGATAGGGCGACGGCATCAGCAGACTGACATTTTGTCCGAGCACCTCGCTCGACTGGTAGCCGAACAGCGTTTCGGCAGCGGTGCTGAAGGATTGAATACGGCCCTGTTCGTCGATGACGACCATTGCATCGGGCACCGTTGCCAGGATCGAACGCAAATGATCTTCGCGCAAGCGGAGGGCGGCGTTCGCAAAGGAGAGCTCGCTAACATCGGTGCCTTCGACGAAAATAGCCGTGACGCGACCGTCGTCGGCCTTGATGGGCTGATAGACGAAATCGAGGATGCGCTCTTCGACCGGCTCGTCATGGCTGTTGCGAAGGGCGACCTTCACGCCCTGACCCCTGTAGGGTTCGCCCGTTTCGCACACCTGGTCCAGCAGTTCGTAGAAACCTTGACCTTCGAGCTCGGGCAGGGCCTCGCGTACCGACTTTCCTATCACTTGCCTTTGGCCGATCAGGCGCTGATAGGCGGCGTTGGTCAACTCATAGACATGACCCGGCTCACGCATCAATGTCATGAAACCGGGGGCTTGCTCGAACATCTGGGCCAGCCGGTCGTGTTCGGCCGTGGTCTGCCCCTTGCCGCGAACGTCGGTCGACAAGTCACGTGTTTGTCTGTCGTCCAAATCAAGTCCTTTGATCAGGGAACCCGCAACGCAGTCTAGTTATCATTCATCGCTCTTTCTGCACACGCAAAACCATGATGCCAAATAGTCACGATCAAGCCGGTTGCTAATGCACTTTGACGCGCATCAAGGCGCCGCAGGCCAATGCACCCCATGCTGCGTTCAACTGCTCCAGCGAAAGGCGCCTCCAGTGTCCTACAAATCAATTGCGGTGAACCTCGCCATCGATGCACCTCCTGCGGCCATGGTGAGCCTCGGGGTTGAACTTGCTGAAAACTTCGGCGCTCACCTTATCGGCCTCGCGGCTGCGGATGTCCCGCCTCTGGTCGCGACTGGCGACGGTATGGTCTACGAAGGCGAGATCATGCAGATCCAGCGAACGGAAATCGAAAAACGGCTCGCCGAACTGCGCGCCGACTTCGAGAGGCTGGTTCCTGCCTCGATCTCAAGCGAATGGGGTCAAACCGTCTGCAGCCCCACGCGCTTCCTCAGCGTTTGGGCCCGTGCGGCCGACCTCATCGTGACCGGCGGCGACAAAGGAGAAAATGTCTATCGCACCGTCGATATCGGTAGCCTTGTACTCGGCACAGGCCGGCCAGTACTCGCCGCTGCAAGCCATATCGAACATGTCATGGCAAATACCGTGCTGGTCGCCTGGAAGGATACCAGGGAGGCGCGACGGGCGCTGACCGACGCATTGCCCTTCTTGGCCAAGGCCAACGACGTCGTCATCGCCACAATCGACAGCGAGCGCGACGACGGCATCCGTGACAGCCTCGCAGATGTCGCAGTCTTTCTTGAGCATCACGGCATCATGGCGCGGGCCGAGTTCATCCGCGGCGACGCTGACGGTGAGCATCTGTTGGCATTTGCGAGCTCAATCAACGCCGATCTGATCGTTTCCGGCGCATATGGCCACAGCCGCCTGCGCGAATGGGCATTCGGTGGAGTCACGCGCACGTTGATCGAAGAAAGCAGCATCAACCGACTCATGTCGTATTGACCCCCGGCCGCATCGCAAGTCCGCCAGTTGCGGCATTCACGCGAGGGTCATCGTCCGCAGACAGCCCGTTGACCGAGATCAATGCAGAGGTCGCCGAGATGACAATGATATGGCGGGAAACGGGAGTGACCGACATGACTTTTCTCGACTACCTGATCTCAGTTGACGCCAGGACAGCCTTGATGGGCCGCATGATGCGGAAGCTGGGCGTCGACAAACAATTGAAGATCGTTCCAGACAATATAGCCGTCACCAATCGGGCGGTGGACCGCTGCCGCGCCTGCGGACACCAGGACGAATGCTCGACCTGGCTCGACGAGCAGCAGCAAGCCGACGATCCGCCAGACTATTGCCGCAATCGCGACCTGATCGCGCGGCTGCAGCATGCGGCCGGTCAGCGATAGGAGCGTCTCCGGCCAAATGGCAGTTTGCGTCACTAACGTCGCGCTGGCCGCCTCATGGCGGTCAACCAAGACGAGACCATAAGAGATTGTCACTCACGGCACCTCGGCCAGCGATGCGCCCAGGATCACGTCTTGGGTCGTTATCCGCGCCCTGATCTTCATCAGTTTCAACGAATAGTGCCGGCGGCATCGCCATCATGTCGGCACCGCGGAGCCAGTCAGCTTTCAGGTCTGTCATCTCGGTCGATGAGGATGCGCTCCGCGGCTCCATCGAGGTCCTCGTATTGCCCGCTCCTCAAAGCCCACAGAAACCCAGATAGCCCAAGAGCACCAAGGAACAGGGCCACAGGTATCAGATAGACGAGCGTCGTCACGACGATCGCGCCAGTGCGCCGATGGCGGACCGGTTGCCGCGCCTGCCCACCGTCTCCGGTGCGTTCGTCGCAAAGGACGCCAGGCGTAATGCATTTCCGATGACAAGCAGCGACGAGGCGGACATGGCGATTGCGGCGATCAACGGTGTGACGTTCCCCGAAATGGCGATCGGCACGGCGACGGCATTGTAGATAATCGCGATGGCGATGTTTTGCCGGATCAGTCGTCCGGCCTTGCGCGAGACGTCGAGGGCAAGGGGTACGGCCGAAAGGCTTTCACGCAGGAACACGAAGTCCGCTGCCTTGCGGCCGACATCGGCGGCCGTGGCTGGAGCTATCGAGACGTGTGCCGCGCTTAGCGCAGGGGTGTCGTTGAGGCCGTCGCCAACCATCAGCACCTTGTGGCCGTCCTTCGCCAGCGTTTCGATATGTTCTACCTTGCCCGAAGGAAGCAGCGCCGGAACAAAGTGATGGATGCCCAGCGCCGCCGCGACCTCGCCGCAGGCAGCGGCGGTGTCGCCCGACAGCATTTGCGCGGAAACCCTCGCGTTGTTTAATTGCTCGATGGCCGCTCTGGCGTCTGCACGCAACGCGTCCTCGAAGACGAAGGAAGCCACAATGATCCCATCTTTCGTCAGAACCGTTCCGCCATATCTGCTTTCGCCCCCGGTTCGGGCCTTCCACCCGGCCCATCCGCGCCTACCCAGACGCCAGGTGCTGCCCGCGGCAGTGGCTTCGATGCCGAATCCGGGGTGCTCGCTGACAGCCTCGAGCTCCGGCTGGCCCGCGAAACCTGCAAAATTGGCAATGGCCTTTGAAAGCGGGTGACGGGAATGCGCGGCGATATCGGCTGCGATTGCCAGCATGGTCGGATCGATCGACGATGCATTGACGAGCCGGGGCTCACCGAGCGTAAGCGTGCCGGTCTTGTCGAACACCGCGACGTCGATCGCCGCCAAGCGCTCCATGGCGGAACCGTCCTTGACCATGACGCCAGCTTCGAACAGACGCCGCGCGGCGACAACCTGCACGATCGGCACGGCGAGTCCGAGCGCACAGGGACATGTGATAATGAGGACGGCGATGGCGATCGTCATTGCCCGGTGCCAGTCGCCGATGGCCACCATCCAGCCGAGGAACGTCACGAAGGCGGTCAGATGGACCACCGGCGCATAGAGCGCCGAAACGCGATCGGCGATCCGGCGATAATGCGCGCGACCGCCCTCGGCCGCTTCCATTAATCGGACCATCTCTGCCAGGAAAGAGTCTTTTGCGGCGGCTGTCGCCTCGACCGTCAGTGGGCCCGTGAGATTGAGAATGCCTGCCTGTACGGCTTCTCCTGACGCCACGGTTCTGGGAACGCTCTCACCGGAAACCAGCGAACAGTCGAGATCCGAGGAGCCTCGAATAATCTTGCCGTCGACGGGAATCCGCTCACCCGCCGCGATCAGCAACTGCATGCCTGGTTCTATCTCGCCAACCGGCCGGTAGTCGCGCGTGCCATCATCACGCATCACCATGGCGCCACGCGCCGCGAGCCGTGACAGGCCGTTCACCGCGGTTCGGGCACGCTCCCGCATCACGTGATCAAGCGTGCGGCCGATCAGCAGGAAGAACAGCAGCGATACCGATGCGTCGAAGTAAGCGTGGTCGCCATGGTTGATGGTTTCGTAGAGGCTCATCGCGTAGGCGAGTGAGACCCCAACAGCAATCGGCACATCCATGTTCATGCGGCCGTGGCGCAACGCGTTCCATGCCGAGCGGAAGTAAATGCCGCCGGCGAAGGCGAGGGCAGGGATGGCAATCAGCGCCGAAATCCAATGGAACAGGTCGCGGGTCGCACCTTCAGCGCCGGACCAGACCGAGACCGAAAGCAGCATGATGTTGCCTGCCGCAAAGCCGGCAACCGCGACGGCGCGGATCAGTTCCGAAAGCGTCTTGTCCTTTTCATCAATCTCGGGCTCGAAAAGATGCGCGGGGTAGCCCAGCCGCTCAAGCGCTGCGACGAATGGCGGTGCCTCATTCCCACGCCAGCGGATCGAAACCCGTTTCGTCGACAGGTTGACCCGTGCGTCTTCGAGGCGATCGAGCTTTTCGAGTGCTGTCTCGATCGTCTGTATGCAGGCGCCGCAGTGAACGGTCGGCACTGAGAGATCGGTCTGGTGAAGATCATCGCCAAGCGAGCGGCTCGCCAACTTGACTTCCTGGTTCGACGGCAAGACGGGTGTGACCCTCTCGAGAGCCAGCGCCATTTCAGCGCCCGGCGCGCAGCAGCTCATTGCAGCGCTCCTTGGGAAATCATGATCCGACGGACATCGCGATAGGGTTCGGCGAGACCAGCATCGGCATCGACTTCTACGATCCAGACGCCATCTCTCGGCGTGTGCTGCGCCGCAAATTCCTGGCCTGTAGTTGAGGCCAGAGTGAGGGACTTGTCCTCCGCCTCGTAAGCGGGGTGGCGAAACAGAACCTTCACAGAATGCAGGGGAATGGGCTTGCCGGCGGCATCGCTGAGGCTGTAGCGGACCTCGCCCCATGCGATGGTGAGTTTGCTGGTCCAGCCGAGTGCGGCCTGCGCGCGCCCCTCCTCGACCTTCTTGTTGAACTGCTGGCTCGCCACATAGGTGTTTTCAACGACAAGACCGGTCCAGCTCGTGCTGGCCAGCGTCGCCATGGTCACATTCACGCCAACAACCACGCCGAAAAAGCCGAGAATGGTAAGCAGCATATGCCCTCCGGTAAATTCGCGGGGCCTTCGCATATTGACGCTCATCTAAGGATCTCCGGTGCGTTGAACGTGGCCGTGTATTCATCGACTTCGAAACTTGCCTTGTCTTCGACCCGGAACTTGAATGTCTGCGCTTGCCCCTTGAGCTGTTCAGCCGGCTGGCGGACGAAAATCTTCAGCATCTTCAGCCGGTCTGGTTCGACGGCGATGGCAAATGAGCGATCTGCAGGCAGGTCGATCCCGACGACGTTCATTTCGGCGCGTTGTAAGCCCTGCATGGTGACGACAATCGTCCTTGGCTCGGGGATCATGTTGAGCAGCTTGACGGTGTAACCATTGCGGATCGAACCATCGGACAGCGTCACGAACTGCGGATTGCGGTCGTGCAGAACGCTGACGTCGAGCCGGTCGCGCGTCAGCAGCGAATAGAGCAGGGCAAGGCCGATCGCCGACCACGCGCCCATGTAGACGAAGGTGCGTGGCCTGAAGATTTTGCGGAGATGGAAATGGGCCAACCTATCGGAGAAAACGCCGCCGTCGGTCCGCACGAGCGACGGGTTCACCGAGCAAGAGCCGCCTGCGGTGGCTACCGCCATGTTGGCGTTGTAATCGGACAGCGTCGCATAGGAGATCAGTCCCCGCTCCTTGCCGAGCTTGTCCATGACGCCGTCGCAGGCATCGATGCAGAGCGCGCACGTGATGCATTCGAGCTGCTGGCCGTCGCGAATGTCGATCCCCATCGGGCAGACGGCGACACAGGCATTGCAATCGACGCAGTCTCCAACCGGCTGCCCCGCGGCAAGCACCTTCTTGGCGTGGCGCGAACGCGGCTCGCCGCGCCAATCATTGTAGGTTACGGTGAGCGAATTCTCGTCGAGCATGGCCGCCTGGATACGCGGCCATGGGCACATATAGGTGCAAACCTGCTCGCGCATCAGTCCGCCGAACGTGTAGGTGGTCGCCGTCAGCACCGCGATGGTGATGTAGGCGATGGGCGCTGCGGTCCCAGTGAAGACCTCTCGAATTAAAGTTGGCGCATCGGCGAAATAGAAGATCCAGGCACCCCCCGTTGCCGCGCCTATGACCAGCCAGATAGCGTGTTTGGATACACGCAGCACAAGCTTGCGCGCGGCCCAGGGGCCGGCATCGAGTTTCATGCGCGCGTTGCGGTCGCCCTCGATCGCGCGCTCGACAACCAGAAACAGGTCGACCCATACGGTCTGTGGGCACGTATAGCCGCACCAGGCCCGGCCGACCGTGGAAGTGACCAGGAAAAGGCCGATGCCGGCCATGACCAGCAGTCCGGCAACATAGTAGAATTCCTGCGGCCAAATCTCGATGAAAAAGAAGTAAAAGCGGCGATTGGCGAGATCGATCAGCACAGCCTGGTCGGGGGCAAACGGCCCCCGATCCCAACGCAGCCAAGGTGTCAGGTAGTAAATGCCCAGCGTGATTGCCATCACCAGCCACTTGAAGCGACGAAAGCTGCCTGAAGCGCGCTTCGGGAAGATCTTCTTGCGTGCGGCATAGAGCGGCTGACGCGTTTTGGCCGAGTTGACCGCCTCGGCCTCAAGCCGCTCTACCTGAATGTTGTCCAGCACCAATATCTCCACTCGCGCACCCGATCATTTTGCCGTGCAACCGGACATCTCTGATGTGGGGCGACGTCCGGAATGCAGAGTGCTGGCCAAGCTTTGCCGCATGATGGGCCGCGCCGCGTTGATGCAAGTCAATCGCCGATGCGGCAAATACGATCGAGGCCCGGCGCAAGCCGGGCCCCCGTCGCTTAGCCGGCGGAGGGCCGGGAATAGGACCCCCCTCTATTCCCCACCACCAAGCGAATGGATGTAGACGGCGAGCTCCTTGACTTTGGTGTCGCCAAGACGTCCGCCCCAGGCTGGCATCACGCCCTGTCTGGGCGCGCGAACCTGGGCAGCGATCGATGCTTCCCCGGATCCGTAAAGCCAGATGGCATCGGTCAAGTCGGGCGCGCCAAACTCCTTGTTGCCCTTTGCATTTTCGCCATGACACGCCACGCAATTCTCCGCGAAGACCTTGGCACCCGGCTCGACCAGACTTTCGTCTTGAACAGGTCCCGACAGGCTGGCGACATAGGCGCTGACCTTCCTGATCTGGTCAGCTGTGATAATGTCGCGAAAGGCCGGCATTTCGGATTGGCGTGTGTCCGGGTCCGATGAAAAACGGATGCCGTGTGTGATCGTCTGCTGGATCTGCTCGGCACTTCCGCCCCACAGCCAATCGTCGTCGTTGAGATTGGGAAAGCCGCTGGACCCTTGGGCGCCGGAGCCGTGGCACTGCACGCAATTGACCTTGAACGCGGCGCCGCCGGCGGCACCCGCGAATTCGCGCAGCGCATCGTCGGCGGCAATTTCCACGACAGTTTTCGACTGTACAGCCGCTACATACTTGCCCTTGGCGATTTCGGCTGCGGCGAGCTCGTTCTTCACATCATTTCGGCTCGAATAGCCGATTACGCCTTTGGTCGCGGAGCTCAGCATCGGCCATGCTGGATAGGCGATGGTATAGCCGATCGCCCAGAGGATGGTGATGTAAAAGGTCGTGATCCACCAGCGCGGAAGCGGATTGTTGAGCTCCCGGATGCCATCCCACTCATGGCCGGTGGTTGAAATGCCCGAGACTTCATCGATATGCTCGTTGCTCATTGTCAATCGTCCTTGAGAGGTATTCGGGCGGCTTCGTCAGCTTGCCTGCGGCCGCCGGGGCGAAGCGCGAAGGCAATGCATCCGACGAAGAACAGCGCCATGGCGAGCAGGCCCCAGCTGTCGGCAAATTCCCGCATCAGATTGTAATTCATCGATGTCTTCCTCAGCGGTAGCCGGCGGCCTCGTCATAGTTTTTGAAGTCGACCAGCGTGCCGAGCATCTGGAGGTAAGCGACAAGGGCATCCATTTCGGTGACCTGCTGCGGATTACCGTCGAAATCACCGAGCTTGGCCTTCGGATAGCGTGCTTCGAGGCCGGACGTGTCGACGTTGGCATCCGCTTGTGCCATGAGATCGGCATTGGCATTAGCAATCATGTCATCGGAGTAGGGGACGGCGACACGCTTGTTGGCGATAAGATGTGTCGAGAAGTCCTTCACCTCGATCGGTGTATTTTTCAGGAATGCGTAGCTTGGCATGATCGATTCCGGCACCACAGAGCGCGGGTCGGTAAGATGCTGGACGTGCCATCCATTCGAATACCGGTCGCCCACCCGCGCGAGGTCCGGTCCGGTGCGTTTCGATCCCCACTGGAACGGGTGGTCGTACATCGACTCGGCCGCCAGGCTGTAATGCCCATAGCGCTCGACTTCGTCGCGGAAGGGCCTGATCATCTGGCTATGGCAGAGGTAGCAGCCCTCGCGCACATAGATGTTGCGGCCGGCGAGCTCGAGCGGCGAATAGGGCCGCATGCCTTCGACTTTCTCGATCGTATTGTCGAGATAGAAGAGCGGCGCGATCTCGACTATGCCGCCGACCGTCACCACCAGAAGGGAGCCCACGAGAAGAAGCGTGGCGTTCTTCTCGATCACGGCATGTTTGTCCATCAAGCCCATTTTCTGGCTCCTTATTCGGCAGGCTGCAGGGCGGGAACAGGATCCGGCATCGGTTGCTCCTCGCGCTGGTAGCCGAGGATCGTCATCGCGATGTTCCACGCCATGATCAGCATTCCGGCGAGATACATCGCCCCGCCCAGAGCGCGCATGACATAATAGGGATGCATGGCTGCGACGGTCTCGGCGAAGGAGTAGACCAGGAAGCCCTGCTCGTCGTATTCGCGCCACATCAGGCCCTGCATGACGCCGGAGACCCACATCACCGCGGCGTAAACGACGATCCCAAGCGTCGCCAGCCAGAAGTGCCAGTTGACGAGCCGCAGCGAATAAAGCCGGTCGCGGTTCCATAACTTCGGGACCATAAAATAGATCGCGCCGAACGAGATCATGCCAACCCATCCGAGCGCGCCCGAATGAACGTGACCGATGGTCCAGTCGGTGTAGTGCGAGAGCGAGTTGACGGCCTTGATTGACATCATCGGGCCTTCGAAGGTCGACATCCCGTAGAAGGCGATGGCCATGACCATCATGCGGATGATCGGGTCGGTGCGCAGCTTGTCCCAGGCGCCCGAGAGCGTCATCAGGCCGTTTATCATGCCGCCCCACGAGGGCATCCAAAGCATGATCGAGAACACCATGCCGAGCGTCTGGGCCCAGTCCGGCAGAGCGGTGTAGTGGAGGTGGTGCGGACCGGCCCAGATGTAGAGAAAGATCAAAGCCCAGAAATGGATGATCGACAGCCGGTAGGAATAGACAGGTCGGTTGGCCTGCTTGGGCACGAAATAATACATCATGCCGAGGAAGCCGGCGGTGAGGAAGAAGCCGACGGCATTGTGGCCGTACCACCACTGCGTCAAGGCATCCTGGACGCCGGAGAAAGCTGAATAGCTCTTTGAACCCACGAACGAGACGGGCATCGATAAGTTATTGATCACATGCAGCATCGCGATCGTCACGATGAAGGACAGATAGAACCAGTTGGCGACGTAGATGTGCGGTTCCCTGCGCTTCAGGATGGTGCCGAGGAACAGGACGAGGTAGGCGACCCACACAATGGTCAGCCACAGGTCCACATACCATTCGGGCTCGGCGTATTCGCGGCTCTCGGTGATGCCGAGCAGGTAGCCGGTTGCAGCCATGACGATGAACAGCTGATAGCCCCAGAATACGAACCAGGCGAGATCGCCGCCGAACAGCCGGGCACGACAGGTCCGCTGCACGACATAAAGCGACGTGCAAATGAGCGCATTGCCGCCGAAGGCAAAGACCACGCCGGAAGTATGCAAAGGCCGTAAGCGGCCGAAGTTGAACCAGGGCTCGATGTTAAGATCCGGGTAGGCAAGCTGCAGCGCGATGACCACGCCGACCAGCATTCCCACCACGCCCCAGAACATAGTGGCGATGGCACCGTAGCGGATCGGCCCATCCATATAGGCGGACGGATCGATTGCCGCGGGCGCTGCGAAGCTCGTGTTGCGAAGAAGGATGGTGATAAAGCCAAGCAGCACGATGAGCAGCACCCACATGTGCTGCCGAAAAGGTTCGTCCACACCAAAGCCGGCAGCCACCAGCGCGACAAAGGCGAAAAGGCCCAAAGCGACGATTTCTGTGCCGAACTTCATGACATGTCCCCGAGGTCGGATTCCGATGCGCGGACGCCAATCCGCGTGAACACCAATTCAGCAGTCTCCCCATCGCCGCCTTGATCCATGTCAAAGCCATTTGCTTTTGGATTGGGCAGCGTTGATCTCGCAAACGATCGGGAGGCTGTCATTGAATAGGGACAGGGAATGGTCGCGGTTCGAAACAGGCCGCGACAGTTCGTCATCCGGCAGAGAGGCGGTAGCAGCGGCGGTCATGAAGCGCGCGCATCTGGACAAGCTGCAGCTCTGTGATGCCCTGGAAAGAATCGCCGACACCTTGCCGAATGTCGACCGCCTGAAGTGCCTTGGCACAGCCAACGCGATCGTCCCGTTATTGCGCAACATTCATCAATATGAAGAGACGGTCATCTTTCCCGCCTACGAGGCCACTGTCGCTGGCAGCGATGCTACCCTGGCCTCAGTCCGGCGGCTGCGCGCCGAGCATGTCGAGGACGAATGCTTTGCCGGTGAGGTGACCGAAATCCTGCTGGCGATCGGCCATGGCGAGAGGTTGCACAACGCGGAAGCCGTCGGGTTCATGCTGCGCGGATTGTTCGAAAGCTTGCGCCGGCATATCGCGTTCGAACGCGAGCACGTCTTGCCCATGATCGGGATGGCCGACGAGCACTAGGCGCCTGAACGCCGCTCCAGCCGGCTCAAGCTGTCCACCCTCACGTGCCGATTGTTCTCGATCCGGATCACGCCGTCAGTCCGCAGCCTGGTCAACTGGCGGCTAACCGTCTCGATCGTCAGGCCAAGGAAGTCGGCGATGTCGGCGCGTGTCAGCGGCAGATCGAAACTGGCCGACGTTGCGGCTGAATCAATCGTGGGATCGATGTTCCTGGCGATCATCAAGAGAAAGCTCGTCACTTTTTCCGAAGCGGTCTTGCGCCCCAGCGTCAGCATCCAGTCGCGTGCATGATCGAGCTCGTTCAGCGTTTGCTTGAGCAGGCGATGCTCGAGCTCTGGTGATTCCTTCAGCATCCGTTCGATAGCCGCTTTTGGAAATGAGCACAGGGAAACAGCTGTTGCCGCTTCCGCGTTGATTGCGCTTTCCACCTTGAACGGCCGTCCGAGAAAGTCGGGCGCAAACTGGAGGCCTACAATCTGCTGGCGACCATCGGAAAGGCTCTTTGTCAGCTTCACCACACCCGAAAGCACGTTCGAATAACTGTCGACGGTCTCTGCGTCGCCGATCAGTTCGAACCCGGGGTCAACGCTGTGTCTTGCTGAGGTCTTGGCGAGTGCGACCAACTGGTCGGGATCGAGCGCACCGCAGACCCCGCGATGCCGTGCTTCGCAAGACTGGCAAAGTACTGGACTGCCGGAACTGTGAACATCTTGGCGCACTGTCATCATGATCGTCCGAACATTCAAAGTACCGGCAAAATAGCACCGGCGGCTGCAAATCTCTTGCGGCAGTTTGTCCGCGGAGGGCCTTGACCGAAATCAAGGCGGCGATGGGGATCTGCAGCCAGATTCAACTTTGTAAGGATGACGGAAGGCGACATGCGACCGGAATTGGCTGCCAGACTTGGCGAGAACGTGCCCCGCTACACCAGCTATCCTACCGCGCCGCATTTTCACGCGGGCGTCGATGCCGCCGTTTGTCGTGGCTGGCTGGAGGCGCTCGAAAATGGCGGCGGGATCTCGCTCTATCTGCACATCCCCTATTGCGATAGACTCTGCTGGTTCTGTGCGTGTCATACCAAGCAGACGCGCCACTATGAGCCGGTGACGGCTTATCTGCGCTCGCTACATGCGGAGATCGCGACGGTCGCGGGTCTCGTCAGCGGCAACGGCCATGTCCGCGCAGTCCATTTCGGCGGCGGTTCGCCCACCATGCTGAAGCCCGAGGATATGGTGGCGTTGGGGACTGCCTTACGGAACAGCTTCGATCTTGTGAAGGACGCAAAAATCAGCGTCGAGATCGATCCCAACGACATGGACGAGGCGCGCCTCGATGCGCTCGCCGAAATCGGCATGACCAGGGCAAGCCTCGGTGTGCAGGACTTTGACCCGAAGGTGCAGAAGGCGATCAACCGCGAGCAGAGCTTCCTGCAGACCAAGACGGTTGTCGACGGAGTTCGTTCACGCGGCGTCGGTTCCGTCAATCTGGACCTGCTCTACGGCTTGCCGCACCAGACCAGCGAGAGCGTCTGTTCCACCGTAGCGCAGGCGCTGACCCTGGAACCAGACAGGATGGCGCTGTTCGGCTACGCGCATGTGCCCTGGTTCAAGAAGCACCAGACGATGATCGACGAAGCGTGGCTGCCTGGCCGTGCGGAGCGGTACGCTCAATCGCAAATTGCCGCCGACCTCGTACTGAAGGCAGGGTATGAGGCGGTGGGCTTCGACCATTTCGCCAAGCCAAGCGATGCGTTGGCGCAAGCAGCCCGTACAGGCACCTTGCATCGCAATTTCCAGGGCTACACCGAGGATCGCTGCGAGACACTGATCGGGCTTGGCCCTTCATCCATCAGCCGTTTTCGCCAGGGTTACGCGCAGAACATGCCGGCGACGGCAGAGTACGGTCGCATGGTTGCAGGGGGCGGACTGGCCGCGGTCCGCGGCATCGCATTTTCCGATGATGACTGCGTCCGGGGCTGGATCATCGAGCGACTGATGTGCGATTTCGCCTTTTCGGCGATCGAACTCGTAGAGCGCTTCGGCGAGCGTGGCCAGCGGCTCCTTTTCAAGGCAAGTTCCCTGGCGATTAACGATCCGGCCCGGTTGCTGGAGCTCGATGGCGACAATTTCGTCGTCCCGGCGGAAAGTCGCCCGTTTGTTCGCAGCATCGCAGCAATGTTCGACGCTTATCTTGAGAGCGGCAAGGGCAGGCATTCGGTGGCAGTTTGAGCGCTGCCGCGGTCAGAAATGCTCGCCGGCTTTGAACGGGCCGATCCGGGTCCCCGCCGCAACCAGGTACGCGGTCGACCAGCCTATCAGCAGGAATCCGTTCACCCCCTCAAGTGCCGCCAGTACGCGCCATGCGTGAGCGGGTACGATGTCACCGTAGCCGACAGTCGAAAAGGTGATGGTGGAAAAGTAGAGTGCGGTTTCGAAGTCGGCGAAGATATCGAGCAACCGGTAAAGTCCGGCCCAAACCCAGACCTCCGCTGTCATCACGGCGAAGAGCCCCATGACCACGCTGATCATCGCGACTGTTCGGCTGCGGTGCCCATGCATGCGAAATCGCGCCACCAGATGTCCCATCGCGCGAGTGACTGCGATAAGGCCAAAAGTGTGAATTACTACCGTCAGGCTTATGACGATCGTACCGACGAAGAGGTTGAGAGCCATCCAAGGAAATTACGAAATTCGAAGGAAGCATTCCTTGCGCGAAGTCAATCCGGCCGGGTTTCGCCGAAGCCTGCCGGTTCGCCATCGCCCGTCACAACGGGAGCGAGACGAAAGAACATCGCCAGCTTCAGGCTTGTCGCGATCCGTTCAGCGCGGTCGACGAACACCGCAGCCGTTTCCGGGGCGAAGAGTTCGACCGCCGTCTGCCGGAACAAGGCCAGCCAGACATCGAAATCGGCCTCGGTGACATCCTTGAGTTTGAGGTGCGCCGGCACCGGTCGTCCTTGGTAGTCGCCGCTCTTCAGGATAACGGAACACCAGAAATCCGTCATTTTCTCGAGATGAGGTTCCCAATCGCCGGTGATTTCGCGCGCGAAAATCGGTCCAAGACGCCTGTCCTTCCTGACCTTTGCATAGAATTCGCGGACCAATCTTCCGATCGTCGTGCGCTCGACGCCGGTATGATCCAGCGGCTGTTCCGCGACGGGACGCGCCCGATCGGCAAAAGCTGATTTCAATGTCATCATGCACTCTTGTATGCGTCAGGACAGTCCCAGGCGCCGAAGGGCAACCTGGACAGGGCTGGGTCGGTCGCGAACAAGCCGGAACCCCAAATTGTCGGGCGGCGTCCCGACGGCGCAACCACCGCTCTTTCCATCCCGAATGAAGTCAGACATGTAGGTGCGGTGAAATCCCTCGACAACGTGTACTCCGCAATTGTCGATAGAACTCTCGATCCGCTTGCCATCAATCGCTATTATGGCGTGGGAATAACATGTCGAGGTCCATTCCCAGACATTTCCCGCGATATCTGCCACGCCTTTTGAATTGGTGCCGAAGGACCCCTGAGCCCTCGGTTCCGGATCGGGTTTCCGCCCAAGCGCAGTCTCGAGCCGATACCGGGTGAGCCACCGCCACGCCGGGTTGTTCGGGTCGCCTTCGCCCTCAATGTCACCTCGGAACTTTTCGCTGGCCGCATAAGCCCACTCGACGTCCGTTGGCAGCCGCCATGCCTGTCCCGTGCGGGCTGACAGCCAGGTCGCATAGACTTCCGCATCTATGTGGCTGACACCGGTGACCGGAATGTCGCCACTCTTGCGTGAGTCGGCGGGCTTGCAGGCGCCGTCCGCCACGCAGCGTCCGTATTCCGAAATGCTTACCTGATATTTCATGATCTCCAGCGGCGCCTTCATGGTTTGCTGCACGATGGGCGCCGCGACGGGATGGTTCCCCTTGAGGAACTCCCCAGCCTGTGGGTGCTCGAACGAGCCGGATCCCAGGACGACCAGTTCGCTCACTGCGGTCTGGTGGGGGAGGCCAAAAGGGCGCGTGTCGAGCGCATGGCTTACGCCCCAACCGATCAATGCGACGGCCGCAGTTGTTCCGAAGGTAATGACGGGGTCAAAGGACATGCTGCCAACTCCGGCCGCAAGCGCAACCCCTTTGGCTCCGCCGCGGGGTCGCACCGAGGATCGGATCTCCGCTCTACGAGGTGATAGCCCTGGGCGCTTCGACCTGCATCATCAGATCGTCGTCCCAGTTTCCCTCGACCATGAAATGCGCGGTCGCGCCGAGTTCGACTGCCTCGATCAGATTGTGGTTGACATAGGCATAGATGCCAGGCTGCAGGAACGTATACAGCGCCGCCCCTGCCGACCCGCCACGGATGAACCAGGTTTCCAGATCCTTGGCCGGTGGGTTGGCGAACTTGCCCTGTTCCCAGACAAAGTCGCCATGACCCCCGATCAGGTGCGGACGCGTGTCGCGGTTGGCCTGGGAATGAACGAGCAACATGGTTTCACCGACCTTTGCTTTCATGGCATTGTCGCCGGTCAGCGAACCAGCCCTGCCATTGAACACCACATGCGTCGGGATTAGCCCGCGCATCACCTTGAGGGTATCGTCGTAATTGTCGCCGGCGGTTTCATATTTCTTGAATTTTCCCTGCTCGTCGCGGGGGATGTAGAAGTCGTTCTCGCCGATGTAGTAGATGCGATCATACCGAACGGGGTTGCCCTTGTCGTCCTTGAGGCCATCGCGTGGCAGCACCATCACCGCGCCGCTCATCCCCGATACGACGTGCCACGGGATCATCGCGCCGCCGGGTGCGCAGTGATAGACGAACGTTCCGGCCCGCGTGGCCTTGAAGCGCAGCGTAACCTGCTCGCCCGGATTGACCAGCGTCAGCTCGCCGCCGCCGAGCCCGCCAGTGGCAGCATGGAAATCGATATTGTGGGCGAGAGTATTGGTGTCTGGATTGATGAGGGTAAGCTCAAGATAATCGCCTTCATGCACGACCATCAGAGGGCCTGGGATCGAACCATTGTAGGTCATCGCATTGAGCTGCGTGCCGTCGGCGTCAATGACCATCGGCTTCTCCTCGATCGTCATGGTGAATTCGACGATCTTTGGACCGCCCTTGGCGACCTGATCGTGAGCATGCACGAATGGCGGCGGGACCAGTGTTATCTTTTCACGGGGCAGCCCGGCGACATCCTTGACGCTTGCCACTGCCGGCATTGCGCCAATGCTGGCGACCGCGGCTGCGGTAAGAACAGAACCCAACAAAGCTTCGCGTCTTGTAAGCATTTCCATCTCCTTGGTGTCGGCCATTCGATGTCATCAGAATAGCCTCGGCTTCGGCCAAGTCTTTGCGCTAGCGCAAATCCATCGCGTCATTCAGTTCGCAGTGTTTGGAGACGCATGTACCGACGCAAGGCATCGGCTTTGCTGCATGAAATCGGGAATCAAATAGGCCGGGCTGGACCTCCCCCTCGGTCCACCCGGCCTTCCCCCGGCCGCCGAAGCGGAGGGGATCTGCGAGATCTGAATGAAGGTCAGTTAGAAGCGGTTTTGGTCGCCTCGGCGAACAGTTCGGCGAATACCGGCTTGGCTTTCCCGACCTGCTTGACGGCTTCCGCCGCCGCCAGGTTGACGGGCTTGCCGACGACGATTAGCGCAACCATGCCCATGCCGTAATGTGGAGCGCACTTCACGCCATAGACCCCCTCCTGCGTAACGGTCACGGCAATTTCCGCGCTGGGCTTGCCCTTGAAGGCTTCAGCTCCGTCCGGAATCATGCCCTTGATGCTTTCGGCGTTGTGGGACTTGTCGGTGGGCACGAACTTGATCGTGTCTCCGGGCACCGCCCGAACAAAGGCAGGCTGGAAGACCATTGAGCCTTTCTCTCCCTTGTTCAGCATCTGCACGACATGTTCTTCGGCATTTGCCGTACCGGCGATGGAGAGCAGGGCGATAGCGGCGGCAATCAGGGGCAGTTTCATTGGAATTCCTTTCTTGACTTCGTCACGGCACTAACCGTTGCGCTCTTCTACTGGACCGGCAGACGTGGTGATTTGCGCTGGCGCAAATTGGCGTGCGAAATGTGCGTGGGAGAACCCGTCTCGCCCGGCGAGCCGGCTCCCGCCCGCCTTCAAGCTGCGGTTCTTGACTGCCGCACTTGCAACCGTGGTCGAACGAGCATGACGCCGAACAGGCCCGCAAAGCCAACGAAGGATGCGATCCACAGTGCCGCAGAGATATGAAGGAGCACTGCCTCGGTGGGCGCGAACGCAGCTGCGATCCGAAAAATGGCCGCAAGCACGACCGCGGCAAAGATTCCACATGTGCCTGTACTTGCTCGCAGTTCACGGCCCGTGTGTCCGAGCGTGGCGCGGGTCATGACGGCCAGCGTCATACAGGCCACTGCTCCGACGCCGAACGCATGGATGCCGGCCACCGCGGGCACTCTCTCGGGCACGAAGACAGCGAGGCCGGCAATCAGGAGGCCGAGCGGTACGAAGGCGAATGCCACGTGCAGGACCAGCACCAGAGGATCGCGCAGCGTCCGGTCGCCAGCCCAACGAGCAAGCCGGATCGCATTGAGGACCGCTCCGGCGATCAGCACCGCGCCGGTGCCTGAAAGGGTGGGAAAGAAGGCCCAGGCCGACAATCCGGCCGCAGAGAGTGCGATCGTTCCCACGTCGAACCTGCCGAACGTGACCGGCAGGCGCCCCGGTCTCTCACGCACCAGCCAGTTCCGGGTGAAGGAAGGAATGATGCGGCCGCCTATGATCATGACAAGGACGACCGCCGCGCCAAGACCGAGACGGCGGCTGATGTCAGACACGCCTTGATAGTGCGCCTCAGCATGAAACATCATATTCGCCGCCAGAAGTGCCGTCACCGGCACCAGGACCTTGAGGTTTCGCCAGTTTCGGCCCGCGATGATTTCCGTTGCGGCAGCGGCAACGACTGCGAGAAGAAAGGCGCAGTCTATGACGGCACTGAGCAGCCAGCCTGCCTGCGCCGAAAAGAAGACGATGAACCGCCCCGCGGACCAAAGCAATACCAGGCCCAGCAGGGGAAGGCCCTGCACGGGAAGCCTTCCGGTCCAGTTCGGGATTGCGGTCAATAGGAAACCGGTCACAACGGCCGCCACATAACCAAACAGCAATTCGTGGATATGCCAGTCCACGGGCGAGAAGCTGCTGGAGGTCTCGAGCCTGCCGTAAAACAGAGGCAGCCAGAACAGCATCGCCGCACCGCCATACAGTGAACCGATAAGAAAGAATGGCCGGAACCCGTAGGAGAGAACAGCCGGATAGGTGCTCGGCCGTGTTCGTGGAATTGCCATGACTTCCCTTCAAAGAAAAAACAGGTGGGCGTGATAGGTGACTTAGACGGCCGCCACTCCGGTACTTCTACCGTGACTGGGCAGACGGAATTTGCCGCAGCGCAAATAAGATTTGGAATTTCAGGGAAGGCGGCGAAAACGCGCCTCTTGCCGCACGAGGGCCGCCCATGACACATTCTATGACCGGGCTGCCTTGACCATGGCAAACCTGGATGCCTGGGGCGCAACAGCACTTGGGAGGGCACAGCGTTGGGTAGTCTCGATCGCTCGCTGATAGCCGGGCTTCCTGTATTTGGGGGCATAGCCCCCACGGATCTCGACCGCATAATCGGCCAGGCCAGGTCGTTGAGGATTGCCAAGGACCAGCCGGTGTTCGAGCAGGAGAAGCAAGCAGATTCCTTTTTCCTGTTGCTCGACGGACATGTGCGCGTCGTGAAATCAACTCCCGATGGTCACGAGGTGACGGTGCGATACATAAGTCCGGGTGAGTTGATGGGCATCGCCCATGCGCTTGGCCTCACCACCTACCCGGCAACTGCCATTGCCGCGGTTGATTGTATCGTTCTTGGCTGGCCGAGTCGCTTATGGCCGACATTTGCCGCCGATTTCCCCAGTTTCGGCTCTAATGCGTACAAGGCCGTGGGCAGCAGGCTTCAGGACGCTCATTCGCGCGTCATCGAAATGTCCACCGAGCAGGTGGAACAGCGCGTCGCCCGTGGGCTGCTCAAGTTGGTCAAGCAATCGGGCAAGAAGACCGACGAGGGCATCCTTATAGATTTCCCGATCTCACGTCAGGACATTGCCGAGATGACCGGTACGACACTTCACACAGTCAGCCGGCTGCTCTCGGCATGGGAAAACCAAGGATTGGTCAAAAGCGGACGCCAGAAAGTGATGGTGGTCGAGCCTCACCGGCTGCTGGTAATTGCGGAAGGGCGTGATGAAAAAGCCTAATTCGGGCCACCGGCATTCGTCACCGCCAGCAGGTCGCGACGGAGTTCTTTTTCACTCAGATCGTGCTCTCGTGCCGCGTCGGAAACGGTGTGAAACGAAGCAATCGGGCAGCCGACGCAAAGCATGCCGTGCTGTAGCACCGCCCGGATGGTCGCCGGCGACCCACGCATGATTTCGTCCACCGTCGCATCGTCGCTGAATTTGCGTTTCATGCCGCTTGTCCGCGTTTGGAGAGCGACATCCTGCTGCTGGTTTCAGCGATGTTCGTTGCGCTGAGGCAAACAAGAAGCAGTTCAGCCTACTTCACGCCTGAACGACGCAGATCGTCGAGCGCGTCAGGAATCTCTTCTCCCGCCCATTGTCGAGCGAGAACATGCCGCCGCGGCCGGGCACCACATCGATAACAAGATTCGTGTGCTTCCAGGCCTCGAATTGCGAAGCCCCGATGTAGAACGGCGCGCCTTGGATGTGGCCGAGCAACACATCGTGATCGCCGATGATGAAACCGGTACGCGGATAGCACATGGGCGAAGAGCCGTCGCAGCAGCCGCCGGATTGGTGGAACAGCACCGGTCCATGCTCGGCAACGATCTCCGCGATCAGTTCGAGCGCTGCCGGCGTTGCCGTGACTTTCGCATGCATGGCTTTTCCGATTTTTTACCCTGGGGCGCGGCCCTCGCGGGGCCGCGCAGTAGAGAAAAGACGATCAGAAGAAGCCAAGCTTTTTCGGACTATAGCTGACCAGCATATTCTTGGTCTGCTGGTAGTGGTCGAGCATCATCTTGTGCGTCTCGCGACCGATGCCCGACTGCTTGTAGCCGCCGAAGGCGGCATGCGCGGGGTAGGCGTGGTAGCAATTGGTCCAGACCCGGCCGGCCTGGATCGCGCGGCCAAAGCGGTAGGCGCGGTTGCCGTCACGCGTCCAGACACCGGCGCCAAGGCCGTAGAGCGTGTCGTTTGCTATTGCCAGCGCGTCCTGGTCGTCCTTGAAGGTCGTGACCGACACCACCGGTCCGAAAATTTCCTCCTGGAAGATGCGCATCTTGTTGTTGCCCTTGAACACTGTGGGCTTGACGTAATAGCCACCCGCCAGGTCGCCCGGCAAAAGATTGCGGGTGCCGCCGGTCAACACTTCCGCGCCTTCCTGACGGCCGATGTCGATGTACGACAGGATCTTTTCCAACTGCTCGGACGAGGCCTGGGCACCGATCATCGTCGCCGGATCGAGCGGATCGCCCTGCACGATCGCCTCGACACGCTTGAGGGCACGTTCCATGAATCGGTCGTAGATCGACTCATGGATGAGGGCGCGGCTGGGGCAGGTGCAGACTTCGCCCTGGTTCAGGGCGAACATGACGAAGCCCTCGATCGCCTTGTCGAAGAAATCATCATCCTCGGCGACGACATCCTCGAAAAAGATGTTGGGCGACTTGCCGCCCAGTTCCAGCGTGACCGGGATCAGGTTCTGGCTGGCGTATTGCATGATCAGGCGGCCCGTCGTGGTCTCGCCGGTAAAGGCGATCTTGGCAATGCGCGGCGAGGAGGCGAGCGGCTTGCCGGCCTCGAGCCCGAAGCCGTTGACGATGTTGAGCACACCTGGCGGCAACAGATCGCCGACAAGATCGGCCCACAGCAAGATGGCGGCCGGGGTCTGCTCGGCAGGCTTCAGGACCACGCAGTTTCCGGCGGCAAGTGCTGGAGCAAGTTTCCAGCAGGCCATCAGCAGCGGGAAGTTCCATGGGATAATCTGTCCGACAACGCCGAGCGGCTCATGGAAATGATAGGCGACGGTGTCCTCGTCTATCTGCGAAAGGCTGCCTTCCTGGCCACGTAGGGCGCCGGCGAAATAGCGGAAATGGTCAATGGCGAGCGGCAGGTCGGCCGCGGTCGTTTCGCGGATCGGCTTGCCATTGTCCCAGGTTTCGGCGCACGCGAGCAGATCGAGGTTTTCTTCCATGCGGTCGGCGATGCGGTTGAGGATGAGCGACCGCTCGGCTACGCTGGTGCGCGCCCAGGTGTCTTTGGCCGCATGGGCCGCGTCAAGCGCCGCCTCGATGTCGTGGGCATCCGAACGCGCCACTTCGCACAGCAGCTGACCGTTTACCGGTGACTGGTTCTCGAAGTAACGGCCGGAGTGCGGCTGGGCCCACTTGCCGCCGATGAAGTTGCCGTAGCGCTTGTTGAACGGCGCCTTGACCGCACGTGAGAATTCTACCTTGTTCATGTTCTCCTCCCAAAATCGACGCCGCGGGATGCGACGCTTAAGGGGAGAGATTTGCGATTTCTGCCGCCATTGTCACCGTGGCAAGGACAGTAGCCGGGCGCGGCGTGTCGCAGAATTGCGACAGTCATGTGAGGTTTCGAATGGTTAGTGGGACCTGTGGACGTCCAGACGGTTGAGCTTGCGGTGAAGCG
This sequence comes from Mesorhizobium sp., assembly GCF_005063415.1. Taxonomy (GTDB): domain Bacteria; phylum Pseudomonadota; class Alphaproteobacteria; order Rhizobiales; family Rhizobiaceae; genus Mesorhizobium. The sequence goes on from NZ_SUEG01000022.1 coordinate 39,772, forward strand.
TCGCGCGGCTGATGCCAAGCGCCTGCGCAGCAGCCGACACATTTCCGTCTGCTCGCGCCAGCGCCCGCTGCAGAACACCGCGCTCCGCCTCGGCGAGAACGGCGGGGCCGCTCTCCGTCCAACCGAGCAGATCGGCCGCGGGCATCGGCTTGTCGAGACACAGCTGGGTTATTCCAAGCGCCAGGCGAGCCGATCGCGTCGCGCCGACCACAAGGTCGTCCGCATCAACGGCAATCAGCGCGCCGGAGCCCTTGTCGGCCACTGGCGCCAGAAGGATCCGCGCCTTCGGGAAGGCCATTCTGAAGTTCTCCGCCTCGATCCGACGCACTGCGTCGACGACGGCCACCGAAATAAGATTGGCGAAGGCTTCGGTCAGATCGGCCCGGCACGAAGACACGTCAAGCGCAGCCACAAGCTCTCCCCGGTGATCGTAGATCGGGGCCGTGGTGCAACTCAGCCCCGTGTTGCGCGTGTGAAAGTGTTGGTCGCGATGGATTGTCAGCGCTCGCTGTTCCACCAGGCAGGTGCCGATCCCGTTGGTGCCCTGGCTTTCTTCGTTCCAGATAGAGCCGGTCCACAAGCCCCAGGAATGAAAAGTCTCGTCGTCGACGGGCGCGCCGCGCCGCTCGACCGGCACGCCGTCACGATCGGCAAGAAGCACGCAGCAGCCAACGCCGCCCACCGCGAGATAGAGACGGTCCAGGCTGGATTGGGCCGCCCGGACGAGCGGTTCAATGCGTTGCCGGGCCGCGATCAACTCCATTTCCGTCAGGTAGCGTGGCGGCCTGCAATCGGCGGGATCGAGCCGGTGCAAACTGGAAGAGCGTCGCCAGGAGGCGACCAGCGCGGACTTCGCGGCGGCGTCCGAAGCGATCGCGGCCTGAATGCGGTCGGCATGACGACCGGACAGATCCTCGCTCATGTTCATCCTCCCTTTCAGCTTCTGGAACAGCCTGCCTCAGAAGAGGCAACGTTGGCATAGCACCAGGTTCCGCCTTCAATCACCACGCTGTCAATTCGACAGAAGCACCAGAAGGCACATCCTTAGTTTCGCGTCAGTTAGTGATGTTTGGCAGATCGATAGTCATTCCTCGCCAGTGCACCTTTCGGTGTTGATGCCCCAAAGCCTACAAGTACGAATTACGAATTCATTGATCGAGGGCAAAGACGAACCAAATGTTCAGCCGCCGTACCGTGCAGAACGATGCGGGGAGGGTTCTGATATTGGCTGGCCCATGAAGGCAAGGATCAGATACGGCGTCGGGTTCATTAAGATCAGTGCTATCAAACCATGCTCGCCCGGAACCAGTTCAAAAGGAGCCCTCACGGGTGCCGGCACGTGGCTACAAGAAGTGCAGCGACCGATATTTCTCGATCGTGAAGCTCGGCTGGGCCGCCATGAGCTTCCGAGCTGCCCAGCGGGCGGTCTCCAGATCTCCGTTCATCGCCGACCAGGGGGCGAGGTATTCGATAGAAATGATGATGCCGGCAGGGGCGGCGATGACCTTACGGACGGAAAGGCTGTGGCCGTAGGTGCCCGCTCGCATTTTCGCCGCGACACCCTTGCGTCAATTAACATTATACATTATATGCAACTGTATATTGACGTTAGGAGCAGACATGAGAATGATCCGTGTGAACGATAGGCTTTCCGTAGGTCCCCAGCCCGCACTATCTGAAATCCTGTTGCTTCCCGACCAGGAGTTCGCAGGAGTGATAAACGTTCGGCCTGATTTGGAAGAGCCCGCCCAGCCCGGAAACGAAGCTGAACGAGAGGCTGCCGATCGAGCGCGCATCTCCTACAAATTCATACCTGTCACGATGCCGACCATCACAGAAGGGGACGTGCGGTCCTTCCAGGCAGCTATGGCCGATGTTGGTGGCGCGGTCTTTGCCCATTGCAAGACCGGCACCCGCGCATTGAGCCTATATGCCCTGGGCGAGGCGCTCGATGGCCGAATGTCGCCTGTCGAGATTACTGCACTCGGCCAGAAGCTCGGGGTAGACTTGTCGGCAGCAAGCCGATGGTTGGAAGGGCACAGGCGGACCCGACCGGCAGTAAAAGGGTTTTTCGACCCCCGAACATGGAGCGTGCAATATGTAGTTTCAGATCCCAGTACCCGCAAATGCGCGATTATCGACCCGGTGCTCGATTTTGATGAGAAGTCCGGGGCGACCAGAACATGCAACGCCGATGCGATGCTTGATTACATCGCCGGGAAGCGGCTGTCCGTTGAATGGATTCTCGATAGCCATCCTCATGCCGACCACTTTTCTGCTGCGCAGTACCTGAAGGAGAAGACCGGCGCGCCGACTGCGATAGGAGCGAGGGTCGTCGACGTCCAACGTTTGTGGCAAGGCATCTACAACCGACCTGAACTTCACATAGACGGCTCGCAGTGGGACAGGCTGTTCTCGGATGGAGACACTTTCAAGGTAGGTTCAATCGAGGCGCGCGTAATGTTTTCGCCCGGTCACACCCTGGCCTCGATCACCTATGTGATCGGTGATGCGGCTTTTGTTCACGACACTATCTTCATGCCCGACAGCGGAACGGCTCGCGCTGATTTCCCTGGTGGAGACGCTCGCACGCTGTGGAGATCGATCCAGGCCATTCTGGCGCTTCCAGACGAAACGCGGTTGTTTACTGGGCACGACTACCAGCCAGGCGGACGCGAACCCAAGTGGGAAAGCACGGTAGGCACTCAGAAGCGTATCAATGCACATCTGGCCGACATGACCGAAGAAGGCTTCGCCGCAATGCGTCAAGCGCGAGACCGTATGCTGCCTATGCCGAAGCTGATCCTCCATGCCTTGCAGGTCAACATCCGGGCTGGGCGTTTGCCGGAGCCGGAAGCAAACGGTAAGCGCTATCTAAAATTTCCCCTCAACGCATTGGGAGAAGCAGTGTGGTGAGCGAAATCCTTATCGATGAAACCGAAATGGAGATGTCGCTTGCCGCAATGGAATCCCGCGCCGGCGAAGTTGCAGCTCTTCTAAAGACACTGGCGCATCCAATGCGACTGATGCTCGTCTGCACCCTTGTTGAAGGAGAGCATTCGGTTAGCCAATTGGAAGATGAGCTCAACATCCATCAGCCAAACCTATCCCAGCAGCTGACAGTGTTGCGGGACGCCAAAATTGTGGAAACCCGGCGCGACGGAAAACAGATCTTCTACCGGTTGACCGCCGAGAGGGCTGCTCAATTGGTTTCGGCGCTCTACACGATCTTCTGTTCGGACGGTCCGTCATGACCTCTTATCTTCCTTCGCTTTTGGGCGGGGCTCTGATCGGGCTTTCGTCTATGATGCTCTTGATCTTGAACGGTAGAATTGCCGGCATCAGCGGGATTGTTGGCGGGTTGCTCCAAGGCAACAATAGGTGGACAAACGCTGCCTTCGTCGTCGGGTTGCTGCTTGGCCCGGTCCGTTATTTCCTAACTTTTCATCATTGGCCGACCGCGACCATCACTGCGTCACTGCCGCTGGTTATGATAGCTGGTTTTCTGGTCGGTTTCGGATCCCGCATGGGTTCGGGTTGCACCAGTGGTCACGGAATAATGGGGCTGGCGCGGCTATCGCCGCGGTCAATCGTCGCCGTTGTGACGTTCCTTCTGAGCGGCGCTCTAGCCGTCGCGCTTCTCCACGGAGCAGTCTTGTGAGACACGCTAAATTACAGGTCATGGCGGCCCTGGCCGCGGGCACCATCTTTGGCTACGGTCTGGCGTTGTCGGGTATGCTTGATCCTGTCCGTGTACAGGGCTTTCTCGACGTCTCCGGCGCGTGGGATCCGACCCTCGCATTCGTGTTGGGCGGCGCCGTTGCAGTTGCAACGGGAGGCACAGCCTGGATGGGGCAGATGTCACGACCTTTCCTGGCAGAGACTTTCCATTTGCCCGTCAGTTCGCGGATTGACGCCCCCCTGGTTCTAGGTTCGGCGATTTTTGGCCTTGGATGGGGACTCGGCGGGTTCTGTCCTGGCCCTGCGGTAGCTTCGTTGTCTCTGGGGTTAGCGCCGGCACTTTTCGTAGCCTTAATGCTGGCGGGGATGGTTGCTCATGACCGCTGCTTTGTCCGAAGAGCATCATGACAGGTACTTTGTTTTCTGCTGTGGGCTCCGGGAGTCTGGTGGGCTTCACACTTGGTCTGGTCGGAGGCGGCGGATCGATCCTTGCCACGCCGCTCCTGCTCTATGTTGTCGGTGTCGCTCAGCCGCATATTGCCATCGGCACGGGCGCCCTGGCGGTGGCCGCCAACGCATTGGCGAACTTTGGAGGCCATGCCCTTAAGGGCCACGTCTGGTGGCGCTGTGCTATCGTATTTGCAGGACTGGGCTCGGTTGGGGCTCTCGCAGGTTCGACTCTGGGAAAGTCGATCGACGGGACGCATCTGCTTTTCTTCTTTGGGCTGCTTATGCTTGTGGTCGGCGCACTGATGGTTCGCCCGCGGCACCGTTCTTCGACAGCAGGCCGGCCTGTCGATGCCAAGATGTGTGCGACGACTGCTGCAGTCGCCGCCGTCGCCGGTGCGGCCTCCGGCTTCTTCGGGATTGGCGGCGGCTTCCTCATCGTTCCCGGATTGATCCTGGCGACCGGAATGCCAACGATCAATGCAATCGGCACGTCTTTGCTTGCCGTCGCAGCTTTCGGCCTCGCGACGGCCTTCAACTACGCCCTGTCGGGAATGGTCGACTGGCAACTGGCCGCAGAATTTATTGGAGGCGGCATTGGCGGCGGGTTGATCGGCATGTTTGTGGCGACACGCCTCGCTTCGTACAAGAACATGCTCAATCGGATCTTTGCCGGACTTGTAATTGTCGTCGCGGGCTATGTTCTCCACAGGAGTGTCGGCCAACTCGCAGGCGGATAGTCCAGCGTTGCAGCTTGATAGATTCGCCGATCGGAGGTGAGGGTTTTCGCCTCGTGCGTTCATCACCCGGTCTTTGCTAGTAATGTATGCCCTGCAGCACGAGCCCAGAGACCAAGTAGCCTTCGATCACGGCCGTCACTATCCGACGCGACCGCCGGTGCATGTGCACCACAATGAGGACGAGGTAATCCATGTGATCGAGGGCGGCTATGAATTTTGGCTCGATGGTGAGGTTGTTCCAGTGGCGGCGGGTGCCTCGATCTTCCTGCCGCGCGGCGTGCCGCATACGTTTCGCGTCATCAGCCCCGGGCCAGGGCGCAATCTTACGACTCCTGACCCCCGGAGGGCTGGAGGAATTCTTCGTTGAAGCGGCCGCACGCGAACTACGCCTTCCTGACCAGATGACCGAAGTGGCGGAACTCGCGGCCCGCTATGGGATCGAGTTCCGTGGGCCGGCCAAGTGGGCCGACTAAGTCGGAAGTCCCACGAGAAGCCGCAATGTCGAGGTAGCGCCGGATGTGCCGGCGCCAGATGATGCCTTGAAGAAGTCCGTTAAGAGTTAGGTCTTGCCGTAGAAGTTCTCGTCAGGTCAGGCGAGTATTCTTGCATCAGACTCGCCTGGAACCCCTCGATTAGCTAGTCTGATGGAAGGGTGGCACGCTCAGAATGAATAGGTTGTCCATGTGTAGATAGATTGCCGGCAACCGGACTTTCGGCCAGGGCTCACGCCGGCCGATAGATCTGCGCCATCGCGCCCCCGGAAATGCCTTCGAGCTTGTCAGCTTGAGAGACATCGGCGCGGCGAGTCCGGAGAACAGCGGCAGGCCTTTGCCCAGCGCCACGGGGGCTACCATCAGGGCGAGCTGGTCGAGCAGTCCCTGAGCGACGAGACTGCGGGCGAAGCTCACTCCGTCGTGCGCGATGATCGGCTTGCGCTTTTGGGCTTTCAACTTTGCGATTTCCTCCGCCAAGTCACCGCTCGCAACATAGGCCTCCGCCGGGCCTCATCCAGCGCTGCCGTCGTGTTCCTGTTCTTCAGGATCTCTGGCCCCTGTCGTGAGAAGACGGGTTTGGGGATCTGGTTCATCGGCACCGCGAACTCGTCGGTGGAGGTCGGCCACCAGGCGGCCATGTCACGAAAGCTGCGGCTGCCCATGATGTGCAGGCTCGAGTTCCATATGAACTCTACGCCCCAGGCCTTCGCCTCTTGATCGGCGCCGAACATCCATTTGTTTCGGCCATCCAGGTCACTCACGAAGCCGTCGATCGATATGGACATCTTTCAAGATCAGGTCTCTCACGAATTCCTCCTCGTGGCGGTTCTAACCCAAGGACGGACCAGATCGACAAGCTCCGACAGCTGTTGATCATCTTTTTGTCGCGCGCGAAACGCCGTTGACTTTACAACGACGCTACATTGTCGGGTCTTGATACCTGCGTGAGGGGAGCTGTGCAAAAACCGGTTCTCGGGGCGCCATGCGCTTGGGGCTTGAAACCACTCGACACGCGCCATATGTTTTGCACAGTAAATGCGGCCGCTAATATGACAAAGAACTCCATGGGGCAGGCCCTCAAGAAATTCGTGCAGAATGAACCCCTGGTTTTGTCCTATATGGACCGGGCCGGGAAAATCGCCGTTGACCAGGTGGCCGACAGCTTTGGAATGTCCAAGGGTCAGTTGGCTCAGACGGCCGGCCTTGCACGCGAAACCCTCTATCGGCTGGAGCGCAGCCGCACGGCCAAGACGCAGGGCCGTCTGCGCGAGATGCTCGAGATCATCAGCCGCGTGACGGATTGGGCGGGAGGCAAGGAACAGGCCATGGCCTGGTACCGAGCCCAGCCGCTGCCGGCATTCGGTGGACGCACCGCCGAAGCCCTCGTGAAGGACGGCAAGGCCGCTGCTATTCGCGACTACCTCGATCACATGGCCCTGGGTGGCTTTGCTTGAGGTTTGTCGGAACCTGCTACCGGGCGCATGATACACGTTGGGCATTCAAGCCGAGTTCCGGTGATGGAGCGGCGATCAGGGGCGCTCGATTCAATCCCAAAGGTGTGCCCGCGCTTTATCTGGCGCTGACCGTCATGACGGCTGTCAAGGAAGCCAACCAGGGCTTCGCGCATCGCACCGACCCCTGCGTGCTGTGCTCTTATGAGGTGGACTGCGAGGACATCACTGATCTGGCAACCGAGCAGGGGAGGGGAGAATTTTCTGTCACGCTTGCGGACATGGGCAGCGCCTGGGCCACGGCTCTCAGCAACGGAGAGCGACCTGCATCCTGGTCCATCTATGACCGGCTGCGGCCTGAAGGCATCGCTGGGATTCTGGTGCCGAGTTTTGCTCCGGGCGCGGAGACGGAAGACCGCAATCTGGTGCTATGGGACTGGGGCCCTAATCTTCCGCACAAAGTGAACGTGTTCGATCCGAGCGGTCGGCTGCCGAAAGACCAACTGTCCTGGCAATGAAACAGGCCGGAGGTTCCGGGTTGCCCGAATGGCGGAAAACCAGTCTTTTGGCGCTCAGGGTGAGGCCGTTCGTGTGAACCTGAGCGGCGGAACAACGGCAGAGCAGGGGGGTTCGTTAGAGGCCGGAAGCCCTGGTCAGGCTGATGCGGAAGCGATCTCTGCGGCGCTGATAGCGGCGGGTCATCTCCGCGGAGGCATGGCCGAGCTGTTTTTGGACATAGCGTTCATCGACCTGGGCCGGCGAGGCGAGGCCAGCGCGCAATAGGAGCCGCGTCTACAACTGCTCGCGGCGCCCAATGGCGCCCAAGAGGCATTCGTCGACGAAGCTGGTGCACGACGAGGCATGAGCATCCACAGCCTGCGGCGCCTCTACGCGTTGATGACCCGAAGCCGTCTTACGCATTGCCTGTTGACCCAGGCATATCTTCTCTGTCCGCACAAAAGGCATACAGTGGTATAAAGAAGAGATATCGTCGGTTTCCAATCTGATAACCGGATGAAGGGAGTTGAGTGATGTTCACGAACAGCAAACGTTTTTCGCGCCGTCGGTTCCTCGGCGTCAGCGCCGGCGCCTTCGCAGCCGGCCCGTTGGGCCCGTTTGTGCGAGCGGCACGCGCGCAGGTGACGACATTCAAGGCCGGCGTCATCACTTCGCTGTCGGGCGAGAACATCCTCGGCGGCAACCTGACCAAACGCGGTTACGACCTATGGGCGGAGGCCATCAACGCCAAGGGCGGGGTTGAAGTCGCCGGCGAGCGCTTCAAGGTCGACATGTTCTACGGTGACGACCAAAGCAACCCCGCGACCGGCGCCGATGCCGCCGAGCGCCTGATCGTCCAGAACGAGGTCGACGTGCTATTCGGCCCCTACACCAGCGGCTCGACTATCGCCGTGCAGCCGATCTGCCAGAAGTACCAGGTCCCGATGATTTCCGGCTCTGCGGAATCCCCAAACGTCTGGAAGGCCAAGCCGGAATTCAACTTCGGCATCATCCCGGCCGTGGACACCACTGCGGGTAAATCGCTGGCCGTGCTGGCGAAACTGTCTAACCCCATGGCCAAGACGATTGCTGTGATCGGCGTCAACGAACCCTTCTCGAAGGAAACCGGCGAAGGTTTTCGCGACGGTGCCAAGGAGGCCGGATTGGAAGTCGTCGCTTACGAATTGGTGCCGGCCTCGGGCGACCTTACCCCCGTCATCTCTAAGATCGCAGCGCTCAATCCCGATATCGTCGCCGTCGGCGGCCATGAGGAGCCGCTGATCAATGTCGTCAAGACCTCCAAGTCGCTGAACTTCCGGCCCAAGGCGCTGATAATGCACTATGGCGTCACCGACCCGGCCTTCGCCCAGGCGCTCACCGCGGACGCCGACGGCACTTGCGGCGTCTCCGTGTGGCTGCCGTCAGTTCCATATAAGGACGACCTCTTCGGCACCGCAAAGGAGTTTGCCGAGATGGCGCAAAAGAAGTCCGGGCACGAGCCCGACTATACCGAAGCGGCCTGCGCGGCCAGCGGTCTCGTTTTCGGCGATGCCGTCAAGCGGCTTGGCAAGAAGCCGGCGCTCACGCCCGAAGACAGGGTGGCTCTTAAGGACGCGATAGCCGCGACCGACATCCAGACCTTCTACGGACCGATCAAGTTCGAGAAGGAAGGCATCCACTACCACGACAACGTCCAGCCGGTGCCGGTGCTGATCCAGATTCAGGGTGGCAAGACCGTAGCGGTGGGACCGAAAGAGGCCGCGGCAGCGGACCTCACCTACCCGCTGCCAGCTTGGAAATAGCCGGTTCTGGACAGGGTGCGGGCGGGCCTCGTCGCCATCACCCTTGCCCGGCGCAATGACGGTGGTTGCGCGTGCTCGGAAAATGACGGACCATGCTATCGTGTGTACGGCCGCTTTGCCGCGGCACTCCGCTCTTTCGTTGGCTGACGGACGGTTCCCGCGTTGGATCTATTCCTACAGACCTTGCTGAACGGCCTTCTGATCGGCGGCGTCATCGCCACTTTTACGATCGGTTTCCAGCTCGCTTTCGGCGTGCTGCATGTCATCGATTTCGCGGTGGGCGGCTGGGTCGTGCTGGGCGGCTATCTCGGCTACTACATGGGTGTCGGACTGGGTGTCGACGGATTCCTGGCGATCCCGGTGGCCTTCGTGCTGTTCGGCGCCATCGGCTATCTGATCGGGCCGATCCTCTACAATGTCCGCAACAGCCGCACGGCGCGGCCGGAATTGATGGCGCTGGCGTTGACCTTCGGCCTCTTCACGCTGCTGCGCGGCGGCATGCTGACGGCGTGGGGCTTCAATACCCACAGCGTGCCGACCGTGTTGAGCGGCGAGAGCCTCGCCGTCGGGCCCGTGACGGTGCCACTGATCCGCGTGGCCGCGGCGGTCTTCGCGATCGCCATCGCCGGCGGACTGTTCCTGTTCCTCTACCGCACCCGCTATGGGTTGGCGATCAGAGCGACGGCTGAAAACCGGCAGAATGCCGCACTGATGGGCGTCAACATCCGCCGCCTCAGCGCGACTGTTTACGGGCTCTACGCAGGCATCACTGCCATGGCCGGCGTACTAATGGGTGCAATCTTTTCAGTGAACCCGGAAGTCGGCCTGCGCTATACTCTGTTCGCATTTTTCGTGGCTGTGCTTGCCGGCTTGGGCTCCGTCGGCGGTGCCCTCGTCGCCGCGCTGCTGCTCGGCGTCATCGAAGCCTTCGTCGCGACCTATATCGGGTCGAGCTATTCGCTGCTGGCGATCTTCGGCACCCTATTCCTCGTCCTTCTCGTGTCTCCGCACGGGATCCTGCGGCACGGCTTGTGAGGCGGGACATGAAGCCAAGCTGGGCCGGCCTCCTCCTGCTGATCGCCGTGATCGTTGTGCTGGCGCTGCTGCCGATGCTGGTCAACAACTACTGGCTGCGCATTGCCACTGGCGCGCTGATGTGGGCGGGGCTGGCCTGCTCTTGGAACATGCTCGGCGGCTATGCCGGCTACATCAATTTCGGCCATTCGGCCTTCTTCGGGCTCGGCGCCTATGTTACGGCGCTGCTGATGGGCGACAGGCTCGCCTGGCCCTTCTTCGCCACCCTCCCGGCCGGTATCGTGGTGACGGCGCTGTTTGCCATCATCATCGGCGCGCCGACGCTGCGCCTGCGCGGCGCCTATTTCGCCATAGCCACCTGGGCCTTCGCCGAGGTGCTCATACAGTTCGCCTCGGTGATGGACTTCACCGGCGGCATTGGCGGCATTGGGCTGCCGCCCTTTCTTGACGAGCGCTTCTTCTACTTCGCCATGTTCGGCGCGGCTGCGCTCACCTATCTCATTACGTGGGCGCTGTTCGAGCGCTCGCGTTTCGGGCTGAAGGTCAAGGCGCTGCGCGATCATGAGCCGGCGGCCGAGGCTATCGGTATCAACACTTCGCTGGTCAAGCTGCAGACCTTCGTGCTCAGTGCCGTCACCGCCTCGGTATTCGGCGCGATCTTCGCCTACTGGGTCACGTTCATCAATCCGAAAAGCGTCTTCGGCGGCGACATCACCGATCAGATGGTGGTGATGGTGCTGCTGGGCGGGCTGGGCAGCCTGTGGGGGCCGGCATTGGGCGGTGTGGCGCTCTTTGTCGTAAACCGCATCATCTGGATGTACTGGGGTGACACCGCCTTCTATATCGCCATATTGGGCGCGGCCATCGTGCTGGTGGTGCTGTTCCTGCCAAACGGCATCGCCGGCCTGTTTTCGAGGCGCGTAGCCGTGTCTGGCGCCGTGCTGGACAAGGCGGTCGGCAATCTTGTCGGCGGCGGCCCGGGACGGCCCAGTTGAGCGCCGCCGAGGGCAAAACGGCTGGCACCGGCGAGCCTATTCTCGTCGTGCGCGAACTCCACTGCCATTTCGGCGGCATCAAGGCCGTCAACGGTGTCTCCCTTGACGTCGGTCGGCGCGAGATCGCCGGCCTGATCGGACCTAACGGGTCTGGCAAGTCGACTCTGTTCAACCTAATATCGGGCACGGTGACGCCGGATCGTGGCCAGATCCGCTTCGACGGTCACGAAATCGGCGGCCGAAAGGCTCACGCGATCGCGCGGCTGGGGCTTGCTCGCACCTTCCAGATTCCGGCCATGTTCGACAATATGAGCGTCACCGAAAACCTGCTGGCGGCTGCGGCCGAGGGCCACTGGCAGGGCGCGCGCGAACGGGCGGCCGATACGCTGGCGCTGCTCAAGCTGGAGCATGTCGCAGACAACCGCGCATCCGATCTTTCGGGCGGCCAGCAGAAACTGCTGGAGTTCGGGCGCGTTGTGATGCGCCAAGCCTCGCTCATTCTGCTCGACGAGGTGACGGCGGGCGTGCATCCCAGCATCCGCAGGATCATCGTGGATGCCATCGCGCGGCTGCGCGAGCGCGGCACCACCGTCCTGGTCATCGAGCACGACATGGAAATGGTGCGGAACGTGTGCGACCGCATAATCGTCATGGATGCGGGCCGTGTCGTGGCCACAGGGCCTTTCAACGACATCGTTCGCAATTCGGAGGTTATGCAGACCTATCTGGGGCGGCCGCAATGAGCACCACGCTCACCGCCGACAACATCGTTACCGGCTACGGCAAGCAGGAGATCGTCCATGGCGTCTCGCTGAGCGCGGAAGCTGGCAAGATTACCTGCATCTTCGGGCCGAACGGCAGTGGCAAGTCGACCCTACTCAAGGCCATTGTCGGCGCGCTGCCGGTGTGGAGCGGCACGGCGAGCCTGGGCGAATCAACACTTTCCAACCTTGCCGTCCATGAAGTGGTGCGCCAGGGGCTGGTGTTGATGCCGCAGGGCGGCGGTGTGTTTCCGCGCCTGACAGTGATGGAGAATTTGCGCATGGGTGGCTACGCCATCGCGGACCGACGGATAGTCGAGCAGCGCATCGAGGCGCTGATCGAGCAATATCCCTCTTTGGCACGGCGGCGCCAAACCGCGGCCGGTTCGCTTTCGGGCGGCGAGCAGGCAATGCTTGCGCTGGCGCGGGCGCTGGTTTCGGAACCGCGCTTCATTCTGCTGGACGAGCCTTCCGCCGGATTGTCGCCGGCCATGGTCATCGAGACGCTCGAACGCATTACCACCCTCACCGCGCACGGCATCGGCATTGTGATGGTGGAGCAGAACATCCGCGAGGCGATGCCGATTGCGGACAAGCTTTACATCCTGGCGGCCGGCGAAAAGCGCTTCGAGGGGACGCGTCGGGACGTGCGCGACGACCGGCAGATCATGGAAATCTATATGGGGGGAGCGTGAGAGAAGCGGTCGACACCCCAGCGCGAGTTTGCAAGTGCCAAATGTGGCTTGGCGGCTAGTTGTAAGAAGGCGGTCATTTTCGGCAGTCAATTGGGAGAATGATCAGGCTGAGATCGGTTGTCGTACAGAGTTCAAGCCTGCTGCTCAGAACCTGAACACTCGCCTATGGCCGAGCCCCACCCTGTGCAGCGCCTCGCTGCCGAGCCACTTCTGCGTCTCGGTATTGGTTCGGTCATAGCCCGGCGCGATCCGATCCAGGCTTGCCGTGGTTCAATCGGTACGCCTCGTCTTCCGACTTCGCTTCGACAGCAGTGTGTTTCCGCTCCGCAGCTTCTTGCAGTTCCGTCGTGCCTAAATCGTTCGTGGACATGGTTTTCTCCGGTTTCTGCTTATTGAGGGCGCGGCAAACCGTACCGCCACAAGCCAGGGGCCGTATCGGGCAAACTCCCCAAATCTCACGTCGGAACTATGGGGAATTTCACCCACGGCCGCGTTGGGAAAGACTCTAGAGAAAAGGTCGAAGGCTCAAGAACGCAAGCTAAGTCATTGCATCGCAGTGGCTTTTCGCATTTTACTTGCAAATGGCGGATATGAACTTAGACGAAATTGGCGGGCTCTCAGTCGGCTTCCGCCCCCCCTTCGGCGTCTTCATCCGGTACGGTTTCATCAAAGATGACCGACAAGACAACATCCATCAGCCTGCGGCGCCTCGACGCCATGATCGTCGCTTGGGGGGAAGGCCGGACTGGCGCCCTGAGCATTTGTGGCGCAACTGCGACCCATGGCATGTGCATGGAATGGCGGGAAGACACCGTCCTCGGGCAAGGTGCGGCAACGCTATCATATCACGATGATAGTCATCAATTCGCCCTTCTGCCGTGCAGACTTTGGTCTTCCGCTTGATTGGCGCGAACGCGACTTCCTATTCCAAGCGCGCTCGAATGCTTAGGCTCAGGTTTAAGGTGGCGCCGCATTGCGGTCTGGGCAATCAAGGGTTGAGCCTTCCCCACATGGAGAAGGCTGATCGCCAACGCCGCCATAACGTTCAACGAGTTTTGCGAATCCGTAGGCGAAGGCGGAAAGAAGCGCCAGGATAACCACTATTCGGATGGCCATAGGGGATCGTAACAGGATCCCACATTGGATGTCGCAATTCCTCCGCTGCCGGTAGTGCGTCAGTTTGAAATTTGAGCTTTGCCGTGTCGCATCCGGTTCCCGGCTCCTATATGCTTAGCGAAGGTACGCAGGAGACGTGGGTCATGAGCGTGACGTCTGGTAAGCCCGAGCATGTCGCTACCGCTTTTGCGAACGCTTGGAACCGGCATGACATGGATGAGTTTGCGTCTCTGTTCGCTTCCGATGCTAATTTCGTTAACGTCGTAGGTGTTTGGTGGAAGAACCGATCGAGATCGAAGCGGCGCACCGAGCCACCCATGATACCACGTTTCGGGATAGCCGATTAGAAGGCGATATCTCGTCGGTTGTGGAATTGGCTCCGGGGCTTGCTGCTGTTCATTACACTTGGACCCTAACGGGAGCATGTGCTCCTGACGGCTCCCCGGCCGGGGTTAGGAAAGGCATATTGCTTCTGATTGCCCAAGAAGGGCAGTCGGGATGGCGAATCAAGGTGGCTCAGAACACGGATATTGTTCCAGGCGCAATCGCCCCAGCCGGCTCAAAAGGCTAGCTCGCGCCAACCGGAGGCGGAACAGGGCGTCCACCAGCGAGTCTGACCACCAATACGTATGCGTGTCGGAATGCCGAATTCGACTGCTTTGATCCTCATCACCGAGGCCGTCAGCGCCACGCGTGCCGAATTCCTGGTCTTCGCCAAGGCCCATGGCGCCATGGACCTGAGGGTACCGGCCGAGGTGCGCGTCGTTGCGAAAGTGCCTGTCCTCAGCTCAGGCAAGCTCGATTACTCCGCCGTGACCAAAATGGTGAGCGGCGAAGACATGAAAACCCGAGCGGCTTGACATAGCCGACTGAGGAAGTCGGCCTGTTTGCCCCAATCACATGCAACTAAGGTCGTCTTGGCTCAAAGGTAGCCTTTGGCCGAGGTCGGTTCTGAATTGAAGCCGGCCTACATCTATCATGAAGTGAACGGCAGTTTTGCGCTTCAATATCGGCCGCAGAGGCGGATTTTGCTTTCGCCCAAAGCAGATGAGGTGGATGGCTCCCGCTCCCGGCATCTGAGTGCCACAGTGGGTT
>NZ_SUEG01000230.1 GCF_005063415.1 Mesorhizobium sp.
TTCCTCATCAATCTGCCGTTGGGGATGCTGGCCTTCGCGCTCGCCTGGCGCGTCCTGCCGGCCGGAAAAAAGACGGCAGATCGGCGCGGTTTCGACGGCATCGGCACGGCTTTGCTCGCGCTGACGCTGGCCGCCTATGCGCTCGCCGTCACCCTTGGGCGCGGCAGTTTTGGTTCTCTCAATGTCGGCTTGCTGATTGCCGCCGCTGTGGGTGGCCTCCTGTTCGTCATTGCGCAGACAAGGGCCGAGAACCCTTTGATCCAGCCTGCCAGGTTCCGCGACCAGGCCTTGAACGCAAGCCTCGCCATGAGCCTGATCGTCGCCACCGTGATGATGGCGACGCTGGTGGTCGCGCCATTTTATCTGTCGCGCGCGCTGAGGTTGGACGCAGCCATGGTCGGGCTGGTTCTGTCGACCGGCCCCCTGGTTACCGCACTGGCGGCGCTGCCGGCCGGACGCCTGGTCGATCGTTTCGGGGCGCGCCGGATGATGATCGTCGGCCTGTTCGCTCTCGTTATTGGTACCTTTGCTCTGTCGCGGGCGGAATTCGGTATTGCCGGCTATGTCGTACCAATCATCATCGTCTGCACCGGCTACAGCCTGTTTCAGACCTCCAACAATTCAGCCGTGATGACCGGTGTGGCATCCGACCAGCGCGGGGTCGTCTCCGGCCTGCTCAATCTGTCGCGCAATCTCGGCCTGATCACCGGTGCGTCCGTAATGGGCGCGGTGTTTGCCTTCGCATCGGCTGGCGGAAGCGAAGGCACCGGTCAGCAGATATTGGCATCTGCGGCAGCCGCACGCGGCATGCAGGTCACTTTCCAGGTCGCGACGGCCCTGGTAGTGGCGGCGCTGATCCTTGCGGTATTTTCAGCCCGCGCCACTGCCGGGCGAACAGATATCGTTGCCAAGCATCCTTGAGGATTCCACCCGGTTCGCATGCAACTCCGGCAGCCGGCGCACCTATCTCGCATATCTCTTGGCACCGACGACGCAAAGCACGACGGCGGCGGTGACGCCGATCATGGCGGGACTGACCTGCTCATGCAGCAGCGCTGCCGCCAGCCCGAGGCCGAAGAAAGGCTGCAGCAGTTGCAACTGCCCGACCGCGGCGATGCCGCCTTGCGCCAGGCCGCGATACCAGAACACGAAACCGATCAGCATGCTGAACAGCGAAACATAGGCCAGGCCAATCCAGGCGCCCCTGCCGGCACTTTCGAGCGACGGCGGCATGGTGATGAACGTCAGCGCCAGCATGACCGGCAGCGACAGCACCAGCGCCCACGAAATCACCTGCCAACCGCCGAGCTTGCGCGACAGCGCCGCTCCTTCCGCATAGCCCAATCCGCACACGATGATGGCGGCCAGCATCAAGATGTCGCCGAGCGGCGAGACCGACAGGCCTTGCGTGACTGCAAAACCGGCAACAAGGCCGCTGCCGAGGCACGAGAACAGCCAGAACGCCGGCTTCGGGCGATCACCGCCTCGAACCACGCCGAAGATCGCGGTCGCCAACGGCAACAGGCCGACGAAAATGATGGAGTGAGCCGAATTGATGTGCTTGAGCGCCAGCGCCGTCAGCAGGGGAAAGCCGACCACGACGCCAAGCGCCACGATCGCCAGCGGGAACAGATCTCGCCGCTCCGGGCGCTTCTGGCGAAAGAGAAGCAGCAGCGCCAGGCCGAGGATGCCCGCCGAAGCCGCACGGGCGACCGTTACGAACACCGGATCGAAATCCATCACCGCCACGCGCGTCGCCGGGAGCGAACCGCTGAAGATCAGCACGCCTATGAACCCGTTGACCCAGCCACTCGCCGCCCAGCTACTCGCCGCCCAACCACTCGCCGCCCAACTACTCGCCGCCTTGTCCATCGATGCCCCGCTCGTTTTCGCCCTCTATCGGGCCGGGCGTATGGCTCCGCCAGAGACAATGAGGTACAGTTTGACAAAACCGTCATGGTAGGCTGAGCAGTACGGATGGATGAGCAGACGACAACAGATGAGGGCAGCCGGACGCTTGTCGAAAGCGTCATGGCGACGATCAGGCACAGGATCGCCGCGCGCAGCCTGACACCGGGAATGCGGCTGCCTTCGATCCGGGCTTTCGCCAAGGCCATGCAGGTTTCCAAGTCAACCGTGGTCGAGGCCTATGAGCGTCTTGCGGCGGAAGGCATGATCCGCTCGCGGCCGGGCTCGGGCTTCTATGCCGCCGGACCGTTGGCTCCGCTGTCGCTGGCCGAGATCGGCCCCAGGCTTGACCGTGCTGTCGACCCGCTGTGGGTCTCGCGCCAATCGCTGGAAGCCGGCGACGGCGTCCTGAAACCGGGTTGCGGCTGGCTGCCGGCCGCATGGATGCCCGAGGCTGGATTGCGTCGGGCATTGCGGACGGTGGCCCGCGCCGACGGTGCCGCGCTGACCGATTACGGCACGCCGCTCGGATTGCCGGCGCTGCGCCATCTGCTGGCGCGGCGCATGGCCGAGCACGGCATCGAAGCCTCTCCGGACCAGATCATGCTGACGGAGTCGGGCACTCAGGCGATCGACCTGCTGTGCCGGTTCCTGCTCGAATCGGGTGACACGGTGCTGGTCGACGATCCCTGCTACTTCAACTTCCATGCCCTGTTGCGCGCCCATCGGGCCAAGGTGATCAGCGTCCCCTACACGCGCTCGGGTCCGGACATCGAACTGTTCGCGCAGGCGCTGAACGAGCATCGGCCGCGCCTCTACATTACCAATTCGGCGCTCCACAATCCGACAGGCGCTATATTGTCCCCGGTCGTTGCCCATCGGGTGCTGAAGCTCGCCGACCAGTCGGGGCTGACAATCATCGAGGACGATATCTTCGCCGATTTCGAACACACGCCCGCGCCCAGGCTGGCGGCCTTCGACGGCCTCAGCCGGGTCATCCACATCGGAAGCTTTTCCAAGACGCTGTCGGCATCGGTGCGCTGCGGCTTCATCGCCGCTCCTCGCGACTGGATGGAAGGATTGACCGATCTCAAGATCGCCACATCGTTTGGCAGCGGTCGGCTTGCATCCGAACTGGTACTGACGCTGCTGAAGGATGGTCTCTATCGCAAGCACGTCGACCTGCTGCGCGCGCGGCTCTCGCGCGCCATGGAGGAAACCAGCATCCGCCTCAGGGCGATCGGCATCGTGCCATGGATAGATCAGCCCGCCGGCATGTTTTTATGGTGCAGGCTGCCGGAGGGGATAGATGCCGCGGATGTCGCCCGCCACGCACTGACGGCCAATGTCGTGCTTGCGCCCGGCAATGCGTTCAGCCTGTCCCGGTCGGCCAGCCGTTACATGCGCTTCAACGTCGCCCAATCGGGAGACGACCGGATTTTCAGGGCGCTTGAAGAGGCGATGTCGCGTTGATTGCGCTGCCGCGCACCTGTCTGAGGCCGTGTCCTCGGAGACCGTTTCGAAATTCGCTCTGACGAGTCATATGATGGTGGTTTCGAGAACCGGAGCGCAGCGGACATTTAGGTCCGTGAGCACCGGCCTACGCCGGCCGTAGCATTAACTGCCGAGGCCCCTCATGGGGTGCTTCGGCCGGCGAAGGCCGGAAGCGCAGAAACCACCATCAGATGGCCGCCAGAGTAGAGTTTCCAAACGGTCTCTCAGGTGCCGGCCCGCTTGCGGCGCGCGTAAAGCATGACGAGCGTCTCGGCGGTCAGCGCCGGCCTCTGCTCGCCTTCGATCTCGACCGTATTGGCAGCTTTCATCAGATATTGCCCCGGGCCTTTGTCTTCCATCGACAACAGCGTGGTGCGCAGCCTGATCCGCGAGCCGACCCTGACCGGCGCCACGAAACGCACTTTGTCGAAACCGTAGTTGAACGCGGCCTGCGTGTTTTCGGGCACGATGCCCATCTCGAGCGCCAGCGCGCCGATGATCGACAGGGTCAGATAGCCATGCGCGATCGTGGTGCGGAACGGGCTTTGCCGCTTCGCCCGCTCGGGATCGACATGGATCCATTGATGATCGCCAGTGCATTCGGCAAACTGGTCGATGCGGTGCTGATCGACCAGTGTCCAGTCCGAGACGCCCAACTCCTGCCCGGCCATCGCCCTGAGTTGCTCGAAGGTCGGCGGCGTCCTCGGCCGTATCTGCGTCATTCCTGCTTTCCCGATCGCTTGCCTGTTCCGGACCACGACGGGCCGCCCCTGTCAATTCGCCAATGCGATTCCAGCGCATAATCTTCGGCCGAGCCGCCGGTCTTTGCCGCCGGCAAGTGTGCTGCCGGGGAACAGCTTACTTCTTGTCGTGGCCGGCGCGGATCTCCTCCATCGCCTCCTTGATGCGGCTGCGCAGGATTTCGATCGATTCGGTGCCGGACGCCCTCGCCAGTTCGGCCATCTCGCCGGCATTCTTCAGCGCGGTCTCGAAGGATTTCCTCGCGAACGCCGCCTGCTTCTGCATCATTTCCTGCGGATTGCCGGGCGCCCTGTAGTTTTGTGCCATGTCGGTGATTTCGCGCAGCGTGTCCTGCAGCATCTCGCGTTGCCTGGACAACAGCGCCGACGCTCCGGCGGCACTCGCCCGGGCCGACTTCTCCAGCGCTTCCAAGTTTTTGCGGTTGTGAGCGAGGATCGCCTCGACGTCGACATTCGGCAGCTTCAGGTCGCGGCCGAACTTGCCGAACATGTCGATGAAGGACTCGGACTCCGGTCGTTTTGCCATGCTGGTACTCTCCCCCTGTTGCCGTGAACGCCGCCACTGCTCGGAAGATAGTGCAGCAAAGCTCAGCGGTCCATTCGGACGAGTCAGCCGACGAGAAACAGCCGTTCGGCGGTGTAGAGCACGAGCCCGGCAAGGCCACCGATGATCATGCCGTTGAAGCGAATATATTGCAGGTCCTTGCCGATGTTCATTTCTATAAGCCTTGTCAGTTGCGCGAGGTCCCAGCGCTTGACCTGGTCGGCGATGAATTTGGACACGCCGCTCTTCTGGCTTTCGACGAAGGACGCAAGCGCCACGATGAACCCCTGGTTCATGTCGGCCCTGATCTGCGCGTCGTCGGCAAGATGGCGGCCGACCTCGACGAACATGGTGGCGAGATGGTCGCGGATCATCGAATTCGGCGCCTTGGCGTCCTGCTCGATGAACAGCCGCAGGCTGTCCCACATATCGCCGGCCAGCGCGCTGAGCTCCGGCCGGGCAAGGAAATCGCGCTTCAGCTTTTCGGCGCGCCTGGCATATTGTTTGGATGTCCTCAGCCGCTCGACGAAGGTCCCGACGAAAAGGTCGAATTCGGCTCGCATCGGATGGTGCGGATCGGTCCGCACCTCATCGAGCAGCGAGCCGGCCGACGCAACGATCTTCTTCAACAGATAGGCGTCGGCGCGAAACAGATTG
>NZ_SUEG01000231.1 GCF_005063415.1 Mesorhizobium sp.
CTGCGTGGCAGCCTGGCTCGGCTGGACGATGCCGCCGGACAGTGCCAGCCCGCGTCCGGCATAGGATGCGATGCCGGAAAGCCAGATCTTGTATTGCGCGGAATTCACCTCGGCCTTGTCGATGCGCGCCACGCCGTTCGAAATGCTCGTCTTGAGCTCGGCCCCGTCGATCGGCAGCGTTCCGTCCGAGACGTCGTCCAGCGCGAAGAATCCGCCCTGTTCGGTGTGCTTGAGGAACGCCGGCAGGTTAAGCCGGCTCAGCGCACCCGCGCCGAACGTCGCGGACAGCGAGCCATTGGCGTTTTCGAAAATGGAGTCCCAGGTTCTGCCAGGCCCCTTGAGGATGACCGAAACGGTTCCGGTGCCGATCGGCACCAGCCGCGTCATCCCGGCCGCAGTGCCGAAAGCGCCGCCGTCGATATCGGAAGCAAGCAGCCGGATCTCGACTTCCGTGCCGGCGGGCTTGCGGTCGAAACGGACGCTGCTCTGGACGTTGCCGCCAAAGGCGGATGCATCCGAGATGTCGAAGACGGCAAGGCCGTTCTTGACCTGGGCGGTGGCGGCGACGTCGGCAAGCTGGATGGCGCCGGCCGTGGCATGCGCCGCCGACAGCCTGAGATCGAGGTTGATCCGGTCGGCGAAGCTCGTATCGATTTCGCCCGGACCGGTGCCGCCGGCGGATGGCACCGGGGTAAAGGCTGAGAGAAACGATCTGAGGTCGAGCGTATCGAAAGCAAGTGTGCCTGAGATCACCGGCAGTGCCTCACCATAGGTGAAGTCCAGCGCACCCATTCCGGGGTTGTTGTCGAGGGTCAGGGCCGTGTTTTCGAATTTGATGCGCCCGGCCGTCGCCGTGATCTTGCTTGAAACCGAGATCGAGCCGATTGCGGCACCGGGTGCGATGCCGGCCTGCGACCATTCGAGCACGCGTCGGAGCGAAGGTGCGGCGAATTTTGCCTGGCCGTCGAAATAGCCGTTCTCCGACATGCTGGCGCGGCCGTCGAACGAAAAACTGGCCGGCGCCGCCTTGAAGGAAAACGTGACCGGTGCTGTGCCGCCACCAAACAGCACGAGCGGGTTCGGCGATGCGGCGTCGATGGCAACGCTTTCGCCGCGCCATATCCCGGTCGCCGACAGCGTCGCATTGCTGTTCATCGCGGCCCAGTTCGCCTGGCCGCTCAGGCTGCTCAATATCTCCTGGTCCTTGCCGCCGATGGCAGCCACTACGCGGCCGTCCCTGAACTCGACTGTGCCGAACGGATCTGTCGGCAGCTTGCCGAGATCCGGCTTGGCGGGATTTGTGTTGATCACCGCGCGGGCAGCGTCGATCGAACGCGTAATGCGCCCGCCGCTAGGAATCGCAGGCAGGAAAAACCCGCTCGCGGTACGCTGGACCCTGATCGTCGGTCGCACCAGCCGCGCCGTCGAAAACACCACGTCGCCCCGCAGCGCCGCCATGGCCGAGAGGTCGACCTCGACCCGTTCGGCCTCGACCACTGGCGGTGCATCCGTCTCTGTCCATTGCGACAGCGTCACGTCGCTCAGGATCGCCCGGAAATTCGGCCAGACCTCGATGCGCGGCGCGCCGTCGATGGTGACCCGGAAACCGCTCCAGGCGCTCATTTCCCACGCGATGCGGTCACGCACGATGCGGGTCGAGGCGATCAACGGCAAGGCTGCGACGACCAGCGCGATGACGATGACGGCCGCGCCGATCGCCCATATTCCGCGTCGGATCAAAGGTGATGGCATATCGCCCCGTATGCTTCCATTCCGACAAAATCGCCCGACGGGTGTAACCGACGGCTGACGCATTTCAAGTCTTTATGGCCCGGCGATGGCATTTGCGCACACCCTGACCGGCACGGTCCAACAAAATCTTGCTCTGCTGCATCGCGATATGCATAAGCGATGCAGCCTGCGGAGGAACAATGATGGCTGACGACGCACCGCTCTGGATCCCGACGCAAGAGCAGATCGACGCGGCGCCGATGACCGCCTTCATGAACGCCGCAGCGAGCATGGCCGGCAAGGCTTTCTCCTCCTATACCGACCTGCATCGGTGGTCGATCGATGATCGCGAGACCTTCTGGGGCCTGGTCTGGGACTTTTGTGGCATCGTCGGCGACAAGGGCGAACGCGTGCTGGTCGATGGCGACAAGATGCCCGGCGCGACCTTCTTCCCTGACGCGAAGCTGAACTTCGCCGAGAATCTCCTGAAGAAAACCGGGCTTGGCGACGCAATCGTCTTTCGCGGCGAGGACAAGGTCGAGCGGCGGCTGTCCTGGAACGAGCTGCATGCGCTGACCTCGCGCTTGCAGCAGCTTTTCCTGTCGCTCAAGGTGAAGAAGGGCGACCGCATCGCCGCGATGATGCCCAACATGCCGGAGACCGTTGCTGCGATGCTGGCGGCCGCCTCGATCGGCGCCGTCTGGTCGTCCTGCTCCCCAGATTTCGGTGAGCAGGGTGTTCTCGACCGGTTCGGCCAGATCGAGCCGGTCATATTCATCGCGCCGGACGGCTACTGGTACAATGGCAAGGCGATCGAAGTCGCAGACAAGATCGCGGCGGTGGCGGACAAGCTCGCCACCGTCCGCAAAGTCCTCGTTGTCGACTATCTCGGCACCTCGCTCGACGTCGCGGCGACCATCGGCAAGGCGGCTGCGCTGGAGGAGGCGCTGTCACCCTTTGCCGCCAGGCCTGTCGCCTACGAAAGGCTGCCGTTTTCGCATCCGCTCTACATCCTGTTTTCGTCGGGCACGACCGGCGTTCCCAAATGCATCGTCCATTCGGCCGGCGGAACGCTAATCCAGCACGTCAAGGAAGAACGGCTGCATGCCGGCCTGCTCGACGGCGACCGCTTCTTCTACTTCACCACCTGCGGCTGGATGATGTGGAACTGGCTGGTGTCGGGCCTGGCATCGGGCGCCACCTTGCTGCTCTATGACGGCTCGCCCTTCTACCCGGACGGCAATGCGCTGTTCGACTTCGCCGATGCCGAAAAGATGACCTATTTCGGCACCTCGGCCAAATTCATCGATTCCGTGCGCAAGGCCGGCCTGAAGCCGATCCGTACGCATGATCTTTCCAGCGTGCGCACCATCTCCTCGACCGGCTCGCCGCTATCGCCGGAAGACTTCCGCTTCGTCTATGAAGGCATCAAGAAGGACGTGCATCTAGCTTCGATTTCAGGCGGCACCGATATCGTCTCCTGCTTCGTGCTCGGCGTGCCGATCGAACCGGTATGGACCGGCGAGATCCAGGGGCCCGGCCTCGGCCTTGCCGTCGATGTCTGGGACGATGACGGCCGGCCGCTCCGCCAGGAGAAGGGCGAGCTCGTCTGCACCAAGGCGTTTCCGGCGATGCCGATCGGCTTCTGGAACGACCCTGACGGCAGGAAATACAAAGCCGCCTATTTCGAACGTTTCGACAATGTCTGGTGCCACGGCGATTTCGCCGAATGGACCGCCCATGGCGGCCTGATCATCCATGGCCGTTCCGACGCCACGCTCAATCCGGGCGGTGTCAGGATCGGCACGGCGGAGATCTACAATCAGGTCGAGCAAATGCCGGAAATCCTCGAAGCACTATGCATCGGCCAGGATTTCGACAATGATGTTCGCGTCGTGCTGTTCGTGCGGCTGGCGGCCGGCGTCGAGCTCGATGCCGAGCTGGAAAAACGCATCCGCGCGAAAATCCGCACCGGGGCGAGCCCGCGCCACGTGCCGGCCAAGATCGTTGCCGTCAGCGATATTCCGCGCACCAAATCGGGCAAGATCACCGAGCTCGCGGTACGCGACATGGTGCATGGCCGCGCCATCAAGAACAAGGAAGCGCTCGCCAATCCCGAAGCGCTCGAGCTGTTTCGCAACCTGCCGCAGCTTGCCGACTGACCCGGGTCCAAGGTGGAGCCCGTCTTGAGGTCTCCGGTATCGTTAACGAATTGTCTCTTCGGAATTTACCTAGATTTCATGAGTGGTACACATTGGTAAATTTTCCGGCGTGGCGGTAAGGATTTGTTAAGGCCCGGCATCGATAGTCGTGCGTAACTTGAGGGAGAAATCCCGTTCCTCTTAGCCCCGAGAGGATCTGATTCGCTCAAGCCCCGTTGTGACAGCAATTCCAATTTCTCAAGGCGTCCTGTTGGACGCCTTTTTTCTTTGCGCCACCATAGCTAACCAGCGAGCACGCGGGTCGAGGGAAAGGCGACTTCGACCAGGGTTCCCTCGCCGGGCGTCGAATTGATGGTGAACCGGGCCCGGTTCGCTTCGACCATCGCCTTGGTCAGCGGCAGCCCGAGACCGGTGCCGTCGCCGCGGCCGCGCTTCAGCGCATTGATCTGCTTGAACGGCTTCAGCGCCTGCTCGATCTCGGACTGGCTCATGCCGATACCGGTATCGCGCACGCGCATGACGACATCGCCGGAGATCTCGTAGGCCGTCGACACGATCACCTGGCCGCCGGCCTGCGTGTAGCGGACGGCGTTCGACAGGATGTTGAGCGCGATCTGCCGCACGCTGCGCAGATCGGCCACCACTTCCGGCAGCCGCGAGGCGAAGCTGGAGCGGATGATGACGCGCTCCCGGTTGGCTTGCGGCTGCATCATCGCCACGGTTTCGGCCAGCGTGTCGTTGAGCGACACCGCCTCATAAGCCATCTCCTGCTGGCCGGCCTCGATTTTCGAAATGTCGAGCAGGTCGTTGACCAGATCGAGCACGTGGTTGCCCGAACGGTTGATATCGCGCAGATAGTCGCGATAGCGGTCATTGGCCACCGGCCCGAATTTCTCGTCGACCATCAGCTCGGAAAAGCCGATGATGGCGTTGAGCGGTGTGCGGATCTCGTGGCTGATGCGGGCCAGAAAATCGGTCTTCTGCGACGAGGCGCGCTCGGCGACTGCGCGCGCCTGGGTCAAGTCCTCTTCGGCCCGCTTCCACTGGGTGATGTCGCGCACCACCGCGCAGAAGCCGCTGTCGTTGGGCAGCCTGCCGATGGTCATGAACAGCGGAATGAAGCGCCCCTGCGCCTCGCGTCCGATCACCTCGCGGCCATCGTTCATCACGCTTGCAACGCCGGGCTCCGACAACCCCTCGAGATAGTCACGCGCCGCGCGCTGGCTTTCGATCGCAAACAGCGAGACGAACGGCTTGCCGGTCACCTCGTCGCTGTCGAAGCCGAACAGTGCCTCCGCCGGACGGCTAATTGAACGGATCGTTCCGTTACGGCCGATCAGCACGACGCCGTCGGTGGCGGTGTCGATGATGGTGCGCATTTCGGCAATGCGTGCCTTGAGCTCGGAAACATCCGGCTGCGTTTGGT
>NZ_SUEG01000232.1:0-2420 GCF_005063415.1 Mesorhizobium sp.
GTCGACGATGTTTCCCTCGACTTCAACGGGAATGATCTTTGCGTCCGGGCCAAGGCAATCGCCCTCCGGAATAGGCCCGAACACGGCACGCGCTTCGTCGCCAAAGCGTGTGACCGTGTCCTGGCTCTCGGAGGCCGGCTCCCAGAATATGTCGTCGTTGGCTTCGCGGACCGCCGTGGCAAATGCAACCTCCTCGGTCCACGACCACCCGCTCGGTTGCTCGAGGGACTTGCTTGCTGAGGCCGGAACCACGATTCCAGCAATCAGCGCGGCCCCGACTTTCAAGGCGACGCGCAACTGCGAAACTCAACGTCCCATGGGTTCGAACACGGGTGTGTCGGCATAGACCACCAACAAGTTGAACCTCCAGTTCTGGTCGCTGTCTCTCAGTAGGGTCGCTCTCACATCCGCCGTATAGTCCGGCTCGGGCAAAACGCGATCGCCTTCCAGACGCTGGATTGTGACAAGCATGGTGGTCTTGGAGTCCAGGGCGTCCTCTCCCGTTTTGCTTGCGCGAAGGAGAGTGTTGGACAGGAAATGCCGCGGCTGGAACACGCTGGCCAACGCGGCGAATTCCCCCTGCATCGTCGTCTCAATTTCGTTGGCGGGCGCGGTGAACACTTGAGTGTTTCCCCCGCCTGTGCAGACCTCGTACCTGCCTGTCTTCGCGAATAGGCCGGCGAAATTCTCCGCGTTGCGCTCGTCGAGCGCCCAAGCATAGCGGCTGAACAGGTCTTCTATGTCGGCCCGGTCGTCCGCAGATAAATCCGCGCCGCCCCACTGAAACGTCGGGCCGTCGCTTGGTGCATAATCGGGCATCTTTTTCGTACATTCTACAGCAAGCGCAGCCCCGCTTACCACAACAGACATTCCAAGACAGAGAGTGAGTGCGATCATTGTTGACCGATAGGCGGAGAAGAATTCCTTGCAGTCATTCATGACATCCCCTTTCCTCGACAAATATGAAACATGCGTGGAAGAAAAACAAACCTGCATTTCTGCGTGACTTCTGATATAAACAAGCAGACACGTCCTCACCCGCCAGGCCGAACAAAGAAGCTATTGCCCGGCCCGGAATCTCAACGTCAATCCGCCGATGATCGTGGCCTTGTCGCTTCCGACATCGATTTGCCACACTGTAACTATACCTTTTCTTTTTGCGTTGCGAACGGTCAGGGTGACTGCAACTTCCTCTAGGGGAGCCAGCTTGAAAGGCTTTCCGATCCCGAACGGCTCACCCGATACTTCCCAGCCGGCAGGCGCCGCCACCTGGAGCGCGGTTTCCAGCGCTCTGTCAAACGGATTGCGAACGACGATTCTCTCTCTAAATGCTGCAGTGGTCGGCAGGTTCAGATAGTTGCGATGGGTGACATTGTTGTCAAAAGGCGTAATGCTGTCGACAAGAAAGGCTGCCTTGGAGACTGGCGAGATGGGATCTTGGGGAGAATCCACCATCGCCACCAGGCAGAAGTGGTTCGAAAACGTCGAGTCGACGGCGGGAGCCGGAAAGTCGAACGCCACGATCTGCGCAGCGTCGCCCATTCCCTCCGCGGCTGAGGCTCCTGAATAGGCGAGATTTGTGACCGCGCAGGCTGTCGTGCCGCCGACAGCACAGTCAAGGGGATGCCATTGAGAGGCATCGGCGGAATCAGACGGGAATTGCTGCCAGAAGTCCGCAGGCAGCGGCGGAAGCGCTGTACCGAACTGCGTCCAGTAAAGCTTGACGCCTGCCGTTGCTGGCGTCTGTGGACCGCGATTGCGCAGGCGTACGTATACTTTGTTTGTCTCCCCGCTGATGGCGCTGGGCGTCTCATCGTCGAAGGCCGAGAAATTGGCGGCAGTAGGCGTCATCTGATAGGGCGGAGCATCGACCTTGATGTCCATGCTTTCCCAATGCGCGATAGTTCCACGTGGAGCTTCGAACCGCGTATTGCTGGGTTGCTCGGTGTTGCCCCAGTCCAGGCGATTGTCCCGTAGGAAAATATCCACGCCGTCATGACCGCCCAAACCCGCAGGGGCGATGACGCGAAGAGCCTCGTACGCGTTGATCCGCCCCCGACCATGCGTGGGGCGGCCGGACCCTGGGGCGCTGTATCCATTGCCAGGGGAATATGCGCCTGCCGAATCTTCTATCTTGTCTGCCGTGTCCTGCAGCAGATTCTGCACCTGTAATCGGGTCAGGGCCGGAGCCGCGGTGATGAGCAGGCCGCTGACCCCTGCGGCCAAAGGCGTCGACGATGATGTCCCGATAAAGCAGTTCGTGTAGTCAAGCGCATCATTTGAAGACGATGACTGCTCCGGGCAGTCATCCAGAATATCGTTGTTGTTGTAGCCCGCAGCACCGGTCATATCCGTCGTGGTGATCCAGGCTGTCCCTGTGCCCGCCGAAATTGTCGACAGCCAGGCGGTTGGAGCCAGAA
>NZ_SUEG01000232.1:2430-4787 GCF_005063415.1 Mesorhizobium sp.
ATCCGAAAGAGGACGGGGCGTCGAACAGGTCCCTATTGGTCGATCGATTCACAGCGATGACGCTGCTTAGCGATGGCAGGCGGGAGTTTCCGCAATCATCGACCTGGTTGTTGCGCATCGACAGGAATATTACGCTGCCGAGCCCCCCGCGGCCTGTCGCTGCAGCGTTATCCAACGCGTTGACAAGCGTGGCAACGGCGGGAAACGCCCAACTGTTCGACAGGATTGCCGCACCATTGCTGGCGGCATAGCCGATTGCGTCGGCGACGGCCTGAGTCGATGATACTTGGGATATTCGGACGAGCATCAGACTGCATCCGGGACAGCTGCCGCTCACGCCGATCGCGTTGCTGCCCCTGGCTGCCGCCACACCTGCCACGGCAGTTCCATGCCTGCTGCCGGCGGGTAAGTCCGGCCCGGAAGGATCGTTGTCGTTGTCGACAAAATCCCAGCCGTTCACATCATCGACATATCCGTTGCCGTCGTCGTCGACACCAGGGCTCCCGTTGGCCTCCAGCGGGTTGCGCCAGAAGTTCGGCTGAAGGTCGGGATGCGTCATGTCGAACCCGAAGTCTATGACGGCGATCGTCGTTCCTGGCGTCCCTTGTTCGATTTCCCAGGCCAACGAGGTGTCTATGTCGGCGTCAGCTACGCCGCCTTTCTGGCTCGTGTTGCGATGGTGCCACTGGTCGCCAAACAGGCGGTCATTCGGGATCATCTCCTGTGGTTCGACCACAGTAATGAAATTCGGATGGGCGAAGACGACCAGATCGGTCATTGCCTGGAGCCGTGCGCTGACCTGCAGCGCATCACCCTTCGAACTGCCGTCGACCTCCACGATGAACTGGTTCGGATAATAGGCGCTCGGTTTGCCCAGCGACGCCGACTGCTCTTCAACAAGTTCCCTCGCCCTACTGGTCGTAACCGAAGGTTCGAATTGAACAATGATTTCGTCTGTGATGATCAGCGGATAGTCGATTCCCGGTGCAGTCGCGACAATTCCTGCCTGCGCGACAAGATCGTCGTTTTCGCGTTTGATATCGCGCGGAAGCTGAACCAATTCGTTTCGCTGTTTCGGGGCAATCTCGACAATATAGAGGCCACCCGGCAATTCCTCGGCAATCTTGTAGTTGCGCTCCTGGGCAAAAGCCTTGAACCGATCTGCAGTCGTCCCGTCTCGAACGGCGATGGCAAGCTTGCCGGCATCGATCGACAGCGGTGTCTTTTCGCCCTGCAAGTCCAGAAAGTCGGTCACGTCCTGAGCGCTTGCGACGCAAGGTGCGCGCAGCACTAAAATTGTGGCAAGTAAAATGATCAGTCGCATGACATTCTCTCCTTGCACGACTGAGGAAAACACCTCTCAAATTATACGTCATTCGGTAAAAGCAAATCCTCGGCCTCTATGCAAACATCGTCAACTCATTTCAATCGGGATCAATCCGAATACAGGGTCAGAGCGCTGTTCTCAGGCCACGGCCTTGAGCTCGGGAGCCAGATGTAGGCCCATGGCAGCAGATGTCGCTTGGCAGTTAATTATGAGAATCCCGTGTCAATGGTTTCCGTGACTTAGCCGTGCACTAAAATTGAGAATGAGCACTTAAATTGAGATTCCGTCGCGATTTTTTGCAGTTAAATCGAGAACGAGCTGGCAGGATATTTTCTGTATTTCTGTGTGCTAGATCAAGGGATTTGCCTTAGAAAGAGGTCGATAACTCCTACGATTTCAATGCCATAGTGTGTCAGCGTCGGGGTGTGTGTGGTTCACGCTTTTGCATCTTATTTGAGAACCGACGCGCTGAGTTTCTTAAGTTAAGTGCCACCGCCCGCACAAACTGCCGCATTCTTACGTTTAAGTGCCAAGCGACACCTCACGACAGGCCGGATCGGATGCTGTGATCTGACGGTCTTCAGCTTTAATCCATTGCCGATAAACGCGACGGACGACAATACGATGTCCGAGATCGATCGCGCCGAGCGCCTTGGCAAGCACGCAGACGTCAGCCTCGTCTCAAGGCAGTCCCCGCAAACCCTTGATCAGCAAGGGAACGATGATCCGCATCGTGCCCTCGACGTCTTCGGGGTCGCAGGCGCCATTGCTGAGATTGGCGACGCGGCCGCTATCGGCCATGATGTAGAGCATGATGGCGATAGTCATCTGGAAGCCCCAGACGACCTCCGCCTCACTGCGATCCGGGAGAGTTGTCTTCAGGAGCGCGATCGTCGCCTTGGCAAACGGATCAAAGATTTCACGGATGATGCCGCGCTCGGCGGATCTTGGATCATTGGCCTCACGGGCCAGCAAGACGCCGTAATTCGCGCTTCCCTCTTTCCTGCGCAGCATCAGCATCGGCATCAGC
>NZ_SUEG01000232.1:4797-5064 GCF_005063415.1 Mesorhizobium sp.
CAGCCTTCGATCCAGATCGTCTTCCATCTGAGCCAGCGCCAGCCCCGCCCGACGCTGCGCGCCGGTATCCGGATCGCGAAGCAGAAACACGTCGCGATAGAGATTGAGCTTGTTCTTGAAGTGGTAGCTAACCAGCGCCACCGGCACATCCGCATGGCCGGCGATCTGGCGAAGCGACGCGCCTTCAAAGCCGACTTCGGCGAAGATCTGCTCTGCGGCCTTGAGAATGCTGTCGCGGGCGCTGCCATCGCCTGAGCTTCCATCGCC
>NZ_SUEG01000233.1 GCF_005063415.1 Mesorhizobium sp.
GGCTAATCGTTCATGAGGCGATCGCCGACGAGTTCCTCGGCGCCGTCAAAGCACTCACCACCAAGGTGACTGTCGGCGATCCGCTCGACGACCGCACCAAGGTCGGCGCGATGATCTCCGCCGACCATGTGACCAAGGTCACCGGCTACGTGACGGCTGCGGAAAACGACGGCAGCCGGATCTATTGCGGCGGCAAGCAGCTTGCTTCGAGCGCCGGCCAGTATCTTGATCCGACCATCATTCGCGACGTCACCGAAGACATGGCCATTGCGCGCGAGGAAGTGTTCGGTCCGGTGCTCTCGGTGCTGACTTTTGGATCGATTGAAAGGGCGTTGCACATCGCCAACAACACGCCCTATGGTCTATCGGCGGGCGTCTGGAGCGCCAGCATCGATACCTGCATGTCGGTGGCGCGAAATATGCGTTCGGGAACCGTTTGGGTGAACACGTTCATGGAGGGTTATCCCGAACTGCCTTTCGGCGGTTACAAGCAGTCCGGTCTCGGACGCGAACTCGGCAAGCGCGCCGTCGAGGACTATACAGAAGAAAAGACAATCCAGTTTCATCGCGGCCAGCGCACCGGATGGTGGGTCGGCTGAGTTGGGAAGAACCCGGCGGGCATCCGCCGGTCGTGCAAGGTCAACAAGGGAGGAAGTACATGTTGCGCAAACTGCTTATCGGGACGGCTCTCGCATCGGGCGTTGCGTTCGCGGCCCATGCCGAGGACGTCAAGGAAGTCCAGATGCTGCATTGGTGGACGTCGGGCGGCGAAGCCGCCGCTTTGAACGTGCTCAAGCAGGATCTGGCCAAGGAAGGCTTTGCCTGGAAGGACGTGCCGGTGGCCGGCGGCGGCGGCGACGCCGCCATGACCGCGCTGAAGGCGATGGTGGCGGCGGGCAACTACCCGACTGCTTCGCAGATGCTTGGCTATACCGTGCTCGACTACGCCGCAGCCGGCGTCATGGGCGACCTGACCGAGACGGCGAAGAAGGAAGGCTGGGACAAATCCGTTCCCGCGGCCCTGCAGAAATTCTCGGTCTATGACGGCAAGTGGGTCGCGGCCCCGGTCAACGTCCACTCGGTCAACTGGCTGTGGATCAACAAGGCGGTGATGGACAAGATCGGCGGCACCGAGCCCAAGACCTTCGACGACTTCATCGCGTTGCTCGACAAGGCCAAGGCGGCGGGCGTCATCCCGCTGGCGCTGGGCGGCCAGAACTGGCAGGAAGCGACAATGTTCGACTCGGTCGTGCTGTCGACCGGCGGGCCTGAGTTCTACAAGAAGGCCTTCAACGACCTCGACGAGGAGTCGCTGAAGTCCGACACGATGAAGAAGTCGTTCGACAACCTCGCCAAGCTCGTCACCTATGTCGACCCGAACTTCTCGGGCCGGGACTGGAATCTCGCCACCGCCATGGTCATCAAGGGCGATGCGCTGGTGCAGGTCATGGGCGACTGGGCCAAGGGCGAATTCAACGCCGCCAAGAAGGTCCCGGGCACCGACTTCCTGTGCTACCGCTTCCCCGGCACCGACGGCAGCGTCGTCTACAACTCCGACATGTTCGGCATGTTCAACGTTCCGGAGGACCGCAAGGCCGCCCAGATCGCCTTGGCCACCGCCACGCTGTCGAAGAGCTTCCAGTCGGCCTTCAACGTCGTCAAAGGCTCTGTTCCGGCCCGCACCGACGTGCCGGATACCGATTTCGACGCTTGCGGCAAGAAGGGCATGGCCGACCTGAAGGCCGCCAATGAAGGCGGCACGCTGTTCGGTTCGCTGGCGCAGGGCTATGGCGCGCCGCCGGCGGTTGCCAACGCCTACAAGGATGTCGTCTCCAAATTCGTCCACGGCCAGATCAAGACCTCGGACGAGGCCGTGACCCAACTGGTCAGCGCGATCGAAGACGCCAAGTAAGCGCCCGCCAATGTGAATGATCTCCCCGGCGCAAGCCGGGGAGAGTCCTCTGCGGTGGGGTTTCCTATTGCGCCGACCGGCACGCTTTCGTGCCGGAGAGGCCGCGACAGCAGAATTCCGGACCCGCTATACGGAATGGACAGATGAGCACAGTTGCTGAAACCAGTATCACGCTGACGCCGGAGCACGGTGCCCGTCCAGGTGCCACGGTGCGCTCGCGCCTTCAGGACGCGCTGCCGAAGCTCGTGCTGGCGCCGAGCTTCGCCGCCACCGTCGTCTTCGTCTACGGCTTCATCCTGTGGACGATCTATCTGTCTTTCACCAACTCCAAGACCTTTCCGTCCTATGCGATCACCGGGCCACGAGCCTATCAGCGGCTATGGCGCTGGACCTTCGAAAGCGATCCGCCGTCCAGCTGGTACACGTCGATCACCAATATGGGGATTTTCGGCTTCCTCTATATTTCCATCTGTCTTGCGCTCGGCCTGTTCCTGGCGATCCTGCTCGACCAGAAGATCCGTGGCGAAGGCATGTTGCGGCCGATCTATCTCTACCCGATGGCACTGTCCTTCATAGTCACCGGCGTTGCGTGGAAATGGTTCCTCGACCCCGGCCTCGGCCTCGAGCAGACGCTGCATCAATGGGGCTGGACGAGCTTCCATTTCGACTGGATCAAGAACAAGGATTTCGTTATCTACACGGTGGTCATCGCCGGCGTCTGGCAGGCGTCGGGCTTCATCATGGCGATGTTCCTGGCCGGCCTGCGCGGCATCGACGGCGAGATCCTGAAGGCGGCGCAGATCGACGGCGCCACCACCTTCCAGCTCTACCGCCGCATCGTTATCCCGCTGCTGCGGCCGATCTTCCTTTCGGCCTTGATCGTGCTCGCGCACCTCGCCATCAAATCCTACGATTTGGTGGTGGCGCTGACCAGCGGCGGGCCGGGCGGTTCGGCCTGGCTGCCGTCCAATTTCATGTATGAGTACACCTTCAAGCGCAACGAGATGGCCGTCGGCTCGGCCAGCGCCGTGATCATGCTGATGACCATCACCGCGATCATCGTTCCCTATCTCTATTCCGAGCTTCGGGAGAAGCCGCGATGAGCGCCACAGCCACTCCTGCTCGCCAGAGCACTGGCGGTATCAGCGCCAGGACGGTCAACCGTATCGTCATTTACGGGCTGCTGGCGCTGTTCGCGCTGTTCTACCTGATGCCGCTGTTCGTCATGCTGGTCACCTCGTTCAAGACCATGGACGAGATACAGAACGGCAACATGCTGGCGCTGCCGCAGGCGCCGACCTTCGCACCCTGGATAAGGGCGTGGAGCGAAGTCTGCTCGGGTCTCACCTGCGTCGGCATGAAGGGCTATTTCTGGAACTCGATCAAGATGGTGGTTCCGGCCGTCATCATCTCGACCCTGCTCGGCGCACTCAACGGCTATGTGCTGACGAAGTGGCGCTTTCGCGGGGCGACGCTGGTGTTCGGGCTGATGCTGTTTGCCTGCTTTATCCCGTTCCAGTCGGTCCTCTTGCCGATGGCAACGATCCTCGGCAGCCTCGGCCGGTTCGGCGTCAAGCTGCAGAACGTGACCGGCCTCACCTTCGGCTTCGGCAATCCGACGGTGAACCTGGTGTTCGTTCACGTCGTCTACGGCATCGGCTTCACCACCCTGTTCTTCCGCAATTATTACGAAGCGTTTCCGAACGAGCTGGTTAAGGCGGCTCAGATCGACGGCGCCAGCTTCTTCCAGATCTTCCGGCGTATCATGCTGCCCAACTCGCTGCCGATCATCGTGGTGACGGTGATCTACCAGTTCACCAACATCTGGAACGACTTCCTCTTCGCTTCCGCCTATGCCGGCTCCGGCGACGTGATGCCGATGACGGTGGCGCTGAACAACGTCGTCAACACCTCGACCGGCGTCGTCGAATACAACGTCAACGTGGCGGCGGCGATGATTGCCGCGCTGCCGACGCTCCTCGTCTATGTGCTCGCCGGCCGCTATTTCGTGCGCGGCCTGATGGCCGGCGCCGTCAAAGGATAATCGCATGGCTTTTCTGGAAATTGACGGGCTGAAGAAGCGTTTCGGAGCGGTCGAGATCCTGAAAGGCATCGACCTCGACCTGGAAAAGGGCGGCTTCCTCGTGCTGGTCGGGCCTTCCGGTTGCGGCAAGTCCACGCTGCTCAACACCATTGCCGGCCTGGAGACCATCACCGAAGGCGAAATCCGCGTCGACGGACGCACGATCAACGATCTCCACCCCTCCAAGCGCGACATTGCCATGGTGTTCCAGAGCTACGCGCTCTATCCGAACATGACGGTGGCCGGGAATATTGCCTTCGGCATGGAGATGCGCGGCGTGCCGGCCGGCGAGCGCCAGAAGGCGATCGACAAGGTGGCGAAGGTCCTGCAGATCGGCCATTTGCTGAAGCGCAAGCCAAGCCAGCTTTCCGGCGGCCAGCGCCAGCGCGTCGCCATGGGCCGGGCGCTGGTGCGCGATCCCAAGCTGTTCCTGTTCGACGAGCCTTTGTCCAATCTCGATGCCAAGCTGCGCGTCGACATGCGCATCGAGATCAAGCGCCTGCACGCCACCACCGGCACCACCATCGTCTACGTCACGCACGACCAGATCGAGGCGATGACGCTGGCCACCAAGATCGCGGTGATGCGCGACGGCGAGGTGCAGCAGTTCGGCACGCCGGCCGAAATCTATAACAATCCGACCAACCTGTTTGTTGCCGACTTCATGGGCTCGCCGGCGATGAACCTGATCCCGGCGACGATCGGCAGCAACGGTAGCGGCTTCTCCGTCGTCATGGAGCGCCAGCCGATTTCGCTGCCGCTGGCCAATGCGCCGGTCGGTCTTTCGGCATTCCAGGGCAAACCGATCATCTTCGGCGTCCGCCCGGAAGCACTGACCGATCCCGAGGGTGCCGAACGCAACGCCTCGAACATCGCCCGCGCCGACTGTCACATCGAGGTCATCGAGCCGGCCGGCTCGGATACTTTCGCGGTCACCAATCTCGGCGGCAAGGCGATCGTGGCGCCGCCTATGCC
>NZ_SUEG01000234.1 GCF_005063415.1 Mesorhizobium sp.
CTATCGGGTCGCGCGCGCCGAAGGGCCGGAGCGCATCGCGCCGGAATGGTGGCGAGAGACGGCGGGACGAGAAGATGCCCCGACCCGGGATTATTTCCGCATCGAGGATGCCGACGGCCGCCGTTACTGGCTCTATCGCCAGGGCCTTTACGGCGCCTCGCAGCCCTCGCCGCGCTGGTTCATGCATGGGATCTTCGCATGAATGCGCTGACGGCCATCCCCTATGCCGAATTCGGCATCCAGTCGAACTTCTCGTTCCTGCGCGGCGCCTCGAAACCGGAGGAGCTGGTGGTCGCGGCAAAATTCATGGGATTTTCGGCGATCGGGCTCGCCGACCGCAACACGGTGGCGGGCGTCGTGCGCGCCTGGCAGCAGGCCAAGGTGGAGGGTGTTTCCTATCATCCCGGCTGCCGCCTGGTTTTTTGCGACGGCACGCCGGACATTCTCGCCTATCCGCGGGACCGCAAGGGCTGGGGGCATCTCTGCCGCATGCTGACGCAGGCCAATCTGCGGGATGAAAACGAAAAGGGAGCGACGCTTCTCAAACAGAACGACCTTCTCGAATGGGGCGATCTCCTGTCGCTGGCCATCCTGCCGGATCTATCGGCGGACGCGGAAACCAGCCTCGCACTGCTTAGCCGGCTCAAGGATCGTTTCGATGAAAGGCTGCGGCTTGCGGTTTCGCCGGATTATTGCGGCAATGACCGCTTCCGGATTGAGCAGGCGGCGGCGATGGCCGAACTGGCCGGCATCCCGCTGATGGCGACCAACGATGTGCTCTACCATACGGTGGAACGGCGCCCGCTGCAGGACGTGCTGACGGCGATCCGCCTCAATGTGCCCGTCGCCGAGGTGGGGCTGGAACTGGCGGCCAATGCCGAGCGTCACTTAAAGCTGCCGCTGGAGATGGCACGGCTTTTCCGCAGGCATCCGCAAGCGCTGGCGGAAACGCTGCGTTTTGCCGGCGAGCTGACCTTCTCGCTTAGTGACCTGCAATACAACTATCCCGACGAGCCGACGGAATCGGGCCTCGGGCCGCAGGCCGAACTGGAAAGGCTGGCCAAGGAGGGAGCCGTCATCCGCTACCCCTCGGGCGTGCCGGGTTTTGTAATGCAGCGCATCGATAAGGAACTCGCTCTGATCGAGCGCCTGAACTACGCGCGCTATTTCCTGACCGTCCACGACATCGTAAAATTCGCCCGCAGCCAGAACATTCTCTGCCAGGGGCGCGGCTCCGCCGCCAACTCGATCGTCTGCTTCTGCATCGGCATCACCGAAGTTGGCCCGGACAAGATCGACACGCTTTTCGAGCGCTTCATTTCCGAGGAAAGAAACGAACCGCCCGACATCGACGTCGATTTCGAGCATGAAAAGCGCGAGGAGGTCATCCAGTACATCTATTCCAAATACAGCACCAAGCGCACCGCGCTGGCCGCCGCCGTCGTCAGCTACCGGGGCCGCTCGGCGATGCGCGAAGTGGCCAAGGCGATGGGCCTGTCGGACGACGTCCGGAGCGCGCTGTCCAGCTCAATCTGGGGCTGGTCGACCTCGGAGCTCGGCGAAAAGGAGACAAAAGCCGGCGGCCTCGATCAGACCGATCCATCGACAAGGCATGTGATCGAATGCGCCAACGAGATCATGGGCTTTCCCCGTCATTTGTCGCAACATGTCGGCGGTTTCGTCATCACCAGGGACCGACTCG
Organism: Mesorhizobium sp.; assembly: GCF_005063415.1. Classification (GTDB taxonomy): domain Bacteria; phylum Pseudomonadota; class Alphaproteobacteria; order Rhizobiales; family Rhizobiaceae; genus Mesorhizobium. The sequence continues at coordinate 1,703 of NZ_SUEG01000234.1, forward strand.
ACGAGATCGTGCCCATCGTCAAGACCGCGATGGACGAGCGCAAGATGGTCGAGTGGGACAAGGACGACCTCGACGCGGTGAAAATCCTTAAAGTGGACGTGCTGGCGCTCGGCATGCTGACCTGCCTGCAGCGCGCCTTCACCCTGCTCCAGGATCACTATCCGAACGCGCGGGATGAGTACGGCCGGCCTTATGTGCTGGCCACTCTGCCTGCCGAGGACAAACATGTCTACGACATGATCTGCCGCGCCGACACGATCGGCGTCTTCCAGATCGAATCCCGCGCGCAGATGTCGATGCTGCCGCGGCTGCGGCCGAAAAGCTTTTACGACCTCGTCATCGAGGTGGCGATCGTGCGGCCCGGCCCGATCCAGGGCGACATGGTCCACCCCTATCTGCGCCGCCGGCAAGGCAAGGAAAAACCCGAATATCCCAAGCCGGAACTGGAAAAAATACTCGGCAGGACGCTGGGCGTGCCGTTGTTCCAGGAGCAGGCGATGAAGATCGCCATCGTCGCTGGCGGCTTCAGGCCGGGCGAGGCCGATGAACTGCGGCGCGCCATGGCGACGTTCAAGCGCACCGGTACGATCGGCAATTATCGCAAGAGAATGGTCGACGGCATGGTCGCCAAGGGCTACGAAAAAGACTTCGCCGAACGCTGCTTCAAGCAGATCGAGGGTTTTGGCGAATACGGCTTTCCCGAAAGCCACGCCGCCTCCTTCGCCCTGCTGGTCTATGCCTCCTGCTGGTTCAAGACCTTCTATCCCGACGTGTTCTGCGCCGCGATCCTGAATTCCCAGCCAATGGGGTTTTACCAGCCGGCCCAGCTTGTCCGCGACGCGCATGACCACGGCGTCGAGATCCGCGAGGTCGACGTCAATTTTTCCGGCTGGGATTGCGCCTTGGAGCAATCGCCTTTCGATCCGGATCGTATCCTTGATCGCCATGCCCAGATGCGCGGCGTCATCCGGACCAGCCATGCCGTCCGGCTTGGCTTTCGCCAGGTCAAGGGCCTGTCGAAGGAGCGCATGGAAGCGTTTGTATCAAGGCGCGGCGCCGGCTACGCATCCGTGCGCGACGTCTGGCTGCGCTCGGGCCTCAACGTCGACGAGATCGAAAAACTGGCGCAGGCCGACGCTTTCCGCTCGCTTGGATTGAACCGCCGTGACGCTCTATGGGCGGTCCGCGCGCTCGACGGCAAGAGTGCCGCCGAAAAGCTGCCGCTGTTCGACCAGCCGGCGATCCGCTTGCGCGATCTGGAGCCCGAAACCAGGCTCCCGACAATGCCGCTCGGCGAGCACGTCGTCCACGACTACCGCTCGCTTGGCCTGTCGCTGAAGGCGCACCCGGTCGCTTTCCTGCGTCAAAGGCTGGATCGGTCCGGCGTCACGCCCAATGCGCGCCTCGGCCAGGTGCGGGACGGCCGGCGCGTTTCGGTCGCCGGCCTCGTGCTGGTGCGGCAGCGGCCAGGCAATGGCAAGGCGATTTTCCTGACACTGGAAGACGAGAATGCGGTCGCCAACATCATTTTCTGGGAAAGGACTTTCGACCGCTTCCGCCCCATCGTCATGGGCGCGCGTCTCATCCGCGTCACCGGCAAGCTGCAATCGGAATCGGACGTCATCCATATCGTCGCCGAGAAGGTTGAGGATCTGACGCCGTGGCTGTCGGTGCTGCTTGAGCAGGCAAGGCCTGCGGACAAACTGTCGAGCAGTGCGAACGAGGCCCAGCCGGGCAGCATCGCGCAAACGGAACTATTGGGAAAGGCAGAGAAGGTCATGCCCAAGGGGCGCAATTTTCAATAGACCTCATCAGAGCGCTGCTGCGGTGCTGAACTTTGATGCCGGCGGGACAGAGGGAGGCGCGAAAGATCGCCACAGATCGGCCTTATCCTGAGCCACCCAGGCGCGGCGGCGGTGGCATGGCATCATCTATGGCGATGACGCGCGCCTCCGAGGGCAGCATGATCGGAATGCCGTCCCGCACCGGATAGGCAAGCTTTGCCACCCGCGAGATAAGCTCGCCGCGCTCCGGATCCCAGGCAAGCGGCCCCTTGGTCAGCGGGCAGGCCAGCAGTTCCAGCAGCTTGGGATCGACAGTCCTGTTCCCGTCACGTCCATCCGCCATTCGATCCATCCTTCCACAAGGCAATCGGTTAAGGTTTCGAGCGCGGACTTCCTTCTCCCCTTGTGGGAGAAGGAGGGCCAACCTACTGCAAACTCGAACCGAAATCCTCATTGTCGCGCGCCAGCGCCATTTCGGTGATGGCGATCAGCGTTTCGGCGCGTGTCTTCAGATCGGCCGCTTCGAGCAGCGCCTGTTTCTCGGCCGGCCCGTAAGGCGCCATCATCGACAGTGCGTTGACCAGCATGGCGTTTTCGGCGCGGCTGACGCTTTCCCAATCGGCCTCCAGATCGTTGGCCTGCAGATAGGCGCGAAACGCTTTGAGCAGCGCCGGCCGGTCGATCTCGGCTTCTGCCTGGTCGTCGTCGAGATCGGTGAGAAAGGGTGCCAACCGGCACTGGCGGAACGGCGTCTTGACCGTGAGTTCCTGGACAATGCGGAACCGGCACACGCCCTGCAGCGAAATCAGGTAACGGCCGTCGCCGCTTTCGGACAGCGCAATAATGCGCCCGGCACAGCCGACATTGCAGAGCCCCGGCTCGCCGTCGGGACGCAGCGCGCCGTCGAGGCTGGGCTGGATCATGCCGATAAGCCGCGGCCCGGCGATCGCCTCGTCGACCATCTGCAGATAGCGCGGCTCGAAGATGTTGAGCGGCATGCGGCCTCCCGGCAGCAGCAATGCGCCCTCAAGCGGAAAGATCGGCATGGTCGACGGTAAGTCCGCAGCGAGCCGGTAATGCGCGTTTCCCGCCTGCACCTCAATCCTCCGATCGCTTCGTCAGGAAGCGCACCAAATCCGTCTCCTCCCGGCCGGCACAAGGCGCAACACCGAAAACCTGAAATCGAACGCCGTCCGAAAAACCTAATCTGGCGCAGCCGCCGCCCACCGCAAGCCCGCGCGACAAAACAGTCTGCGCCGGCTCAGGAAAAGAGCAGCGACGACAGTTTGCGCCGTGCCGACAGGGTTGCTTCGTCGGTCATGCCCCATGCCTCGAAGAGCTGCAGCAACTGGGTTCTGGCGCTGTCGTCGTTCCACGAGCGGTCGGCCTTGATGATCGCCAGCAGATTGTCGGCCGCCGCCATGCGATCACCCTTGGCGTTCTGGATCATGGCAAGCTCGAACCGTGCCTGGTGATCCC
>NZ_SUEG01000235.1:0-4662 GCF_005063415.1 Mesorhizobium sp.
GCTCGGCGGCGTTCTCGTGCGCCTGCGGGTAGCCGAAATACACCAAAACTCCGTCGCCCATGTACTTGGCGACAAAGCCGCCGAAGTGGACGACCGTGTCGGCAACACAACGGTGATACGCTCCGATGGTCTCACGCAGGTCTTCGGGATCCAGACGCGTCGCTAGCGCCGTCGAGCCGACGAGATCCACGAACATGACGGTCAGCTGTCGACGCTCCGCGCTTAGCCCCCGGGTGCGGCTCTGAGCCGCGATGTCATCGGTGCTCGCGTCGGGATGACTTGACGGCCCCAGCCCCACAACCGCCTTGCGGAATCGCTTGCGATGACCGAGGAGCATACCGAGCTTCTCGAGGTCGGCATCGGTCAGTTCCGGCAGGACTTCCGCGTCGATCGCGTTGTCGCGAAATGCCTGCTCGTATTGCTGGAGGCCGAGGCCTCGCAACCAAGCGGCAACGTCCACACAGCTCTCCCAAGGCTGAATTCGGGTCCTCAGCCGCAATATTAACTCAGATGCCGCGGAAATGCTGTAGTCCGACATGGTTACAGCGGCGGTGACAGCTTGCGGCAGGAAAGAAGCGGGCGATACGCTCCTAGTGATTAAGCGCCCGCATCGGTTAGGTGAGGACAGAGCCTACGCCGAGCTGAATGTCCGCTCATTTGCACCTCGCACTGGAAGCCGCCAGCCAGCTATCGGCCCACTCAAGACGTTCGGTATACATCGGCGCCAAGCATCCGCTCCTGGCGCATTGTGCCGTTCGGAACTGGGTGGGCCGCGGGCAGGATCGCCAATCAACCTAGAGCCTGCGCGCGCTTTGGCCATACGGCAGCCACGGCCAGCGAAGCCGTTGAGGAGTGAAGCTACGACAGGGTCTCGTCACGGCCGTCAACTGCAGGCGCAAAATCTGGCTTTCGCCCGCCGCTTGAAAACAGTGTAGCATGCGAAAAACTGTGCGGACGTTCTCATGAGTTTTGATGATATCGACCTCAATTTGCTGCGAGTATTCGACGTTATGATGCGTGAAAGGAGCGTAACGCGTGCAGCGACCGAATTAGGAAGAACACAATCCGCTGTAAGTCATTCCCTATCAAAGCTTCGGTATCTCTTGCAGGACGAATTGTTCACGAGAGACGGGGGGGAGATGCGGCCAACCCCACGGGCGGTGGAGTTGCTGTCAGATATTTCTGCTGCACTGGCAACGATCCGCGCGTCGATCGACCGGCATCAGGTGTTCAATCCGGCAACGACGCGACGCAACTTTCGCGTTGGACTTACCGATTACCACGCCATGATATTTATCCCTGGGCTCATTCGAGAATTTTCGAGGCAAGCTCCTGGCGCGACGCTGAACGTCATTCCCGCAAACGGACCCGAGATCGGTTCATCAGTCTATTTGAGACAAGTCGACTGTGCGCTGACGGGAGCCGCGATACGCGATGACCCGGGTCTCCTGAAGGTGGAACTTGGCCAGGATCAGCTGTTTTGCGCGGTGTGGAGTGGAAGCAAGATAGCCAGGAAGGCAATGACACTGGAAACGTATTTAGCCAGTTCTCACCTGCAGATTTCTGCAGATGGTCTGGCAGAAGGTCTTGCTGATGCCGCCCTCAAGCTGATGGGTTTACGACGCAATGTCGTTGCGACGATCTCGAACTATCTGGTGCTGCCCTGGGCGCTTCGCAGCACTGAACTGATTACCCATTGCGGCGATGCCATCCTGCAAATGCTGGACGAGAGGAGTGAGGTGACGTTAATCCCGCCGCCCCTTCCCATATCGAATGTGAATGCTTGGCTCATCGTGCACCGCCAGATGGCGAATGACCCGGGTACCAAATGGCTCCGGGAAGTCATCGTGGGCATCTACAACGAGTCGCGGGCCAAGATGCATGAAGGGTCGACCGTGGGAGCACCGGGGTCGGCCGTACAATAGGTCGTCTGCTGTCGCTCATTCGATCAGCCAAGCAAACTGGACGCCACTCAAGGCCATTTCATCCGAGAGCGGGTGCCTCGCTTATTATGAGCAGCGCTCATTTTAGTCATGAGAACAATCAATTTGACGAATACTTATGCTTGAGAGCACAGTTCCCTTCAACAAAAACAGGGGAATGCCGAAATGAGATCAACGTTCAAGGGCCTTCTTGCCCTCGCTATCGCGTGCACCACCTCCTCGGTGTGGTCCGCAACCCTAGACAATGTCAAGAAAAATGGCGTGCTGACGTGTGGCACAAATTCGGCCACGGCTGGCTTCAGCCTTCCCGACAATGAAGGCAAATGGACCGGATTTGTGGTCGACTATTGTCGCGCCGTGGCCGCTGCCGTGCTCGGGGATGCGCAAAAGGTCAAGTTCATCCCATTAACGCCGAAAGATCGCTTCACCGCCTTGCAGTCGGGAGAGATCGACATTCTTGCGCACAACGCAACTTGGACCTCCTCCCGCGATACATCCCTCGGCATTCTGTTTGCCGGCACGTATTTCTATGACGGCCAGGGATTCATGGTGCGCAAGGCGGACAACATCACGTCAGCCAAGGGGCTCGAGGGCGCATCGATATGCGTCACCCAGGGCACCACGACCGAGTTGAACCTTGCCGACTATTTTCGTTCGCAGTCGATCAAGTACACGACGGTTGGTTTCGCCGACGAGGAAGCGGTCGTGAAGGCTTACGAGGAGGGGCGTTGCGACGTCTTGTCCGCGGACACCTCCACCTTGAACGCGTCGCGGCTTCGCATGGCCAAGCCGGACGACAGCATTGTTCTTCCCGAGCTGATCTCCAAGGAGCCGCTTGGCCCGGCGGTGCGGCAGGGTGACGACCAGTGGCTCAATGTGGCGAAATGGACGCTCTACGTCATGGTGGCCGCGGAAGAAAACGGGGTCACCTCCAAGAACGTCGATGCCATGAAATCATCGGACAATCCCAGCATCCGCCGTCTGCTTGGCGTGGACGGCAGCATAGGCAAGGACATCGGACTCGGCGACGACTGGCCAGTCCAGGTGATCAAACAGGTCGGCAACTACGGTGAAGTCTTTGATCACAATATCGGCAAGGATTCGCCGCTGAAAATGGAGCGCGGCATGAACGCGCTCTGGAACAAAGGCGGCGTCCAGTACGCTCCGCCGATCCGCTAGGCAAAGCATGGTTGCAAGGCGCTGGCGCGTTACCGCCAGTGCCTTGCACGGACTCCGATGGGAACAGGCCATGTCCGATTTGTCGCTTCCCGCGCCGTCGCGCAGGAGCCTGTCGCTGCACGATACGAAAGTGCGAGGCATTTTCTACCAGCTCTTGCTCGCTGGCTCCCTGCTGGCCTTGGCCCTGGGCATCGGCATGCAGACCGCATCGAACATGCGGGTGCGGGGGATTCCGCTCTCATTCGATTTTTGGAATGAGTCTGCCGGCTTCGACATCAATCAAACCCTGATACCGTACGATGCACTGTCCACCTACGGTCAGGCCTTCTGGGTGGGAGTGGTAAACACCCTCTACGTCAGCTTCCTCGCAATCCTGTTGGCGACCTTGCTTGGCTTCGTCATCGGCGTTGCTCGCCTGTCGTCGAACTGGATCGTTTCGAAGGTGGCGACCGCCTATGTCGAGCTAGTGCGCAATGTCCCATTGTTGCTGCAGTTGCTGTTCTGGTACAACGCCGTCCTTAAGCCGTTGCCCGCCCCGAAGGCGTCCATCGCCATTCCCGGCGGCATTTATCTCAACAATCGCGGCCTCATCATTCCGGAGATCCAGTTGCATTCGGGAGCGGGGCTGGTGGGCCTGGCATTCGTGACGGCCCTTTCCTGCTGCGTTGCACTCTGGTTTCGCGCCAGGAGCGTCCAAAGACGGACGGGCAAGCAGCTGCCGGTGCTCCTGGTCAGTCTTGCGACCTTGATAGGATTTCCGCTGGTCGTGTTCCTGGCGGCTGGCGAGCCGGTCTCGTTCGTCGCGCCGCAGCTACGGGGCTTCAATTTTCAAGGCGGGCATCAGCTCTATCCAGAGTTTGCCGCTCTCCTGATCGGTCTGTCGGTCTACACCGCATCTTACATCGCCGAGATTGTCCGAAGTGGAATCCAGGCGGTGCCAAAGGGCCAGACCGAAGCTGCGTATGCGCTCGGGCTGGCGCCGGGCAAGACACTTCGCCTGGTCGTCGTTCCCCAGGCGCTGCGCATCATCATACCGCCTTTGACAAGCCAGTATCTCAATCTCATCAAGAACTCGTCGCTGGCGGTGTTCATCGGCTATCCCGACCTCGTGCAGATCTTTGCAGGGACGGTGCTCAACCAGACCGGCGCGGCCGTCCAGGTCATGGCGATCACCCTGTCGGTCTATCTCATTATCTCCCTTGCCACGTCGTCGGCCATGAACGCGTGTAACCGACATTTTGCGATCGTCGAGAGGTGACGCATGAGCGATCAGTCCATGCATTCGCCATTTGTCAGCGGTGCGCTCATACCAGCGATGGCGCCTCCCGCGGACGTTCGGCCGGGTCCACTGACCTGGATGAAAAAGAATCTGTTTTCGACGCCGTCTTCAGGCGTGCTGACAATAGGCTTTGTCGTCCTCGCCGCGTGGCTGCTGCATCACTTTCTGAGCTTTGCGATCTTCAACGCGGTCTGGAGCGGCGGCCGCGAAGCCTGCCGTGCGAACAGCCAAGGAGCTTGCTGGCCTTTCATTGCCGAGAAG
>NZ_SUEG01000235.1:4672-4965 GCF_005063415.1 Mesorhizobium sp.
GTTCGACTACCTGCGATACGGCGCGTACCCGGTTTCCGAGCGGTGGCGCGTGGACCTCGCGCAGGCAATCGGCGCCATCCTCATCGTTTGGCTCCTGTGGACGAAGGCTCCGCGGCGCAAAGTGGCGGCGTTGCTGTTCTTCCTCGTCTACCCCGTTGCCGTGTTCGTTCTGGTGCGCGGCGTTGCCTGGCTACATTTGCCTGTCATCGATACGACGCTCTGGGGCGGTCTCTTGATCACGCTGTTGATGTCGATCGTGGGCATCGTCTTCTCGCTTCCGATCGGGGTTATCC
>NZ_SUEG01000236.1:0-4553 GCF_005063415.1 Mesorhizobium sp.
CGGTAAGGCCCTCGCCCAGCCTGACGATGCGCGAGAAGGCATCGATGACGCGGAACTGGCCATGACGCGTCGGCACCGCGACCAGCAGGCGGCAATTGTTGGTGCCGAGGTCGAGCGCGGCAAACACCGGCAATTCCTGAAGCGGTGGCGGCGTGCGGGCACCTTGCCCAGGCCTTGGCGGCGTTGCCGGGGCTGAGGGCGGAGCCGCTGGCTGGGGCGGGTGAGCGGCCGGCGCCTCGTTGGCGGCGGGCGCCGAAGTGCCTGTTATCACCGGATGAGCCTCGTCGCGCGCGAAAACCTTGCGCCCGCGCCGGCGCTTGCGCCGCTTCTTGGGTTTGCCGTTCTGATGCGGGCCGTTCTGACCCTTGTGATCGTGGGACGTGTCGCCAGCCTGTCCATTGCCGGACCGGGGCTGCACCTGACGGCCGTAGCGTCCGGTGGATGGGCTTGCCTGGCCGGACGGCGTCGGCGAACCCCTGGACACGCCCACTTCCGGCGCGCCAGCGCCGGCGTCGTGGTCTTCCACTGTCGTTCCTTCCGGCGCCGCGCGAACCGAGACCGGACGCAGCAGGCGCTTTTACATGTTCAAGTTGCGGCCAGACTATCAGCGCCGGGCCGGATCACCAAGAGTGCTCGCGGCGAATTTTGCCGGCGGCGTTGTCTCGCCCGTGCCCTCGGCGGAGAATGGCGCGCCTTCCCGGTTGAATAGCCGGCTTCAATGAGGCATTTCTGAAATGGAGGGGTAAACCATTCGGGACCGCGGGCGGTTTTCCTGCTGCGAACCGGAAAACGGGTACGGGCTGCAAACGCATGATCCTCACGCCATGAACTGGAGGCGCTATTTCTGGCCCGTGATCGGCATCGCCGCGGTGGTGTTCTCGCTGTGGCTGCTGCTGCACGAATTGCGCGGCATCTCGCTCGACGACGTCTGGGACGGCATCGTCGCCATCCCGGCGCGCGGCTGGGTGCTGGCGGCGCTGAGCTCGGTCATCGCCTATGCCTCGCTCGCCGGCTACGACCACATCGCGCTGCTGCACATCGGCAAAAAAGTCTCGTGGCTGTTCGTCACCTTCTGCTCGTTCACCACCTACGCGCTGTCGCACAATATCGGCGGCTCGGTATTTTCCGGTGCGGTGATCCGCTACCGCGCCTACGGCACCAAGGGCCTGACCGGGCAGGATGTCGGCATTCTGGTGGCGATCTGCTGGATCACCTTCGTGCTGTCGACGCTGTTCGTCTCAAGCATCGTCCTGCTGCTCGAGCCCGAGGTGATCGACCGGTTTTCCGGCACGCCGCACCACAGCCTGTCGCAAGCGGCAGGGCTCGCCATGCTGCTCGTGGTGGCGGCCTATGTCTTCGGCAGCTGGCTGCATCTGAGGCCGCTGAGGATCGGCAGCTTTCAGCTGCACTACCCGGCGCTGCCGATCGTGGCGCGGCAATTGCTGGTCGGCCCGATCGAGCTGCTGGCGGCGGCGGCGATCATCTTCTTCGCCCTGCCCGCCACCGGCAATCCCGGCTATTTCATCGTGCTCGGCGTCTTCCTGGTGTCGTTCTCGATCGCGCAGATCTCGCATGCGCCGGGCGGGCTCGGCGTCTTCGAGGTGGTGTTCCTCGCCGGCTTGTCACATATGGACCAGGTGGGCGTGCTGGCGGCGCTGCTGGTATTCCGGCTGTTCTACCTGATCATCCCGCTGCTGATCGCGCTCGGCGTGGTGCTGTATTTCGAGCGCTCGCAATTCAGCCGGAGCGCGAATTGACGCGCCGGAAGCCGACGATTGAGCCCAGACACAGGGTTGACTATTTTCCGGCGGCGGCTACAAGGCACGCGCGGCGACATCGCCGCCCTGCCCGCGCGGTTTTCAACAACCGCGCCTGCTGGGGAATAGGTTAACGGTAGACCCACGGACTCTGACTCCGTTAGTCCTGGTTCGAATCCAGGTTCCCCAGCCAGACCTCTTTTTTACTTATGTTTCAAACATTTAGCTAACATTTAGAAATTGCTAAGTGTCACAGACAAGCGGATGATCCACATGGTGTCCTATCCGCATCATTCGGGACCGGGAGGCGGCATGGATCTTCGATGGTCAATAAACCTGCTTGAGGACGGCGCTGTCGTCACTCAGGAAGGCGAATATCTCGGAACTTGGGGAATCGATGAATCGGACGCGATATATGAATTCACGCCAGACGGTGCAGCTGAGCCGTTGCTGTGCAGTGGATTTGTGAAGTTCCTATGCAATAGCATTGAACAGTGGCACAGCCAGCAACAGAGCGGCGGCGCGTGAAGTCCATCTACCCTTCTACCCGACCGGAAACGACCGATATCATGGCACGGTCATAAGGCTATATGCCTGTAGCGCCGAGCCGAGAATGCAGAGCGCCGACAGGATACCAGCACCTATCCCCGCCCAATGGGTCCAAGTGATCCAGCGGTTTGTGCCGTCATCGAACTTCGGCCAATGCGTGATTACTCCCTCCGCTCCGGATCTAGGATCGACGCGGTAGCGGACAGTGGAGTTCCGCTCTGAGGCATCGTCTCGGGGCCTGGAAATAAGGTCATCCGCTCAAGTGGCCCGTGAAAGGAAATCTTCGAAACAAAATCAGGATACGCTGACTTCACGTGTGCTGCACTTATCTCGGCTCTCGCGAAGCGTATAAGTGTAGCGGCGGCCTCCGCGCCAATCAAACTCCCTTTCAAGTTAATCTGTTTTGTTAGCCTTTCCAACGCCTCCTCTGTGCAAAATGTATAATCATTTGACTACGTGGGCTGTTATCATGGCGCGATCCCCCGATCGTTCTCGCGGGGGATATTTGCAGCCTCGCTAATGTACGTCACCTGTCCGATGGGACAGTTGACGCGTTTAGGGGTGGATCAGGCGCCGGCGCACTGCCTCGACGACCGCCTGCGTGGTCGTTGCGACACCAAAAGCCTCGCGGGCCCGCGTTGAGTGCCATTTGACCGTGCGTTCGGTCAGGCCGAGGATCTGGGATGTTTCCGACGAGGTCTTGCCGGCCGCGGCCCACAACAGCACCTCTTTTTCGCGGTCGGTCAGCACGCCTTCATCGTCATCATTATCATCCGCCAAGGCCTGGATCGACATGCCGGCATAGACCGCCATGGTCACCAGTTGCACTTGATGGCGTGGCGAGAGGGTGCAGGACTTCGCGGAGGAGGCAAACGACAGCACGGATTGCCAATGGTGAATGCTGAGCATCGGTACAGCGAAGCCGCTCCAGATGCCGAACTCCGTCGCCTCGCCGGCGACACGTCTTGAACCTTCCGTATCCGACCACTTTGCCGGAACCTCGGACAGTCTTTGCCGAGTAGATGCAAACACCATCGACTGCGGCATGCTCGGCCTCGACATAGCGTTCGAACCAACCGGCCGGCCAGCCATTCAGTTCAACCATCGGTGCAAGTTTCTGGCCACTGAGCGGCACACCGCTCAGGATAAGGTGCTCGAAGCCGAGATTCCTCACGGTATCAAGAAGGTCGCTCAGCAGCGGCCCGGTGGCTGTGTGTTTCCTGCAGCGTTCGACAAAGTCGAACACGTCTGAATCGATCATCACAGAGACCCCCGTCTCCACGCCCCGAAAACAAAGTTTAACTCAAATTAGCGACTCGAATACTCCCAATAAGTGTGTCCGCCACGCAGGACGCGTGGACCAAAATCAGCTAAATCAGCCGGATTGTGATCAGCAACACAGGACCAGAAAGCATGACGCCACCACTGCCGAAACGAAACGAGCCGTTCCGGGCCGGCGAAACCGCACTGCTGCTGGTCGACATGCAACGGGTCTGGCTCGAGCCCGGCGCCGATCCGGCGCATCCGGAGCGTGGGCCCGATCACTATTTCTACCGGCAGACGGCGTCGCAAACGATCCCCAATCAACAGCGCCTGCTGGCGGCGGCGCGGGCCAACGGCGTCGAGGTGATCCACACAATCGTCCAGAGCCTGACCGAAGACGGCCGCGACCGTTCGCTCGACCACAAGCTGACGCCGATCCACATCGCGCCGAGCCGGCCGGAAGGCCTGCCGGTGCCGTCGCTGGCGCCGGTCGGCGACGAGATCATGCTGCCGAAGACATCGTCGGGCGTCTTCAACTCGACCAACATCGATTATGTCCTGAAAAACCTCGGCGTTCGCTACCTGATCGTCGCCGGCATCATGACCGACCAGTGCGTCGACATGGCGGTGCGCGATGCCGCCGATCGCGGCTATCTCGTCACCTGCGTATCAGACGCTTGCGCTGCCGCCTCGCAGGAGCGCCATGACGGCGCGCTCGAGGCGTTCGGCGGCTATTGCTGGATCGCCGACACCGCCATCGTTACTGCCCGTTTCGAAGTTTTGGGAAAAGCTGCATGACATGGACCGTCGAACCGCTCGTTGCCGTCGTAACCACCGACCTTTCGGCGATCACGCGCGGCCGCTCGGTCGTCGAAAGCAGGCTGCAGACGATCGCCGCGACCGGTGTCGGCTGGCTGCAGGCCAATCTGTCGCTGACGCCGTTCAACTCGATCGTCGACGCCAATCCCTGGGGCTCGTCAGGCG
>NZ_SUEG01000236.1:4563-4846 GCF_005063415.1 Mesorhizobium sp.
GACCGGATCGGCGACGCCTTTCGACATGGTAGCCGGCAACATCGTCCAACTCGACGGCAGCCCGTGGCTCGGCTGCACGCGGACCATGCTCAAGGATGCCCTGGCGGAATTGAAGGCGGCGACCGGGCTTTCCGTCATCGCCGCCTTCGAGCATGAATTTCATATCGAGGGCGACTTTGGCCCGGCTCATTCGATGTCGTTGGCCGCATTGCGCCGCGCCGATCCGTTCGCCGTCATTCTTATGGCGGCGCTGGCGGAAGCCGGCGTCGCGCCCGAAGTGGTG
>NZ_SUEG01000237.1 GCF_005063415.1 Mesorhizobium sp.
GATCAGTACCGCCTCGGCCGCTCGCTGGAAGCTGTGGTCGAGGATGCGGTCAATGCCGTCGGCGTCGATCTCAACACGGCGTCGGCGCCGCTTCTGGCGCGGGTTTCGGGTCTCGGCGCATCGCTGGCCGAGGCGATTGTTGCGCACCGGGACGCGACCGGCCCGTTCGCCAGCCGCCGCGAACTGTTGAAGGTCTCCCGCCTTGGACCCCGCGCGTTCGAGCAATGCGCCGGCTTCCTGCGCATTCCCGACGGCAGCGAGCCGCTCGATGCCTCGGCGGTGCATCCGGAAGCCTATGGCGTGGCCAAGAAGATCGTCGCCGCCTGCGGGCGCGACGTCCGCTCGCTGATGGGCGACAGCGCCGCACTCAAGGCGCTCGATCCGCGCGTCTTCGTCGACGAGCGCTTCGGCCTGCCGACGGTGCGCGACATCCTGGCGGAGCTGGAAAAGCCCGGCCGCGATCCGCGCCCCTGCTTCAAGACCGCGACCTTCGCCGATGGCATCGACGACATCAAGGATCTGAAGCCCGGCATGCAGCTTGAAGGCACCGTCACCAATGTCGCGGCCTTCGGCGCCTTTGTCGATATCGGCGTGCACCAGGACGGGTTGGTGCACGTCTCGCAACTGGCGGATCGGTTCGTCAAGGACGCGCACGAGGTGGTCAAGGCCGGCGACGTGGTCAAGGTGCGTGTCGTCGACGTCGATATCAAGCGCAAGCGCATCGGCTTGTCGATGCGCAAGGACGGCGACGGTGGCGCACCAAAGCCACGCGACAATGGCAGCAGGCCGGTGCCGCGCGCGCCCGCCCAACGCCAGCCGGAGCGGCCGGCGCAGCAGGGCGCGTTCGGCGCCGCTTTGGCCGATGCGTTGAAGCGGAAGTAATTTCGCCAGCCAGGTAGTGGCAGGTCAGAAGGCGGCGCTCGACATTGATGATCCATCACCAATGCTCATGGATCGGCGAAGCTATTTCGTTTGATTTTTTCAGGACGGGAGCCGATAAGCCGCGCGTTTCAAGATTTCTGTTTCGATGCATGTCGTTATCTCCAAGCTGCCGGACACCCTCGGGTCAGGCCCGCGGGCAAGCTTTGGGCGACATACATGAGTTTGGGAGACCGAGAGCCATGGCCGCCGATAAGAACGCATTCGTCTGGGATGATCCTTTCCTGATCGAGGACCAGCTTTCGGAAGACGAGCGCATGGTGCGCGATGGCGCCGCGGCGTTTGCCGCCGACAAGCTCGCTCCGAAGATCGAGGAAGCCTATCTCGAGGAAAAGACCGACGCCGGGATCTTTCGCGAAATGGGCGAGGCTGGTCTGCTCGGCATCACCATTCCCGAGGAATATGGCGGGCTCGGCGCCAACTACGTCACCTACGGGCTGGTCGCGCGGGAAGTGGAACGGATCGACTCGGGTTATCGCTCGATGATGAGCGTGCAGTCGTCGCTGGTGATGTATCCGATCCATGCCTATGGCTCGGAAGAGCAGCGCAAGAAATACCTGCCGAAGCTGGCGTCGGGCGAATGGATCGGCTGCTTTGGCCTGACCGAACCGGATGCCGGTTCCGACCCGGGCGGCATGAAGACGCGGGCCGAAAAGACCGCGAACGGCTACAGGATCTCCGGTTCGAAGATGTGGATTTCCAACGCGCCGATCGCCGACGTGTTCGTCATCTGGGCAAAATCGGCCGCGCATGACAACGAGATTCGCGGCTTTGTGCTGGAAAAGGGCATGAACGGGCTGTCGGCGCCGAAGATCGGCGGCAAGCTGTCGCTGCGAGCCTCGATCACCGGCGAAGTGGTGATGGAAGGCGTCGAGGTCGGCGAGGACGCGTTGCTGCCCAATGTCTCGGGCCTGAAAGGGCCGTTCGGCTGCCTCAACCGGGCGCGCTACGGCATCTCCTGGGGAGCCATGGGCGCGGCGGAAGATTGCTGGCATCGCGCCCGCCAGTATGGCCTCGACCGCAAGCAGTTCGGCAAGCCGCTGGCCGGCACGCAGCTTTTCCAGAAGAAGCTCGCCGACATGCAGACCGAGATCGCGCTGGGCCTGCAGGGCAGCCTGCGCGTCGGGCGGCTGATGGATGAAGGCAAGATGGCGCCGGAGATGATCTCGCTCGTCAAGCGCAACAATTGCGGCAAGGCGCTCGACATCGCCCGCCAGGCCCGCGACATGCATGGCGGCAATGGCATCCAGATCGGCTACCACGTTATGCGCCACGCCCAGAACCTGGAGACCGTCAACACCTATGAGGGCACGCATGACGTGCATGCGCTGATCCTCGGACGGGCGCAGACCGGGTTGCAGGCGTTCTTTTAGCATTGGCAGGTGTCCTCCGCTTCCAGGGCGCCTCTGCCTGGCATCTCCCCTCGCAAAGCGGCAGATCGGCAATTTTCGCCGACGGTGCCACATTTTGTTCTTGCTTTGTGCCGGCTGCTATGCTACTAATTTGGTTATGGTGCTAATTGGCACCGACGACCCGCCCACCGAGGCGGGTTTTCTTTTCAGCTCTTTTGGACCAAGCATCGCGCGTGCTGCCGATCATCGATATCGGCGGGACAGCGCCCGGTGCTGACCCGCCGGCCTTCGGCTCCGCAGCGTTGCAACGTCTTGCCGCCACGCTGCGGAATCCCAGGGTCGGCGCTCCGTTTCGTGAGGGTGTGAAGCTGCTTAATTTAGGTGCAGCGCAACATCTCTGCTTGGAGAATGGTCAGCATTCGTGTCAGGGTTCAGCGAACTCCTTTTGAAACGCCGACTTCAGGGGCACCATGGCAATTCTGGCAGCCGTCTATCACCTGACCCACTACAAATACGACCGGCCGGTCGTCTTGGGCCCGCAAGTCATAAGGTTGCAGCCTGCGCCGCATTCCCGCACGAAAGTGCTCAGTCATTCGCTGAAAGTCGGGCCGGCAAATCACTTCGTCAATCTGCAGCAGGATCCCTACGGCAATTTCCTTGCCCGCTTCGTCTTTCCCGACCCGGTAACGGAATTGAAGATCGAGGTCGACCTCGTTGCCGACATGACGGTCTACAATCCGTTCGATTTCTTCGTCGAACCGTCGGCCGAGACGTTTCCGTTCGAATACCCCGAAGAGATCAGGGACGATCTGACCATCTACCGTACGCCGGAACCGGCAGGGCCACTGTTGCAGGCGTTCCTCAAAACCGTCGACCGCAGTGCGACCAATACCGTCAATTTTGTCGTCGATCTCAATGCGCGGCTGCAACGTGAGATCGCCTATATCGTGCGCATGGAAACCGGCGTCTTCTCGCCCGAGGAAACGCTGGCCGCCGGCAAGGGATCGTGTCGGGATTCGAGCTGGCTCCTGGTGCAGATATTGAGGAACCTCGGCATCGCCGCGCGTTTCGTCTCCGGCTACCTGATCCAGCTCAAACCCGACCTCGTCGCGCTTGACGGGCCGCCTGGCACGGCGACCGATTTCACCGATCTTCATGCCTGGTGCGAGGTGTATCTGCCGGGCGCCGGCTGGATCGGCTTCGACCCGACCTCCGGCCTGCTCACCGGCGAAAGCCATGTGCCGCTCGCGGCAACGCCGCATTTCCGCAATGCCGCGCCGATCTCCGGCATGGCGAGCTTCGCCAATGTCGAGTTCGGCTTCGACATGCGGGTCGACCGCATCGCCGAACATCCGCGTATCACCAAGCCGTTCTCCGACGAGAGCTGGCAGGCGCTCGATGCACTCGGCAACCAAGTCGATGCAGCACTCCAGGGCGGCGATGTGCGGCTGACCATGGGCGGCGAACCGACCTTTGTCTCGATCGACGATTTCGAGGCTGCCGAGTGGAACACGGCAGCCGTCGGGCCGACAAAACGCGAAAAGGCCGATGCGCTGATCCGCCGGCTGCGCGAACGGTTCGCGCCGGGCGGATTCCTGCATTATGGGCAGGGCAAATGGTATCCCGGCGAAAGCCTGCCGCGCTGGACCTTCTCGCTCTACTGGCGCACCGACGGCGAGCCGGTGTGGAGCGACCCGTCGCTGATCGCGCATGAAAAGAGCGAGGCGGATGTCGGACCGAAGCAGGCCGAAAGCCTGCTGACGGCAATCGCCGACGAACTCGGCATCGACAAGACGATGGTCAGCGAAGCCTATGAGGATCCGGCTGAATGGCTGCTGAAGGAAGGCAAGCTGCCGGACAACGTCGATCCTTCCAATTCGAAGCTGGAGGACCCGGAGGAGCGCAGCCGCATGGCGCGGGTGTTCGAACGCGGGCTGACGAAGCCGTCGGGCTATGTGCTGCCGGTCCAGCGCTGGAACAGCCAGGCTTCCGGGCCGCGCTGGCGCTCGGAGAAATGGAAGACGCGGCGCGGCAGGCTGTTCCTGGTGCCCGGCGATTCGCCGGTCGGCTACCGCCTGCCGCTCGGCACGTTGCCTTATGTGCCGCCGGCGCAGTTCCCTTATATCGTGCCGGTCGATCCATCGCTGCCGCGCGGACCCTTGCCGGCGCGTGAGGCGATCTTGCCCGGTTCTGCTTCTTCGCCCGCTCCGGCCGAACTGGAAGGCGCCGACGAGATGGCGCGACGCCAGCAGGCGGTCTCCTTCACGGCCGTTACCGGCCAGCAGGACCGTGTCGAACAGGAGCTGCGCGACGGACGGCTTTGTGTGTTCATGCCGCCGGTCGAGGCGCTGGAGGATTATCTCGAACTGGTCGCGGCGGCGGAGAACGCGGCAAGGGCGATCGGCCTGCCGGTGCATATCGAGGGCTACGGCCCGCCGCACGATCCGCGCCTCAATGTCATCCGTGTCGCTCCTGATCCCGGCGTCATCGAGGTCAATATCCACCCCGCCGCGAATTGGCAGGATTGCGTGGCGACGACCACGGCGATC
>NZ_SUEG01000238.1 GCF_005063415.1 Mesorhizobium sp.
GGCTGATGAAGGAGCCCGAACTCGAGGAGGAGCGGCTGACCGCCGACGGCCGCGGCATGGTGCTGGAGATCCGCCGCCAGACGATGAGTGACGATCCCGGTCCGGCGCAAGTCATCACGCCATCCGGCAAGGCACTGATCGTCAGGCTCGAGAAATCCGAACCAGGTGTCTTCCTCGGCAGCGTCGAGACCAGCGAAATCGGTCTCTATCAGGTCGGCAACGGGGACCTGACTGCATTGGCCCATGTCGGACCGGTCAACGCGCCGGAATTCACCGACGTCGTCTCCACCGAGAACCGGCTGAAACCACCGGCTGAGGCAACCGGCGGCAGCGTTCGCCGGCTGGCGCCGGCCTCGACACTTGGCACTCTCACCAGCACGGTCACGCTACCCTCGATCGTTCCGGTCCGTTCCTCGGGCGCTGCCTCCGGCAACGACTGGATCGGGCTGCGCACCACCGACGACAGCGTGCTCAAGGCCGTCTCGCGCGTGCCGCTGTTCGGCGGCTTCCTCGGCCTCGGCCTGCTGCTTCTGGCGATGGGCTCGATGTGGTACCGCGAAGGGCGGTAGTTCCCTTCTCCCCGTCTCATACAGGGAGAAGGTGCCGCAGGCGAATGAGGGGCGGCGCCGGCGCTGTGAAACTTTCTTCAGACATTGCGCTGCCCCTCACCCTGCTCCGCCCGGCAAGCCGGGCTTCCCTTCTCTCTCCCCGTAAACGGGGCGAGGAGGAGCCCTACTCCTCCGGCTCCGTGGTGAACATCAAGGGGTAGCCCTTGGCCTTGCCGGCATCGGTCGCTCGCGCCGCCTTGGTCTCGGCGACATCTCTGGTGAAGACAGCAACGACGCAGACGCCGCGCCGGTGCGCGGTGATCATAACCCTATGCGCCTGGTCTTCGCTGAGCTTGAACTCGGCCTTCAGCACCGTCACGACGAACTCGCGCGGCGTGAAATCGTCATTGACCAGGATGACCTTGTAGAGCTTCGGCCGTTCGACCTTCGGCTTCGTGCTGGTACGGGGTTTTGTCGTGATTTCAGGCATTGGACCGGCAATTGCGTACGACAGCTTTGCGGTCATTTTGACATGGGCAAAAGCGGTCGTCCATTCAACCGCTCGCGATAGGCTTCCCGGCGAGCGCAGTTCACAAATCCGTGCCTATGTGGGAACTGCCGGCTGGCGTTCAACTGGCGGTGTGGGCCGGGACCGGCCGTACTGTCTGCACGCCAACAAAAGATGACCGCTCCAGGCAAAATCGCAACTGGAGCGGTCTTCTCATAGGGTAAAAAGATGTCGCCTGATCAGGCCTTCGGAGCTGCCTTGACCACGTGCTTCTTGTGCTTCTTGACGGTCTTCTTGGCAGCGACCTTCTTCACGGCCTTGGCTGGCGCAGCGGTCGTCGTTGTCGTCGCAGCCGGGGTGGTGGTCGCGGCATTGGCGCTGCTGGCGCCGAGAACCGGCATCGAGAAGGCCAGCGCGATGGCGAGACCGAGGGCGGAGAGGAGGGACTTTTTCATGGCTTCACTTCCTTTTTGTGCAGATCGGGTTGAGTGTCACTGAACGGGATCGATCGGTGTCACTCCAAGCAGCTTCAAAGCGTTCGCGAGCATCCGGATTCCCTGTGCCTGTTTCTTGTTGGCGCAGAACCGGTTTCCCTTTCTTTGAAGTGCTTTCGCCGCGGTGACCTGCGTTGCCGCGGCATGGGTTTCGAGGGCTTCGTCAAACTGGCGGTTCAGATCGATGCAACGCTCGCTGCGGGTGGTCGCCACCTTTGCATCGGCCGCCTTTGCATTGGCCACCTTCGCATCGGCCAGTTTTGCATCGGCTTGTTCAACCGCGGCCGTGACGAGCGAAATGGAAAGCAACGCACCCATCAGACTGATCGAGAACCTTTGCATTGGTCTGTCCGTAATCCCGTAACGCGTGTCGCAGCCGATGACCTGACCGCCACGGCACCACTTATGCCTTTGATTTTTTTCGGCAGTTTTTCCGGATTGTAGAATTTTGTTTCTGGATTGTTTCTGGGCAGCCCGGATCGGGCCGCCGATCTCGACTGGCCAACTTATGGCCTGAATTCTATCGTCTGGGTGACGGCCGAAGCACGGCTTGGGCGATCCACAAATGTCAGGTTCCCTGTGAAATCCGACCCCCACATACTGATCGTCGACGACGACAAGGGCATTCGCGACCTGCTTCAGGAATTTTTCCAGAAGCGAGGGCTGCATACATCGGTCGCCGCCGACGGCACCGAGATGGAGACTGTGCTGCGCCGCGCCCAGGTCGACCTGATCGTTCTGGACGTCATGCTGCCCGGCAGGAGCGGTCTGGAGCTCTGCCGCGAGTTGCGCGCCAATTATTCGACACCGATCATCATGCTGACCGCGGTCACCGAGACCACCGACCGCGTCGTCGGCCTGGAGATGGGCGCCGACGACTACGTGCCGAAACCCTTCGATCCGCGCGAGCTGCTCGCACGCATCCGTGCTGTCTTGAGGCGCAATGGCGCCGCCGAACCGCGACGCGCCGCCTCGCGGCAGATCTACCATTTCGCCGGCTGGACGATGGACTGTTCGCGCCGCCGGCTGATGGCGCCAGGCGACGTCAGGATCGAGCTGACGGTGGCCGAATTCAATCTCCTGCAGACCTTCGTCAAGAGCGCGCAACGCGTACTGAGCCGCGAGCAGCTCATCGAGCTTTCCGGCGGCGACAGCGGCTATAGCTTCGACCGCAGCGTCGACATTCTGGTCAGCCGGCTGCGGCGCAAGATGGAGGATGACCCGAAAACGCCGAAACTGATCCTGACCGTGCGCAGCGGCGGCTATCAGTTTCTGCCTGAGACGACCTCCGAATGAGACGCATCCTGCCGCAAACGCTGCCGGTCTGGGTGCTGCTCATCGTCATCGCCGGCCTGTTGATCAGCCAGATCGCGACCCTCTACATCGTTTCGCACGACCGTGCCGCCGCCAATGACGTCGTCGATCTCTACCGGCTCAACGACCGCGCCTTCTCGCTGGTACAGCTGATGCATGACGCCACCCCCGAACAGCGCAAGGCGACGGCCTCCGGCCTGTTCAACGCCACTTATGCGCTCACCGTTTCCAACACGCCCGCGGTTACTTCCTCGATAGCCGGCGACGACGAACTGGCCGAATTGGAGGACATACTGGTCGGCCGGTTATCGAAGTTCGGCATCACCGACGCGCGGGTCCGCCGCGACCCGGCAACGCACGAAGCCGACGCTCCCGGTGGGACGGTCGCCGGTCCCGATATCGGCCAGGTCGAGCGCGACCTGCTGGTGCTGGCGGCCGATTTCGCGCAGAGCGACAAGCTGACGGCCTCGCTTCGCTTTGCCGACGGCCAATGGCTGAACTTCACCGAACCGAACACACCGGCCGGGCCGATACTGAGCTTCGAGAGCCTGCCGCTCTATGCCTTGATCGCCGGGCTGGTGGTGGCTTCCTCGATCTGGTCGCTGCGGCGGCTGACGGCGCCCTACCGGATGATGGAGACCGCGGTGAAGCGGATCGGCGAGGACCTGAAGAGCCCGCCGATCGCCGAGAGCGGTAGCCGCGAGGTGCGCACCGCGGCAAAGGCGGTCAATGCCATGCAGGCAAGGCTGCGCGCCTATGTCGAGGACCGTGAGCATCTTGCGGCCGCACTGGCGCACGACCTGCGCACGCCGCTGACCAGGATGCGGCTGCGCCTCGAATTGCTCAGGAATTCCATCGTCCGCACCGCGCTGGCGCACGACCTCGCCGACATCGAAGGCATTGCCAGCTCGGTCATCGACTTCGCCACCTTCGAAGTGACAGAGGAAAAGAGCGAGAGGATCGATTTCTGGTCGCTGGTGGAATCGATCGCAGACGGCTTCGAGGAGGTCTCCTTCGACAATGAGTACACGCGCTCGCGCGGCCTGATCTGCGTCGCGCGGCCGGTCGCGCTACGGCGCTGCGTCACCAACCTCGTCCAGAATGCTGTGACCTATGGCAAGAAGGCGCATCTCAGCCTGCGTCAATCGGACAGGATCATCACGCTGGCGATCCGCGACGAGGGTCCGGGCATACCGCAGGCCGAGCTCGACGCCGTGTTCGGCTCGTTCGTGCGCCTGGAACAGTCGCGCAACCGCCAGACCGGCGGCCTCGGCCTCGGCCTGACCATCGCCCGCAACATCGCCCGTAGCGCCGGCGGCGAAGTCAGCCTGTCCAACCATCCCGATGGCGGCCTGTTGACGGAGTTGCGCCTGCCGCTGGCGGTTTAGCTTGCGGTATCGGGCTAAGCCGGCGTTTGGTCCTTGGTTCTCTTCCCAAGGATAAAAACTATCTTCGCAACACCGCGCTCAGCACATCCCTGACGCCGATAGCGCCGACGAAGCGCGACTGGTCGTCGAACAGCGCCACCGGTGCGGTCTGCGAGCGATGCATGGCCAGCATCACGGTCTTCAGCGAGGTGCCGGGATTGGCCCAGAACACCTGCGCAGTCTCCTCCGGCTGGGCTTCGACATCGGCGCAGGACACCCATACCGCCGGCTTGCCGTCGCGCTCGGCCGCCGCCACCAGCCCACGCTCGTCGATCTTGAAGCGCGTCGTCTTGCGCCGATCGAGCCACACCCAGCCGTTCTCGCCGTGCTCGAGGTCGCGGCGGTCGCGCATGACGTTCCACGCGGTCAGCACCGAGAGCGGGTTCACATTGGCGATGAAGTCGCGGACATAGTCGTTGGCGGGCCGCAGCACGATGTCCTCCGGCGCGCCGGTCTGCACGATGCGCCCACCTTCCATGATGGTGATATGGGTGCCGATCTTCAG
>NZ_SUEG01000239.1 GCF_005063415.1 Mesorhizobium sp.
GTCCTGCGCCGACGCGATCGCCGTGCCGATCAGCTGGTTGATCTGGGTGATGCCCCCGGTGATCGCCGCCGGCAGCGCCAGGATCAGCAGCCGCTTGACGTTCGGCGTCATCTTTGGCCGCCGAAAGCCGATCGAAATGCCCGCGTGGCGCACCGCCGCCCAGACGATCGCCAGCTGCACCAGGCCGGCCGCCAGCACGCCCCAGGCCAGACCGAAACCGACGGTGCGGGCGTCCGAACCCTTGTACCAGGCATAGGCAAGCACGGCGATGAGGATGACGTTGAGGAACACCGGCGCCACCGCGGCGGCGAAATAGCGGCGCAGCGAATTCAGCATGCCGGCCATCATGGCGCCGAGCGACATGCAGATCAGGTAGGGGAACATGACGGTCGCCAGCGCCACCGTCGTCTCGAATTTTCCCGGCGTGTCGGCAAAGCCCGGCGCCACCAGGTAGCGCACGATCAGCGGCATCGCCAGTTCCATGGCGATGGTCAGCGCCAGAAGCGCCGTGAACAAGACGCCGAACACCTCTTCGGAAAAGCGCTTGGCGCCGTCGGTGCCGTGTGTCTCGATCTCCTTGGCGAACAGCGGCACGAAGGCGGCATTGAAGGCGCCTTCGGCGAACAGCCGGCGAAAGGTGTTGGGGAACTGGAAGGCGGCGTTGAAGGCATCGGCGATCGGCCCGGTGCCGAGTGCGGCAGCCATCAGCATCTCGCGGCCGAAGCCGAGGGCCCGGCTCATCAGCGTGCCGGAAGCGACCGTGGCGAATTTCTTGACAAGGCTCATGCGCTTGAAGTCTGCCTGCGGGATTGGGGCAAATGGAAGGTAACAGTCACTCGGCGGCCGTTTTGGTCTTGCCGCGCTCGGACGCCGTGCCCTCGAGCACCGCGATCAGCCTGTTGCGGATGGTCGCCGTACGCGACGGGCTGTCGATCTTCTGGCCGGTGAGATCGGTGACGTAGAACGTGTCGATGACTTTTTCGCCGAAGGTGGTGATGTGGGCCGAGGCGATGTCGAGCGACAGGTCCGACAACATGCCGGTGATCTCCGACAGAAGGCCCGGCCTGTCCAGCCCCTCGACCTCGATCACCGAGAACCGGTTCGACAGCGTATTGCGGATCTCGGCGCGTGGCGGGATACGGAAAACCTTGGCGCCGCGCCGAGGCTTGGTGCGCTTCTCGATCATTTCGGGCAGCCAGCTCTTGCCCGACAGAACATCCTCGATCAGCCGGCCGACGCGCTCGGCACGGCGGCGCTCGTCCTCGTCGCGGTCGAACTCCCTCGAGATCAGGATGGTGTCGAGCGCCCGACCATCCGAGGTGGTGAAGATCTGCGCGTCGACGATGTTGCCGCCGGCCGCCGCGCAGGCGCCGGCAATCACCGAGAGCAGGCGCGGATGGTCCTGCGCCAGCACCGTGATCTCGGTCACCGCCTCGAACTGGTGGGTCTTGACCATTGTGGCCAGCTTCTTGCCGGCATGGTCGGCCTCGCGGATGAATTCGGCATGGCGCACTTGGTCGGGAAGATCGACCGCCAGCAGATAGTTCTCGTAGTGCTGGCCGACATAACGCTTGCGGGCCTTCTCCGGCCAGTCGGCAAGCGCCTCGGCCAGTTGTTCGCGCGCCGCCGCCGTCCGTTTGGCGCGCGACACCTCCGAAAACCCGCCGGTCAACAAAAGCTCGGTCTCGTAGTACAGCGTGCGCAGCAGCTGGCCTTTCCAGCCGTTCCAGACCCCCGGCCCGACGCCACGGATATCGCAGACGGTAAGCACAAGCAGCATCTTCAGCCGTTCGACCGACTGCACAATGGCGGCAAAATCCTCGATCGTCTTGCGGTCGTTGAGATCGCGGGTCTGCGCCGTCATCGACATGACGAGGTGGTTCTCGACCAGCCAGGCGACCGTTTCGGTGTCGGCCGGCGAAAGCCCCATATGCGGGCAGATGCGCCGGGCGATCCTGGCGCCGGCTTGCGAATGGTCCTCCGGCCTGCCCTTGGCGATATCGTGCAGCAGCACGGCGACATAGAGCGCCTCGCGGCTCTTCTTCAGCCCCGGCATCAGCGCGTGGGAAAGCGGATGGACCTTTTCGCCGTCGCCGCGTTCGATCTCGGCCAGCACGCCGATGCAGCGGATCAAATGCTCGTCCACGGTGTAGTGATGGTACATCGAGAACTGCATCATGGCGACGATCTTGCCGAAATCCGGGATCAGTCTGGCAAGCAGTCCGGCCTCGTTCATGCGCCGCAGATTGAGCTCGGCATTGCGGTCCGAGGTCAAGATGTCGAGGAACAGCCGATTGGCCTCCTCGTCGCGCCTGAGCGCCTTGCCGACGAGGCCGAGCGAGCGGGTCAAAAGCTTCAGCGCATCCGGGTGGAATTCCAGGCCGTGCTTGTCGGCAAACCAGAACAACCTGAGCAGGTTAACCGGATCGCGCTCGAACACCTCGTCGTCGGCAATGTTGATGCGGTGGTTGTCGACGATGAAATCGGCCGTGCCGGCGAGCTTGCGCTTGCGGCGCGAAAAGGTGAGGAAGATGCGGTTGAAGCCCGGCACATGCTTGGCCTGCTCCTCTTCCAGCGCGGCACAGAAGATGCGGGTCAGGTCGCCGACGTCCTTGGCGACGAGGAAGTAGTGCTTCATGAAGCGCTCGACCGCCGACAGGCCGGGATGGGTGGTATAGCCCAGCCGCTCGGCAATATCGCGCTGGATGTCGAAATGCAGCCGCTCCTCGGCTTTGCCGGTGAGGAAATGCATGTGGCAGCGCACCGCCCACAGGAAGTCCTCGGCCTTCTGAAATTCCCTGTATTCGCCGTCGGTAAAGACGCCCTTGTCGACCAGTTCCTCGCCGGTGCGCACCCGGTAGAAATATTTGGCGATCCAGAACAGCGTCTGCAGGTCGCGCAGGCCGCCCTTACCGTCCTTGACGTTGGGTTCGACGAGGTAGCGACTCTCGCCGGCCTTGGCGTGACGCTCGTCGCGTTCGGCAAGCTTGGCCTGGACATATTCGGGGCCGGTGGTGCGCACCACCTCGTGGTCGAAGCGCTGCAGAAGCTCGTCATAGAGCTTTTGCTCGCCCCACAGGAAGCGCGCTTCCAGGATCGAGGTGCGGATGGTGATGTCGGTGCGCGACAGCCTGAGGCATTCGTCGATGTTGCGCGTCGCGTGGCCGACCTTCAGGCCGAGGTCCCACAGCATGTAGAGCATATATTCGACGATCTGCTCGCCCCAGGGCGTCTGCTTGTAGGGCAGCAAGAACAGGAGATCGATGTCGGACCCCGGCGCCAGCGTGCCGCGGCCATAGCCGCCGACGGCAACGACCGCCATGCGCTCGGCCGATGACGGGTTTTTGACGCGATAGACATGGGTGGCGGCGAAATCGTAGAGCGCGCGGATGATCTCATCCATCAGATGCGACAGCCGGGCGGCGCAGGCGGTGCCGCTGCCATCGTCCATCAGCATGCGTTCGGCGACCGTGCGGCCGTCGGCGAGCCGGCTTTTGAGAAGCTTGAGAACGCCGCTGCGCGCGGCCCTACCCGAACCGTCGCCTGCCGTGGCCGCGGTCAGTTCGGTCATCTCGCGGCGCAAGGCTTCGCCGTCGATCAGTTCCTCGAGCTTCAGGGATATTCTTGCCATAAATGCCGTTCGGCCTCGCCGTTTTGGCGGCGTCTATAGCGCGTTTTCGCGGCGCTGGGTATGGGGCGGACGGACGCGTTCTCCGCAGCGGTGGAACGGGACGATCGTATCGCGCCCGCGGCCGGTTCGGTTAGGGGCTTGGGCGCGAAAAATCGAAAACAGCCCTTGACCTTCCAGTTACTGGAAGCACTACCTCCGCCGCAACATCGAAATACAGGGGCTTTCGGCATGACGCATTCCGATCACCATCATCACGCCAATGGCAGCTGTTGCTCGGCAAAGGGCGCCTCCTCTGCTGCGGACGCCGACATCCGCGATCCGGTCTGCGGCATGACGGTCGATCCGGCCGCCGGCAAGCCGACGACCGAGCATGGCGGCCATCGCTATCATTTCTGCAGCGAAAGCTGCCGTTCGAAATTCGTCGCCGAACCCCAGAAATATCTGACCGCCACCGATCCCGTCTGCGGCATGAGCGTCGACCGTGCCACGGCCAGGCACTTTTTGCGGCACGAGGGCCAGGGTTTCTATTTCTGCTCGGCCGCTTGCCAGGCGAAATTCGAGGCCGAGCCGGCAAAGTATCTCGGCGACAGGCCGGCACCGCAGGCGATGCCCAAGGGCACACAATACACCTGCCCGATGCATCCGGAAATCATCCGCGACAAGCCCGGCTCGTGCCCGATCTGCGGCATGGCGCTGGAGCCGATGGGGGTGCCGACCGGCGACGAGGGTCCGAACCCCGAACTGGTCGACTTCACCAGGCGGTTGTGGGTGAGCGCGGTGCTGTCCGTGCCGTTGCTGGTCATCGCCATGGCACCGATGCTCGGCCTGACGTTCGAGGCCTTCATCGACGACCGTACTAAGGTCTGGCTGGAACTGGCGCTGGCCAGCCCCGTGGTGCTGTGGGCGGCATTCCCCTTCTTCCACCGCGACTGGGATTCGATCCTCAATCGCAGCCCCAATATGTGGACGCTGATCTCGCTCGGCGTCGGTGCCGCCTATCTCTACAGCGTCGTCGCCACGCTGTTTCCAGGCCTCTTTCCGCACCAGTTCCGCGGCCATGACGGCACCGTGCCGGTCTATTTCGAGGCGGCGGCGGTGATCGTCGCGCTGGTGTTCCTCGGCCAGGTGCTGGAATTGCGCGCCCGTGA
>NZ_SUEG01000023.1 GCF_005063415.1 Mesorhizobium sp.
ACGAACGCAGTTCTGGCATTCAGGCAGGTGTAGAAGCCATGCAAGACGCCTCATTCGAGGTCACCTGTCGTATCTAGCTGCTTGAGGGGCGGGGCATTGTGATACAGGGAGGGCTGTGGGGTCCCTCCTTGTCGGCCTCGACGATGTGGGAGGAGCCTGTGCGGCGAAACGGGCTAGACGCCCCCCAGGCCCAGAACTTGGGCGAAACCAACTCCCACCAAAGGACAGCCGGTTTAGTAGCCGAACAATGAAACCTCGCTCGACGAGCCGCCGTCTCTACTGTCTCCGGCCTCACGCGGTTGAAGCGAACAGCGCAGCGGCTACTGTTCCGCACAACTCGGATGGCAATTGGGACAAGTCCGCACATGTCGTCACGTACGCTGAACGCCGCAGGTACAGCCAAACTGGGGGCGGGGCGTTTCTGCCGTTTTGATAGAATTCTATCAAACTGACAATTTTCCTTGCATAAATGCAAGGAGAGCTCGGTTGACTCCCCTCCTTTCTTGTCAAGGATGGGTTTGCAGGCTGCGGTGCGGCAGAAGCCGGACAGAACAGCGACCGGTCGAGTAAAGGCCTGCGCAAACCGCATATTGCGAGCGCCCGCGCGGAGGAGAAGACGCTCGTCCTGGTGAAAGGCAACGATGCTCAGGCGCCATTGCCATTGCCGAGGGCGTCCGCGCGCCGGAAATTTCGAAGCAACAAAGGTGAGATCGAGAATGATGATGACGAAATACAACACAGCTCACCGTCCAGTGCAGTTCTACCGGCGGGTGGCGGAGTGGGATGGGCTGCCAAATGGAACGTAAAAAGATCAGCAAGGAGATGCTTGGCGATAGTCAGGCGCTGCGCAAGCTGCGTGAGCACCTTGTCAAGGTGGCCAAGGCGAAGACTACGGTCCTGTTGCGAGGTGAATCCGGAACCGGCAAGGAGCTGGTTGCCAAAGCCATTCACGAGCTCTCGCCTCGCGCCAAGCAGCCCTTCATCAAGGTCAATTGCGCGGCGCTCACCGAGACGCTTCTGGAATCTGACTTGTTCGGTCATGAGAAGGGTGCCTTCACCGACGCGAGCAGTTTGCGCAAGGGGCGCTTTGAGGCTGCCGACAAAGGCACATTGTTTCTGGACGAGATTGGCGAAATATCAGGTTCGTTCCAGGCTAAGCTGCTGCGTGTCCTGCAGGAGCAGGAGTTTGAGCGCGTCGGCAGCAACCACACCATTAAAGTTGATGTTCGCGTGATTGCCGCAACGAACAGGGACTTGGAAACGGCAGTTCAACGCAAGGAGTTCCGGCAAGACCTCTATTATCGCATCAACGTCGTCACTTTACGCGTGCCGGCATTGCGCGAAAGGCGAGGTGATATTCCGCTCTTGGCCGCTCAGTTTCTCAAGAATTTCAATACTGAGAATGATCACACGCTGACCTTCGCTCCCGAAGCGATTGAGGTGCTGATGAACTGCGAATTTCCAGGCAACATCCGAGAGCTCGAAAACTGCGTTCAACGGACGGCAGTTCTGGCGACGGGTCCATCAATCCTCAGAACTGACTTTGCCTGTTACGCGGATCAGTGCTTGGCCGCGGCGCTGTGGAAGAACGGACCGGCGACGTCAGAGAAGTCGACTACGATCGAGCCTTCCGCCGCCTGTGCCACCCCGCCCGTCGGCGACGGGCAAGCGCCGATAGGCCCTGCCACGAGTCGTGGTAGGGTGCCCGATGCCGATACGGTCATTGCTGCCATGGAAAAGTGTGGCTGGGTGCAGGCAAAGGCGGCGCGGCTGCTCGGTTTGACCCCGCGCCAGATCGGCTACGTGCTGAGAAAACGCGGTATCGAGATCAAGCGTCTCTGAAACAACCCGCCGAGCAAGAGCTGGAGCAGGCCAAGCATTGGTGCTCTGGCGCCGAGCCCATCGGCCAGGCTTACGAAGTGGGTGTGAACAGCGCTGCCAAGATTCCGGCCGTGTGCTTTCTACCACGCAGTCATACTGGGGCTCTGCGACTGACAATTAAAGAGGAGTAATCCTATGGCTAGTAACTTCGCTCTACACCGCAAGGGCAAATCAATTCGACGTGCCTGGAATCCAGAAATAATCGATGTATCATTGGTGACACGCCAGCATGCGTAGAGGCGACGCGCAGATCTCCGCTGGCGGGACCTGGTCGATACATTAGCTGATGGCTTACCGCTCGATATCACGCAATCTGAGATGGCATGAAAGTGAGTTCGACCGCTGGACAGTTGCCGACCTCGTCAGGTATTGGCCCCTGCGACCGGTTGATCTGCGATATCCAAATTCGCGGAAGTTGGTCGAGACGAAACTGTCGCCCCGGCTCGTGACCGACCGCGCGCCCGGCAAGATCGAGTTACAAAGTTGCCGAGGCAGTTTGATGTGCGTTCCTGCATCACTGTACGGGACACGACCTGACGGGAGACTATGATGCGTAGCCAAAAAGAAAAGATGCTCGCAGGCGAGTTTTACAATGCGGCGGATCCGGAGATCCAAGCTGACCTGTTGGCCACCGGGGCTTGGCTCAAGCGGTACAATGATACGCTGGGGCAGACCACGGGGCATTGGCATGAGCTTTTGTCCGAGCGGCTGGGAGAGGTTGGGCGCGGAACGGTCATCCGTCCGCCCTTTTTTTGCGACTACGGATTCAATATCCGCATTGGAGCCAATGCCTACATCAACTTCAACTGCGTTATTCTTGACGTGGTAGAGGTCAAAATCGGGCAAGGAACGGCAATTGGGCCTGCTGTGCAGATTTATACCGCCGATCATCCACATGATGCCGAGCAGCGGCAGGCCGGCCTGCAGGTCGGGCGTCCTGTTCACATTGGCAGCCGTGTCTGGATCGGCGGTGGAGCAATCATTCTGCCTGGCGTCACGATTGGTGATAATGCAGTGGTAGGCGCTGGCTGCGTGGTCACACGAGATGTTCCCGCCGGGGCAAAGGTAGTGGGAATTCCTGCTCGCGTGGCCGACCCACATAAACAGGCATAATCAACCTCGTTGACCCTGGAGGTGCATGCGAACTGTCGAAACTGTGCCGAATTTTTGTCGAAGCCATTGAGCGCTGCATATGTTGTCGCGACTCGGGCGCTTCAGTTCTTTTGCCACGGGGGTCACAAGATCATGTGCGTAATGCCGCCGCAACGTGCTCACGTCCCGCAGCAGCGGACCCTTTCACATGGCCCAACGAATTCAGAGCCTACGTTGTGCTGCCACTAGCATTACTGCTCACGAATGTATTCCCAACTGAGTTTTCGCCCTTGGAGGCAAGCAGCGACTCACCAGCAATCGCCGGCCATTAATCCTGGCTAGCATCGACCCCGACGAGGCGAGCCGCGGCGTTGCGGATCGGCATGTCGATGACCGTGATTGCGCCTTCGGCAAGGAAACGACGTTCGTTTCTGGTCAGCGTAGCCGAATCGATCACCGCAAAATGTGGGCCAGTGGAGCGCTTCATCAGCTGTCTGGCATATGTGCGCAGCATCTGATCGTTGAAGCGGCAGCCCACGAAGAAAAAACCCCGGTTGACGCGCCGTTGCTTCACCGCGTCCGGGATCGGCGTCTGGATATCAATTTCGGTTAGGACTTCGACGTAATCGGAATCAGCCACGAGGAAGTTTGCCGCCGGCCTGACGCTGCCGTGCGGCGCATAGAGCACCGTCCTAGCCACTTGTTCGGCCTCGAGTTCTGTTCCTGACAAATCGTAAGTTCTCGTCCAGATGTTACCGATTCCGGTCGCGCGCGTCGTTCCTTGTATCTCGACAACGTCTGTTTGGCCGGCCTCTGCAAGGGCTGCTCGCATGGCGCCATCGTACCAGCTGTCGATGATGACAGACAGTTGAAGGGTTGCGAGCCAGGCGTGAAGAACGGTCGGCTCGGCGGGGGCTGCGAATATCTCCGCCATCCACGCTTGGAGAGTCCGACGATGTCGGCGCTGCTCGATAAACTGCGCGACCGACCACATATTGGTGCGAATCCTGGAAGGGGCAGGCGCCCGCTTGTTGAGGGCCGCGGCGACATCTTCAGGGGTGCAAGGTACAGGGGATTCCGGTGGGTTAAGCTGCAGAAGACCAGGACCGAGATAGGGGATCACTCGATCGGCCTTGAGAGCGCCGTCCAGCAGGTCAATCAGTTTTTTGGCAAAACTGCCCCGGACGACGACGAGATGGTCCCAGCTCAGCATCGTGTTCATACGCGTTTCCTCTCCGCCACTGAACCCACCGGCATCAGGCCCCGTCGGAAATCTTCATCGCCTCGACGGTGATCGGCAAACGCGTGTCGCGCGGAAGGTCGGGCAGCATGAGCCGCCAACCGTTCCTGAGCGTCACGGTCCCGCCCCATAAGTCAGCGTTCTCAATCTCGGTGATCGGCTCTTCGAGATCCTTCTTGGGGACATAAGCCGACAAGCCAGTAGCGGTCCTGCGAATCATTACTTTCATCCGGCTGTTCCCCCGTTGGAAATGCCTTCAGCTCCGCAGGGAACCTCGACTTTGTCGAGGCTAATGAGTTCGCGCGCTCGCATGCCGACGACCGTGCCACGATCGATCCATTCGACCGCATAGATGAAGAATTGCTGGAGAAAGGTTCCAATGTCGCGCACGTAGCCTTCGTCGCCCTTCCGCACGAGGTTTTCGCCGATCTCCTTGCCGGGATAGGTG
Source organism: Mesorhizobium sp. (assembly GCF_005063415.1). Classification (GTDB taxonomy): domain Bacteria; phylum Pseudomonadota; class Alphaproteobacteria; order Rhizobiales; family Rhizobiaceae; genus Mesorhizobium. The sequence continues at coordinate 4,662 of NZ_SUEG01000023.1, forward strand.
CCGTCGTTTTTTATGTGGCGTATCGCACGGACCCGCTCACCCTGCATGAACCGTGGCGGTCTGCCGATTTCGACCTCCTGTTCGCGTCTGGACCACATGCTGTCCATTCCTTTCTCGAGGCTTTTGTTGTGGTCGCGGGTTGCAGGCGTCGTCGTGCGGCGAACCCGACCGTTTCGGTAGGAATCAAGCGGGAACGCAGGTTTTCGGTACCGGACAGACCGACACGCATTGCTGCGTATCGAAGGCCTCCTTGCATTCGGTGCACTTGTTTGGATCGATCACATAGGCGTCGCCCTTGAACTTGATCGCTTCCGAAGGACATTCGAACTCGCAGGCCCCGCATTGGGTACATTGGGATGCGATGATCTTTAAAGCCATTCTAACTCCTGGTTATCGGACGAGACGGCTCAGGCCGTCGCCGCTAGTGGTCTGATCCCAAACTCTGCCGCGTAAAGTGCGCTGACTGCGGTCTCGATGTAGTCATGGCCATAGGCGTCGGTTACGCGCAGTCCAACTCGCGAGAGTTGTTCCTTCGGGCGATTTCCGATCTTGGCGCATAGCACTATGTGTATGCCTTCGAGCGCTGCGATGACGCCCTCGAGGATGGCGTCTTCGCCCCCGCCTCCGAGGCAATACCGCTCGACCTTCCGATGCCCGACCAAGCTGATCCCTCTAGGCGAGACTTCATAAACCTGGAATTCCTTCGCGTGGCCGAAGTGTTCGTTGACCCGTCCACCTCCCTTAGTGGCCACCGCAACCAGAAGCGACTTTTCGGAGTCTGTTGCCTTGACCATACCGATGGCCTCGCTCCTCGCCGCCTCATGATCACGGCGCTCGTGTGCGACCACCTGCCGATAGGCCTGACGCTTGCCAGCATCGTAGGCGACATCGTCGGGAATACCGTCCAGCGTGAATTCCTGGCCACGATCTTCACCGAGCAGGCCGACAGCATCTGCCCGGCACTGCCGGCAGTGGCGCATCAACTTGGCGCCACCTTCAAGTCGATCCTGAAGAGCCATCATCTCCGTTGCCGTTGGGCCGCGCTGCCCGATGAGTCCGTAGTGGGTACCGTGCGCCGGGTCCGAAATCAGAGGCATCACGTTGTGCAGAAACGCGCCCCGCTCCCTGACCATTTTGTTCACCTCAAACAGGTGCTGGTCGTTCACTCCAGGAATCATCACCGAGTTGATTTTGGTGAGGATGCCGCGCGCGCTCAGCATCTCCAGGCCCAGCATCTGCCGCGCGTGCAAGATTCGAGCGGCTTCGATGCCGAAGTAGCGGCGATTTTCATAAAAGATCCATGGATAGATTTTCGCGCCGACTTCCGGGTCGACCATGTTGATGGTGATCGTCACGTGATCAACATTCATTTCGGCAAGCTCGGCGACATGGTCCGGCAGCACGAGCCCATTAGTGGAGACGCACAGCTTTATGTCGGGGATTTCCCTGATGACGCGGTCGAACGTTGCCTTCGTTTTCTCCCAATCGTAACAGGCATCCCCCGGCCCAGCGATGCCAAGAACCGAAAGCTGCGGAACTTTGTTGGCAACGGCGATGACCTTGCGTAGCGCTTGGTCGGGCGTCAACTTCTCAGACACAACACCAGGCCGGCTCTCGTTGGCGCAATCGTATTTGCGATTGCAATAGTTGCACTGGACATTGCAAGCCGGCGCGACCGCCACATGCATACGCGCGAAATAATGATGCGCTTCCTCCGAAAAGCAGGGGTGATCCTTGATCCTTTCCCAAATAGCCGGATCCTCTTCGCCCGGGCTGGTCGGCGACGAGCCGTAGGAAGACGATGCGCAGCCACCGGATTTCGCGGCTGCCAGAAGACCCTCGGATGTCGTGCTAGTCGGCCCCTCAATCGAAACTGTCGGTGAGGACATCAAACGGCTCCGTTGCTGGTAACGTCGCGGTTCAAGGTGCAAGAGCCATACCAACTGAAAAAAGCGGCTTCAGTTCACTATTCGGGTCGATATCGCATTGTGTCAGGCCGGCGCGACACAATTTTGTCCTGCTTGCGACAGTGCAAGTCCAAATCCGTTCAGAAGCACGAAGCACTCCTTGTCGCGCACAGGGCGCGCAAGACCACTGGCCTGACGATTGGCTCATCAGGCTCTTAGAAGTTCCTTCACCTCGATACTATGCCGGCGTATCGCCTAGCCGACTTGTCGCAGCTTGAGGCCGAGAATTCGAGCCGCATTAGCCTGAACCCAGCCGGCCTTCTCCATTGTGTCGATCAGCCGTCACGCTCCGTCCGCCGCGGTCCCAGCCCCCGTCCGGCCGTATCGTTAGAATCGCAAGTGGCCATCTCGTGTTCAGGCGGGCGCCGATGCGCCGAACCGGCATCGTGCTGGCCCGTGAGAGCTCGTCGATGACATTGCCACGTTCCGAAAGATTGGTTCCTTCCAGAGGAGAACGCCAAGCACGCAGTTCTCCGGCTCGCGGACGTTGCCGGGGAAATAGCATTGCGAGATCAGCTCAACTGCCGACGGCGCAAAGCCATGGTTCTCCATATTTCAAGGGTAAGCGCTGTGTCCTTCCAGGAGGACCCGCGATCTGTGGGCCTGCCGATTCTGAGGTGGATCGGAGATCGGCTTGTGTCTGAACTTGAACTTACGATTGACCCTGAGCGGCAGCCTCGGCGTTTTCGAGGGTGATCAACGGCGCTGTTGGTCGGCGGCATTGGTCGATGGACGACAAGGCATGGAGTCATCTCCGAGACCCTGGAGCCGACGCGGTGATCTCGGAGGTTGCCCGGCGCTACGGGCTGCGGCCGCGGCGGAACGCTCGCAAGCTTGCGACGTCGGCAGGACAGGCCACTCCCGCCTAGTGGTTTCGGTGGCGCCACCGGAACGACCCGTTGGGCCTACATCCTTGCACCAGAGCTCAAGGCCACGGCCTGAGAATCGGCCGCCGCTCCCCCTACTTGGTTCCTCAGCCGACAGCGCTAAGAAGGAGAGCAACTTCCGTCGGCGCGAGGATCATTGCGTCGTGGCCAGTGGCGAGTTCCTGCCACGCCCAGCCATCCTGCTTCGCGACCCATTCTCGCGCTCCCGCCATCGGCGGGTGGAGTGGATTAGTGCAGACGACATAGGTTCGGGGTCTGCCGTTGCCGAGCGGGTGCTCGAGCTTAAGTCCGCTTTCGTAGGTGCCTGCCGGATGCGGTGTTATCCGGCGCCGCACCCAGTCCGTGAGCGAGTGTCCCTCGGGAGTGCCGAATGCTGTTGGCGGCGGAGTCGGCATGAAGATACCCCGTCCTTCCTCCGCAACCAATTTTCGACGGGCGGCGACGATGTCGGGGGGCATGGTGCTGAATACACTTTGACCGCTCTCGACGATGGCGCCGTCGAGATAAACGAGATGGCTGATATGGTCGGGTATCCGGTCGGCGGCGCCGGTGATGCTGATGCCGCCTAGACTGTGACCGACAAGGATCACATCGCTCAGCTCTTCCGTTACAATGTGGTTGACGATGTCGGTCACGAATGTGTCGGGCGTGATGTCCTTGCACAGCAAACGTGCGCGTTCGCCGACACCTGTCTGGGTAGGCGTGGTCACGTGGCATCCCATCTTGCGAAGATTGGCGGCGACGTCCCGCCAACACCATCCGCCATGCCAGGCACCATGCACTAGCACATACGTCTTTATCATGGATTGTGCCGTTCCATTTGCTCACCGGCCGTTGTGGCTGCCATCCGGCACGATGGCCGGACATTGTCCAAAGGGGCTCGACCACGTTACCGGTGGTAAGTCCGGCACAGGCGCCCCGTGGCCTGAGGATACCCCTACCAAGTCGAGGAAACTTGAATTGCGAAACCCAATATTCACTAGCTCTTTGCAAGTGGATGGAGAGGCTCATGGTGTGCCGCAGTTGCTCGCTGCCGGCATGCTCTTGGCACCGGCTGATCATCCGAACTTGAACAGGACACCAAAGCCGCCGCGCGGATAGTTCCACTCGATGTCGCCGCCTTTCTCGCACAATATCCGGCAGGTGCCGCATTCCATGCAGCCGTCGGCGGTGATCTCGACTTGACCCTTGTCATTCAACTCATAGCATTTCGCCGGACAGACGTAGGTCAACGCAAGCAAGTTCGCGCTTGGCTTGTCGTGCGGTCGCACTATGATATGGGGGCGGCCGGAATCGACCAGATAGCGGTTCTGGTAAAGTTTGTCCTCGACACGAACCTTCGTCCCTGCGATCGTCATCTTGTACCCTCTTCAGCGCCATGCCAATGCCAGGCGGACCGCGTCGCTGACCAACCCCCAGCGCGAGCGCGCGTTGATGAAGGCGGCCGTGGTGTTCTTTTCCTTCTCGATCTTCGGCGTGCCGTCGACACGCATGAAGGTCTGAGCGGCATGCGACATCAACCGCGGATAGCTGTCAAAAAAGTTGCTGGAATTGGTGTGGAGTAAGGCTGGCATGTCCTTGTATTTCTTAAGATCCTTGATCACAAAGGAGTCATCCAGCATCGTCTTGTAGAGCGCAAGGTTCGCTTTGGTCATAGGACCGTTGCGGCTTTTGACTTTGATGATCGCCTCAGCCGCGACACGACCCGAGGTCATGGCAAGGTTCGAACCCTCACGGTGAATGGCATTGTTCAGTTGCGCTGCGTCGCCGACGATGACCCAACCGTCGCCGAAGAGCTGCGGAATGGCCCTGTAACCACCTTCGGGGATAAGATGGGCGGCATATTCTTTCACCTCCGAGCCAGCGATCAGCGGCCGGATCGAAGGATGGTTTTTCATCGCATCCAGGAGGGCGGACGGGCTCTCCATCGTCGCGGCGAAATCCGAGACCAGGCAGCCGATGCCGAGTGAAATCGACTCCTTATTGGTGTAAAGGAAGCCGAGCCCGGCCATGCTGCGAGAGATCGTGCCCACGGCCTCGATTACGCAGCCTTCATCGCCCTTCACCCCGAACCGCTGGCCAATGACCTCTTCGGGCAAGAAATGCATTTCCTTGACGGCAATCGCCACGGTCTCCGGCTTCGGCATCTCGCGCAGGCCTGCGCGAGTGCCAAGCAATCCCGACACCCCTTCTGCGAGAACGACCACATTCGCGAAGACCACTCCGCCAGCCCGGTCTGTGCGGACGCCGATCACCTTGCCATTGCCATCACGGACGAGTTCCGTCGCGGTCGTCTCACACAGGACCGTCGCGCCAGCCTCGCGCACCTTGCGGGAAAACCATTTGTCGAACTGGGCGCGGATGATCGTGTAGCGGTTGGGTTTCGCCTCATTGAAGTCGTCCGACCGGTAATGAATTCCGGTGTGAGACGTGTCGTCCATCACCCAAAGTCGCTGTTCGACCAGGTGCCGCTCGAGGGGCGCATCATCCCGGAAGTCCGGGATGATCTTCTCCAGCATGTTCGCGTACATTATGGCACCCTGGACGTTCTTAGAGCCCGGATATTCCCCGCGCTCCAACTGCAGTACCTTCAGCCCCTGGCTTGCCAAAGTGTAAGCAGCTGCGTTTCCAGACATGCCGGCTCCGACCACAATGGCATCGAATTGTTCAATCATGTCCTCTCCCTCAACTCGCAAGCTTGTCTCGACTGTGCGGCGACAGCCGCCGGGTGAAGGCTTCCGTCAGTGCGGGCAGGAAGCGGATTGCATCCGTGACGATCCCGAGGTGGGCGAACTCGAAAATCGGCGCATTCGGATCGGTGTTGATCGCGACGATGAGATCGGCCCCCTCGACCCCAACTCGGTGCTGGATGGCGCCGGAAATTCCGGCCGCGATGTAAAGCTTCGGTCGAATGGTCTTGCCAGTTTGTCCAATCTGTCGATCAGCCGGCATCCAGCCCTTCTGGACCAAGGGGCGCGAACAGCCATGCTCGGCGCCGATCGCTCGGGCAAGATTCTTCACAAGCTGAAGGTTCTCCGCCGCTCCGAGACCGAGGCCTCCCGCAACCACGACATCCGCATAGGCAAGATTTGCCATTGCCGACTGGTTATCCGGTAGGAAGCCGAGGACTTTGGTGACGATATCGTCCTCAACGAGCGACAGCTTGTGCCGCATGACACGCCCGACCGGCTTATCCACCCGTTGCGGCATAGGCATGACCCTTGGTCGCACCGTCGCCATTTGCGGCCGGTAATTTAGTGTATAGATCGTACACAACAATGAGCCACCAAAAGTCGGACGGGTCGCGGCGAGTGAACCGTCGGAATCTACATCAAGTTCGGTGCAGTCGGCCGTGAGCCCCGTCTGCAGGGTCGTCGCTACCGAGCCTGCAAGATCCCTGCCCAGTGTGGTCGCGCCGAGAAGGAGGATTTCGGGTTTATGGGTATTGACCAGATCCGTGAGCGCCTTGGCGAACGGCTCGTTCCGGTAGTCGGCGAGCGGCGGCGCATCGACGATGTAGACAAGATCCGCCCCGTAAGCGAAGGCCTCGGCAACAGCGTCCTCGACCATTCCGCCCGGCGGTCCCAGCACGACGCCCGCGAGCTGGACTTCAAGCTTGTCGGCTAATTTGCGGCCTTCGCCCAGCAGTTCGAATGATACAGGATGCACATTGCCGCGTTCGAGCTCGAGGAAGACCCACACGTGCCGGTAGTCTTTGAAACGGTCGGGAAGTTCTTTCTTTACACCGGCACGGCCGGGGGCAATGCGAGGGGTAGTTTGGCTTGCGGTCGACATTTTCTGCTCCTGGCCGTCACGTGCCGCTGTTGAAGGCCAGCTCATGTTCCAGCGCCGGCCGGCGGGTTAAGATATCGGCGATGAGTTCATCGGCTATGTCCTGCAAGCCCCTTTCCGCGGTGTCGATCTGCGCCGCGCTTTCTGCCCGTGCGGTGGGGGCGAAAACACGCTTGACGACTGTAGGCGAGCCACGCAGACCGCACCGGGTGAGATCGTCAATGCCGGCGTCGGCTGCAGTCCACTTCACGACTTGGCTGCGCGCCGCGCACAGAGCCTGCTGGAGCGAGCCCCGGCGGATTTCGTTGGTGTCTTCCAGCATGGTAATGAGGCAAGGGAGTCTGCTCTTCAGCAACTGGGTGCCGCCTTCGGCGCGACGCGCGACTTCGATCTCTCGCGTATCGAGATCGATGGAGGCAATCTTCGCGACATAGGTAAGTTGCGATAAATCTAGGCGCTTGGCTATGCCCGGTCCGACCTGGGCGGTATCGCCGTCAATCGTCTGCTTGCCGGTGAAGACGATGTCCGGCCTGCCGAAAGTCTCCCCAATTTTTGCGATTGCTTGCGAAAGAGCAAAGGAAGTCGCCAGCGTATCGGATCCGGCAAAATAGCGGTCCGTCAAGAGAACTGCTCGGTCAGCACCGTAACCGAGCGCCTTTCGCAGCGAGTCCTCCGCCATGGGCGGACCCATTGTGAGCACAGTAACCTCGCCACCATGAACGTCGCGCAGTTTGAGCGCTTCTTCGAGGGCGAACAGGTCGTAAGGATTGATGATGGTCGGAACACCCTGACGCATGATCGTGTTCGTCACCGGGTGCACGCGGATCTGTGCCGAATCCGGCACCTGCTTGATGCAGACTACGATATGCATTGGCGGTTTCTCTAAGCTCCCAGTCCGGATTCGTGCTTGGCGGTTCACCTCATTGCCTGCATCGTTCATGCCAAGTCGTCTTCCTGCCTCTATTCCAGAAGGTGGCTTCGTTTGCTTCCGAGGAGGCGTCATGAGGACTGGATTTGTCGACTTCTCGACATTGTCGCGTCGCAGCCGTGTCGGGCTCATTACTTTCCGAACCGCTTCTGTGCAGAGTCGAGCGGGACGAAGGCGCGGCCAGGTGCGGGACATATGTTTGGATCGTGGTCCCTTAGCACCTTGAACACACGTTGCGTGAGCGGCGAGGAAGTCGCGAAATCTTCGTAGGCGCGTTCCAGCTTGGCGCGCACCCGCGCGGCGATTACCTGGTTAGGCAGACCGGAGAAATCTTCTTCGGCAAGGTATTGGCCCACGCGCTTCATGATATGGAGCCGCGAGACATTCATCACTTTCGGGTCGTAGGAGACGTCAAGGCAGGCGAAGAAGTCCTCCGCGGCCGACAGGCCCTTCAGTCGCGCTAGGATATCGGTGCGATCGATCGGGCGGCTATCAGCGGAGCAGTTCATTGTATTCTCCCGGCGCGAAATTGTGGTGTCGATGCATTGGTGACATTGCTGACGGCGTGCCGACCTCTGGCACGGCGGCTGGGCAAGAGACTTGGCGATCTCAAGCTTTTCTGAAGTGGTGAAGGCGACCCCGAGTTTAACTGCTCTCCTTGCGCAGGGTCGTCACGTTGAGGAAGACCTCACGGCTCGTCGGCTATTGTGCCGCTCGGACCCGGGCCGGAATGAAGCTGTTCTGCACCTCGCCCGCACAGTCCAGCACTGGGAACGGCCCGTAGCTTCTCGGTGATCGCAGGCAGGACCTCAAGCACGCGGTCTACGTCATCTTCGCCGTTGTCACGCGACAAGGAGAAGCGGACTGCCCCACATGCCGCGTTCATAGCGATCAGAACATGGCTCGGTTCCAGTGAGCCAGAGGCACAGGCGGACCCGGCGGAACAGGCGATTCCCAGCCGGCTCAGGACAATTGGAATTGCATCGCCTTCGATACCTTCGAATCCAATGTTTGCAGTGTTTGGCAATCGCTCTTGCGGATCGCCGTTGATGGATGTGTTTGGGATGCGCTGGATGATCCCGTTCTCAAGGCGGTCGCGCAACCATTTTATTCGTTTTGTCTCGTCCATGAATTTCAAGGCGAGTTCGGCCGCCATGCCCAGTCCGACTATGCCGGGTGTGTTTTCAGTGCCTGCACGCCGGTCGCGCTCTTGGTGCCCACCCTTGATCATGGAGGAGAAGCGCACGCCACGTCTTACATAAAGCGCGCCTATCCCCTTTGGACCATGCAGCTTGTGGGCGGAGAGCGACAGCATGTCGATCGCGGTCGATTTCAGCTCAATCGGAAGCCTTCCGACCGCCTGCACTGCATCAGTGTGGAAAAGCGCGCCGACTTCCCTGGCTAGATCGGCAAGCTTAACCACGGGAAAGATCGTACCGGTCTCATTGTTCGCCCACATTATCGAGACGATTGCCACTTGTGGGGTGAGGGCGGTTCTGTAGGCGTCCAGGTCGAGCCGGCCGTAGTGATCGACTGGGATAATGTGCACCTTGACGCCGCGCGTCTTCTCAAGGTGCGCGCACAACTTCAGAACGGCCGGATGTTCAACCGCGGAAGTCACTATTTCCGTTCGGTCGGGCATCACCTCCAGCGCCGAAAGGATGGCTGTACTGTCGCTTTCAGTCCCGCCCGAGGTGAAGATGATCTCGTCCTCGAATCCCGCGCCGATGAGGGCTTGCAACTGTTGCCTCGCCTTTCTCACGGCTTCAGCAACCGATGCGCCATAGGCGTGCATGGACGAATGATTGCCAAATTGCTCCGTAAAGAAAGGCAACATCGCTCCAACGACTGCAGGATCAACCCGCGTCGTTGCGTTGTTGTCGAGATAGACAGGGTTCATGGGAGGGATCCTTCAACTGCTGAAATGATTCAAGGGTAGTCGGGCCATTGAACCTCTGGCGCATATCGTATCTGGTAAGGTGGGCGGCCGGGCGAGCGATGGCTTGGCTGACCGGTCGCTGTCGACATTGCCCTTTGGTGGCGGCATCCGCCGGGAATTCAGCTGTTTCGGGCAATTTTGTTTGCTTGCCCACGGCAACGATCGATGATCGCGATTTGGTGCATCACCGAACGCAATTGTTCCGGGCCGACAGTGCGTGTCGGCCGGTTCCAGAGCGCCGGCGGTTACCGGTTCGACGCAGTATTCCTTGGCGTCGCTATAGTCGAACATAGCCTGTTCCCTCGCAATCATTTGCAGGACTTGCCGCAGCCGCACGTCTCACGCGCATTGGGGTTATCGAAAACAAAGCCGGATGTTTCGAGCCCAGTGACGAAGTCCACGGTCATGCCGGCGGCATGGGGTTGGGAGCCTCTATCCATGAACACCTTGAGCCCATCTCGCTCGATGATCGCATCGCCCTCACGTGAGACGCTCTCCAGGCCCATTGAGTATTGGAAGCCGGCGCAGCCGCCGGCATGGACCATGATGCGAAATCCTTCCGCCGGCTCGCTGGCGCGGTAAAGAGCGGCCTTGATGGCGGCAACAGCGTTGTCGGTGAGCGTAATCATGGCTCGATTTCTCCTCGGTCCGGCGTTTTCGCGGATCATCTCGCATGGACCGTGCCAAAGGGAAGACGTGTCAAAAACCGTAGGACATCCCGACGTCTCTTATGCTCGATTGCTGGGGAGACGTCCGACAACCGACACTTACTGTCGGGTTTGTCGCGTCCGCGTCACAGGAAGGGCGCCTGAGTTCGCGATGCACTCACGCGTAAAGCAATGAACAGAGCCAAAGATGTTCAGAGCTTGCCGCGGAGCAACTGGCACGATTTTTGTGAAGCCTTCGTTGCGGCGGCAAAATTGCCGGCCGATTCACCTTTGGGTTGCCCTCGCAATCGAAGAACGAAGGAAAGCAATATGATCCATCAGACCCGCCTTGGTGGGAAAGCAGCACCGCGGGTGGTACCCGAATGCTCGATCGGCCGATTGGCGCCGACCACCCAACAATCGCTCGCTACCGGCGATTGGCCGCTGACCGCCCGGAGACAGGATTCGACTGGCATGTGCCTGACGATCGATCGCGTCCGCCGTGCACATCCCTGAGGCCCGTTTTTCGATCGATCGTCAAAAGAAGAACGGGGCAGGGGTAAAAACATGGATCAGCGCAAGAAGCGGTCGCCCAACGAAATCCGGCGTGCGTGGGAAGTCTGTCCGAACATTCCCGCGCGTGATTTCGCCGCCCAATTGGCCATTTCGGAAGCGGAACTGGTCGCGGCCCATTGCGGTTTCGGCGCGGCACGCATCGACCCGCGCGTCAATCACCTTCTGACGGGCCTCGAATTCGTGGGCGAAGTGACGGCGCTGACCCGCAATCAAGGTGCCGTGCACGAAAAGATTGGCGTCTTCAACAGAGTGATAACCGGCAACAATCACGCCATGGTCCTTGGTGACGAATTCGACCTTCGCGTCTTCCCGCAGGCTTGGAGGTATGGTTTCGCTGTTGAAAGGCGCCATCGCGGCGGAATCCAGCGCAGTTTGCAATTCTTCGACGCCGCCGGCGCAGCAGTGCATAAGGTGCATCTCAGGCCGGTCTCCAACCTTCATGCCTATCGAAAGCTGGTGGCCGAGCTCGTATCCGCCAACCAGGAGCCGACCATGTCGCTTAAGGCGAGAGTAGCCGACCTGGGCGCGAGGACTGCGGACTGGGCCGGCACGGTGGACGACCTACGCGAGTACTGGAGCCGGCTGACTGACGTCAACCTTCTAAAGACGCTCAAGCTCAGCCGCTGCCAGGCTTTGCGCATGGTCGGCCAGGATTACGCTTGGCTGCTCGACAATGCCGCAGTTGGCGCCGTGCTCCAGCGTGCGGCCGAAGACGAATTGCCGATCATGTGCTTCGTCGGCAACCGAGGTTCTATCCAGACCCATTCCGGCTTAATCAAGTCGGTCAAGCAGATCGGGCCGTGCATCCATGTGCTGGACGAAACGTTCCGGCTGCATCTCAGGACCCACCAAATCCGTGAGGTTTGGGCCGTGCGCAAGCCGACCAATGACAGTCACGTCACCTCGCTCGAAGCATATGGGTCCGACGGCAAGATCATCATCCAGTTGTTCGGTGCGCGCAAGGAAGGCGAACGCGAGCGCGACGACTGGCGGGTTCTGGCGGAAAACCTGCCTCGTTTCCCCGACAGCTACATGAGAAAAGACCGATCGTCGTCGGTGGGACGCCGGCGCCCATCTGCCTCCGCAGCCAGTAGCCGGGCATTGAAGCCGAGACCGGGGACACGATGACGCAATAAGCGCGCTGTATTATCGCAACGCGATGAGCAGGAAGCAATTTGGCGCTGCCCCATCGACCGCATGGTTACGACGAAGCCGCGGCCTTTGGGCCGAGCTCAGAGGTGACAATAGCGTGAACGCCGCCGACCGTCACTCCCCACCAGGCGGTCAGGTTTTGCGGTTCGGGCCGAGCAAAAATACTGTCAAGACAGCGAGGAACGTGGCAACCGCGCTGTAGACAAAGACACTGGCAATACCCGTGTGATCCACCAATAGGCCACCGAAAGTTGTGCCGGCTGCGATGGCCACTTGGAAGGTTATGACCATCAGTACACCAGCGCTCTCGGCCTGTTTCGGAGCGGCGCGTAGCACCATCCATGTCTGCAATCCGACCGGGACCGCGCCAAAAGCAAAGCCCCATACGGCAACTGCAATTGCCGAGGTCAAGGCCGATGCTCCCATGGTCAGGAGCGAGACAGCGGCTACGGCAATGAGCAGGCGGCAGGGCCGCGACCGCCTTGAGACTGTGTTTGGTGAGGAATGCGCCGGCTAAATTGCCGAAGACGCCGGCCGTGCCAAAAGCAAGGAACACGAGCGGGATTGACTTCTTGTCGAGCGCAGGAACGCTCTCGAGAAAGGCGCGGATGTAGGCGAAGCTGGCAAAATGGCCGGAAGCGACCAATAGCACGACTAGCACCGCAACCTTCATCGCCGGATTCTTCGCGACATCCAGCGGACTGCGGAATCTGCGCACTTCGATCGGAGGCAGTGGCGGAATGGTTACGAGTTGCACGAGCAGCGCAACGGCACTCACGATTGCGGCGACCTTGAACGAGGCTCGCCATCCCCAAATGTCACCGACATAAGCGCCGATTGGAGCCGCGCAGACGGAGGCGACAGAAACGCCGGTGAGGATGATCGACATGGCGCGCGGCATGAGGTGACTTGGAACCAGCCGCATCGCCAACGCTGCCGAAATTGACCAAAAACCACCAAGCGATATGCCAAGGACGACGCGTGCCGCCAGCAAAACCGGCAGCGACCCCGCAACCTCCGCCAGAACGTTCGACAGGATCAGCAGGAGCGTCATCGCCCAGATGACGACCCTGCGGTCCAGACGCTTTGTCACGATGGCGATTATCGGTGCCGAGATCGCCGCGACGATTGCGGCCGCTGTTAGCGCCTGTCCAGCCGTGCCCGTGGTGATACGGAGATCATGCGCGAGCGGTGTCAGAACGCTGGCGGGCAGAAACTCTGCCGTCACAAGCCCGAAGGTGCCGAAGGAAAGCGAAATGATGGCACCCCATGCAGGGCCAGAACGTTGATAGGGACTTTCTGGGTCAAGCCGATCTCGGTCGAACAAAGCCGCGTCCACTAAATCTGTCGCCGATTCGGTCATGAATGAGTTCTCCGGCTAGGAGCTGTTGCAGCAGGGGTGGCTACATCGCCGGGGATCAAAGCCGCGAGACCTTCCGGCGGCGGCCAGTCGGCATCAGTCGAGGCCTCGGCGCCCGACGCATCCGAGGCCTCATCGGAGGGCCGACGGACCCAACCGTCGACAATGCGGGAGAGTTCTCGGCGCGGTCGCATCGATCGCATTCGTCGAAGTGCGGTCTGTTCACTGCGAACCAAGCAAGCCGAACGCGGTGTCCTCGATCGAGGCCTTGATGGGGGGATGATCGACGATCTCTATATTGGTTTGAAGCAGGAAGTTCCGTCGCCATATGTGGTTATCCTGGCAGCCAGAATTGAGCGGTTGTCGCAAGCACCAAGGCGGTCGCAATGAGTGCAACGAGGCGGAAGTCTGATCGATGGCTGCGGTTCGATGGCCGCGCGATCGACAAAATTGAGGTGATGAGTTATCCCTTTTGAAGCCGTTGCTCCCAATTCTGGGATAAGGTAATTGCAGGCGGTCCCAGCAACGTCGGGCGGCCTTTTTGGTGATCGAATTCATGGGACGACACTCTCGGTCCGTGACGCATCTGCGAATGACTGCGCAAGTTCCGTGCCATCAACGACAAATCTGGCTCTGCTGAGCGGGTGGTGGAGGCACGAGCGTGGGCTATCCCAAGAGCTTGCCGCAAGGTTGTTCGAAGTTGAGGTGCCGGATAGACCGCAAATATGTCGGGCGGCCTGGGGTTGGCCAACACGAAGATGCGCAAGTTCAAAAGGACGAGCTGAACCCTTGCCGATATCCGTCCGAGGCTGATCTGGAGAAGGTCAAGAACTGCGTCTTGAAGGCTTCCGCCGCACCGGCAAATGCGAAGCCAAGGTGCTGGGCAAGATGGACAGGGCCATCCAACCCGTCGACTGGACGCTCATTAATGGCGTCGGTGTGGCTCTGTAGCTGGCGAGAAAAACGCCCTGCTGAAAGACAAAAGCTCGTGTGGCCGGCTCTGAAGGACGGCCAATGAGGCAGGCGAGGAGAGGCTATAGTCCATTCGTCTAGACTGATCTTGTCCCACGGAGGCGGCTAACCACCCCGCCAGACATCAGCGAGGGGAGCGCCACTAGGCTCACCCCAAGTGTTGGTCGTTTCCACCTGGTGACCTCGGCCAAGACACCAAGCCGCTTAGCGCAAGCTTTCGAACTGGATGCTCCCCGGGCACATGATCGGCTAGCGATCCCACCAGTTGAGTTGCTCCAAGTCGGTGTCTAGCTTTCTACATTCTGTGTCCGACGCTGGACAAGAATGTTGCAATCCCGACCAGTAAGTCAGCACAGGCGCCACCTGTTGCCCAGCAAAACGGCAAGGATTATCGAAAGACGAATTCGGCACGGAGCTTGCACCAACGATTGCATGCAAATGCCGACAGCATCTCATGAACGGTCTCTCGATTCTGGCGCGGTTAAATCGCGGCCGGTTCCAGATCATGTCCCGCCCGAAATGGTGAGGGACTTCAACCTGTTTACGTCGCCCGGCATGTTGCCGACGGCTAACGGGGATCCGCATGCAGCGGTTGCTTGCGTTCATGCCGGGCCTCCGATCTTTTATTCAACCAGCAACACGCGCGACGGTCGGGGTACCTGGGTCATCACTCGCGCGAGCGACCAGCGCCGGGTGCTGCAGGACACCGAAACGTTTTCCAGCCATCGCAGCATCTTCGCCTCTGTGCTCGGCGAGAGCTGGCCGATGATCCCGCTTGAGCTCGATCCGCCATTCCACGGTGTTTTTCGCTCACTGCTCAATCCGCTGCTTTCGCCAAAGCGGGTAATGGCATTGGAGCCGGCTGTCCGGGAACGAGCGATCAAGCTGATCGACAGGATCGCCGCATCAGGCACGAGCTGCGACATCATGAAGGATTTTGCAGTTCCGTTCGCGGTCAATATCTTCCTTCGCTTTATTGGGCTTTCGGACGACGGACTAGAAACATTTGTCGGCTGGGCTAGAGATCTGCTCCACGGCGATAAGGAGCAACGACCACCCGCAGCCCGGGCGATCGTGGCCTTCATCGACGAACTTGCCACCGAGCGCCGCAAGGAGCCGGTCGATGATTTCATGACCTTCATCGTGAAGGCAAAGGTCGAGGGTCGTCTGCTCAGTGACGAAGAAGTCCGTGGCATCGGCGTGCTTGTGTTCGTCGCGGGACTCGACACGGTCTCAGCAGCCATATGCTTCGACTTGGCCCATCTCGCGCGCAACCCCAAAGATCAGGAATTGCTACGAAGCGAACCTGACCGGATTGCCGTCGCTGCGGAAGAATTGCTGCGCGCCTATTCGACCATTCAGATGATCCGAGTGGCAACGAAGGATGTCGACTTCAAAGGCGCGCCGATCCGCAAGGGAGATTATGTTTCCTGTGCCACGATGATTGCCAATCGTGACCCGGCGGAATTCGAATGCCCGAATGAGATCGATCTGGCGCGCGAGGACAACCGGCACGCTGCCTTTGGCTATGGTCCCCATCGTTGTCTTGGCTCACACCTTGCCCGGCGGGAGATTGTCATTGGCCTGGAGGAGTGGCTGGCGCGCATCCCAGCCTTTCGGATCAAGACAGGGACTGAACCTATCACCTTCGGCGGCCATGTGTTCGGGATCGAGAATCTGATCCTGGACTGGTCCTGAAGTTTCAGCCAACGACATTGGAGTTCGCAATGCGTGTCGTCGTACATAAAGCCAGATGCCAGGGTCATGCGCGCTGCTGGGCGCGGGCGCCGAGAGTCTTCAAGCTTGATGACGCCGGCTACATCTTGCCCGGTGATATTGATGTTGCCGATGGGGAGCAACTGCTTGCCTCAAAAGGGGTACGAGCCTGCCCCGAACAAGCTCTGGAAGTTGACGAGCCCCCCGCTAACTCAGTTGTAGAGAGAGACACACGCAAAGTGCAGACTGGCATCGGGAAGGACAAAACAATCATACAATTCGCGATAGACCCTGTCGACCACGCGAAAATTACCGAACTGCGTGACCGAGAGGCGATCCGCAACTGCCTGTATCGGTACTGCCGCGGGATAGACCGCGCCGATGAGGCGGCGCTGCGTAGCGCATACTGGCCCGAAGCGTATGACAGGCATGGTCCCTATTGCGGACCGGCAGAGGACTTCATCCAATTTGCTCTCGGTCTGCCGGGGCACCGTAACATCCATCAAATCACGAACAGCCTGATCGACTTCATCAGTTCAGCAGAGGCCGCGGTCGAGAGCTATTTCACCGCGCTGCAACGCGGACCGGATACAGACCAAGAAATACGTCAGACGCTGCTTTGCGGCCGTTACTGCGATCTGTTTCAGAAGAGGCAGGACGAGTGGCGAATTGCGGAACGGACAGTCGTCTACGATTGGGTTGAGGAGCAAATCCCGCCAGCGATTCTTGAGGCAGATAGGTTCGGCCGGCGACAGCCGATTGGAGCACCACATCCAGACGATCCCATCTACCAGTTGCTCAAGGGTCACATCCCCACCGACCAAGATGGCGTCGAGGGTCCCCAACTGGGAGCTGCATAAGTGGGTAGAAATGGAGGATGAGCGCCCTACGGGAACGACATCTGTGTGGGGCCGCAACTGGCGGTCACTGCAACGATTTGGCTCGGCCCTTCATTCCGCCCAAGGTTGATGGGCTGAGATCACAAGCGGTCATCGTGGAGAAGCTCTCGTGAAACTGGCAGCACGCACCGTAATCATCACAGGCGCTGCGGGCGGGATCGGCCGTGCCCTGGTCGATATCCTTGCCGCGGACGGAGACACTGTAGTTGCGGTGGACCTTCCGGGCAGTGGTGTGGTTGAACTGGCTCGGGATCTCGGGTCGCCGCACGTCGGTCTGGAGTGCGATGTGTCGCGAGAGAAGGACATGCTCTCACTTTTCGGCCAGGTCGAAGCACGCTTCGCGCAAATCGATGTCCTCATCAACAATGCGGCGGTTGGACCCACGATGGATAGGATCATCGACACCGCTGTCGATACCTTCCGACGCGGCGTGACAGTGAACCTTATTGGGCCATTCGTTATGGCCAGGGAAGCGGCGCGGCGCATGAAGCCGGGCGGTGCGATCGTCAATGTGGCTTCGATGGCGGGCGTGGTCGGCAATCCCAGGCGCAACGCCTACGCAGCCTCGAAAGCTGGCGTGATCTCGTTGACAAAGTCCCTTGCATGCGAGTGGGCTATGCGAGGAATCCGCGTCACGGCGGTGGCGCCGGGCTCCGTCCGCACCCCAATGGTCACAGAACTGGCACGCGCTGGCAAAATGGACCTCGCGGCGATACGCCGCCGCGTGCCGATGGGGCGCTTGGCTCGCCCCGACGAGATCGCCAGGGTCGTGCGTTTTCTGAGCAGCACGCAGGCGCGCTACATCACCGGCTCGGTGCTGGCAGTCGACGGAGGCTGGATGTCATTCAACCAGCCGGGGGATGCTCACCCGCCGGTGGATGGTGCGCTTCAAGCCGAGCTCTCCTGTCCGGCCGAATGCACAGATGCGCGAATCGTGCTCGTCACCGGTGGCGCAAAAAGCATTGGCGCGGCCGTCGCTCGCCGCTTTGCCGCGAACGGCGACACCGTCGTGATTGCTGATAAAGATGGCACTGCAGCGGCAGAGCTGGCTACATCGCTCCCCGGCAAGCATCTGGCGAAATCGCTGGACGTGGCCGTCGAGAGCGATGTGGTGTCGATGTTCGAAGAACTGAGGGGACGCTTCGGGTATATCGATGTTCTGGTCAATAGTGCTGATACCGCCGACAGGATTGTGCCTGCGATCGAGCAACTGTCGAAACAGCTCGAACACGTCCTGGATGTCAACCTTACCGGCGCCTTCACCTGCGCGCGCGAAGCGATCAAGGCTATGCGCCCGGGCGGCGTGATCCTCAATCTCGGGTCGATCGACAGCTTTCTGCCGTTCGCGCCGCGCCATGCCTACGGCGCCTCCAAGGCGGGGATGGATATGCTGACCCGTTGCATGGCGGCCGAACTCGGGCCGGTCGGAATTCGGACAGCCACCGTCGCTCCTGGCCACATCCGCACGCCCGCACTTGCTCAGTTGGCCAAAGCCGGCCGCATCGACCTGACAGCAATCGGACGACGCATCCCCATGGGCAGGATGGGACGGCCAGAAGACGTCGCAGATGCATCGTTCTTCCTTGCTTCGTCTGACGCCTCATACATCAACGGCTCGATCCTCTACGTGGACGGCGGCTGGACCTCGTTCGGTGATGCGGGAAACGCCAGCGAGCTCTATGACGAATGTTTTGCGGAGGCCGCAGGTTAATTGCCAGGCCTTCGCAGGGCGACCGGCCGAGCATTATGAAGCCTCGGCTCCACGACGCACCTGAGGTGCTTGAGATCCAAGCATGCGCATGCCGAGCACATTCCCGGTCGGCTGACGTGTCTATAACGAGGAGAAATCATGGAATTTGCCACTTTCATTCTGGCCGCCCAGCGTGGCTATCACCAATCCTCAGAAAGCGTCATCCGCAACTCCATCGAACAGGCCGTCGCTTCGGAGCAGGCTGGGTTCAACACCGCGTGGTTTGCTGAGCACCACTTCAACAATTACAGCCTCATACCATCCCCGCTGATGATGGTGGCGCACTGCGCCGGCTTGACAAGCACGATTCGCCTGGGCACTGCCGTCTGCGTGCTGCCGCTTTACCAACCGCAGCGCCTGCTGTCCGAGATCGGCTTCGCCGACATCGTTGCGAACGGCCGTCTCGAGCTCGGCGTAGGCTTGGGATACCAGCAGTTCGAGTTCGAACGGTTCGGCGTGGACATCGATGAGGCGCCGGCCGTCTTTTCGGAATACCTGGACATCATTCTCAAGGGCCTCAACCAAAACGTCTTCGAACACGACGGCCAGTATGAGAAGATCCCCCCAACAGCGATTTCGGTCCGCACAGTCCAGCAGCCGACGCCGCCTATCTGGATCGCTGGCGGAGCCGCACGGATGGCTCGGGCCTACCGCGAGGGGCACAATTTTTTTGTCACAGCCTTCCACGACGGCTTAGAGACTTTGACCACACTGCGTGAATCAGTCGAGAGGGCGGCGGCATCCGAGGAAAAGAACGTCACCGACGTCAAGATATCGCTGCTGCGCTGCTGCTATGCCAGCCACGACGAGTTGGAGATCAACAGCTATCTCGACAATGCCCGCTTCCAGCGCCGGCTTTCTGAAGCCCTGCATCAGCGCCGCCAACAGAGCCACGATGGCTACCTGCTGCAGGAGACACCGACCCAGCAGGATCTGTCCTTCGAGACCATGCGCAAAAATTTGCCGATTGGCAGCGTAAATCGCGTGATTGATCGCCTGCTGGAAGAGATCGATATCTTGAAACCGGACCAGATCGCAGTTCAGACTCAATTGGGCGACTTCGACCAAAAGACGATGCTGCGCCAGATCGAGCTCTGGGGCGACAAGATCATCCCTGCGGTCAACAAGGCGCTTTGTCATGCCGGAAGCTGAAGCCGGCCGTTACGATGATGGCTGCCTATCCAGCGCGCAATGGCGTGGGTCCGAGCTAGGGAGGAGCTTCGATCAGCATGTGCTGCCCTGCGTACATTCACGTTCGCTTGAGGAGGTCCAGGCGGGCGAGGTGTTGGCGACGGAGGGGACAGGCCTTTCGTCTGTCGAATTGCGTGATGTCTTGGCCGCAACTTTCCCGTCTACCTCCAGCAGCGTATTCGCTTTGGAGGAGTTGAGCGAGCCCGAGCCGGAACTGGAAGAGGAACTGCTACGCCGGCTGCTGCTAGCGCATGCTGCGCCGGCCGACCCGGCGAGCGCCCGCTTGGCCAAGATCATCGCCCGGCGTGCGATGCGCATGGACCATCTTTGGCGGGATCTTGGCCTCTCAAATCGCGCTGAGCTCAGCCGCCTGCTTGCCAGACATTTTCCCGCGCTGGCGGCAGGCAACACAGAAAACATGAAATGGAAAAAGTACTTTTACCGCAAGCTGTGTGAGGCCGAAGGCTTTTCGTCATGCACAGCACCCAGTTGCGGGGAATGCCATGACTTCGAAAGCTGCTTCGGCCCGGAGGAAGTTGAGAGTCGCCTCTCGCCGACCACGAATGTCGGTTAGTCACTTCGCTTGATCGCAGCTGCGGACAAACGCTTATCGCGGCGCCGTCGTATGGAGGAAGGGATGTTCATCGCCTCGCGATATTTGGTGACGGTACGGCGAGCGACATCGATGCCGGTCTCCTTGAGTTGAGCAACGATGTCTTCGTCGGAATGTACCTTGTCGAGCGATTCTTCGGCTATGATTGCCTTGATCCGATGGCGGACAGCTTTGGCGGAGTGCGCATCGCCGCCCTCGCAGGATGCGATTGGCGCAGCGAAAAAATACTTCAGCTCGAACACCCCGCGCGGAGTTAACATGTACCTGTTCGAAGCTACCCGGCTTACCGTCGACTGGTGCATGCCGATCTCGTCAGCGACATTTTTGAGACAGAGAGGCCGCAGATGGGCGGCGCCGTGTGTAAAAAAGGCATCCTGCTGGCGCACGATTTCGGTCGCAACCTTAAGGATCGTCTTAGCGCGCTGCTTGAGACTGCTGATCAGCCAGTTCCCTTTTTCCTGGCAATGGTCGAGAAACGCTTTGCCTTCCGGATTTTGCTTGGTCAGCTGCGAGATTTCGGCGACATAGGTGTGGTTGATCAACACTTTGGGCAGCGTGGCCGGATCTAGCTCCACCCGCCATCCACCTTCGGACTTGGGCATTACCCAGACGTCCGGTACGATGGTTTCCGGCGTCCCGGACTGGAACCGGTCTCCAGGCTTGGGATCGAGCGCGCGGATTTCGTTCCTCATGTCGAGGAGATCCTCCTCGTCGACTCCGCAACGCTGCTTCAATCCCTGAAAATCCCCCCGTGCAAGCATCTCGAGATTGGCGACCAAAGCTGCCATAGCCGGGTCGAACCGGTCTTGCTGGCGCAGCTGAATCTCCAGGCATTCGCTGAGAGTTCGCGCAAAAATGCCCGGCGGATCAAATTGCTGCAAGATTCCGATGACCCGTTCCACATCAGCTTGCCGAACGTTTAACCTCCTGGCCAGATCGAAAAGGTTTACCTGAAGATAGCCAGTGTCCTCCAGATGGGCGGCGAGCTGTCCGGCAATCAGCCGCTCCTGGGGGGTGAACGGGGTGAGGGCGACCTGGCGGGCGACATGGTCGTGCAATGTTTCGGTGTGGGCGGTAAACTCCTCGACGGCAGGTCGATCGTTGCCGCTACTGCGTTGCGACTTCCATTGCCCGCGCCCGCCAGACGGCCCGCCAATGGGCGATTCGCCGATTTCGCTTCTGCTTTGACTGCTCCGCTGATCCTCCCCTGGCAGCGGCGAAACGTCGTCAAACGGGTCAGGCTTCAAAACGGGGTTCTTCTCGAGTGCCTGCTCCACGAGCTGATGGAGTTCAGTATGCGTCAATCGCAGCAAGCGAATAGCTTCAATGGCTTGAGGCGATAAGACCATACGTTGCTTCTGGCGTTGAAGCAGGCTTGCTGAGAGATGCATGTTGAACCGGTAATCTGCCGAGGAGGCTCTAGTGTGTGCTGGGGTTGTGTGAGACTTTCCACTTCTGGGTCATGCCGCCGCCTTCAGTTTGTCGAGAACGTTTTGCGGGGATGAAACGCCATAGGGGTCCGTCTCGCAGTTGTCACAGAAGCCTTCCTCCTCGAACCACTGCTCCACCACGCCATCGTCGATCAGAGCGGCGTATCGCCAGGAGCGCATTCCAAAGCCCAGATTGTCCTTCGCGACCAGCATGCCCATCTTGCGCGTGAACTCGCCCGACCCGTCTGGGATCAGCTCGATCTTCTGCAGCCCCAAGGACTTTCCCCACGCATTCATGACGAAAGCATCGTTGACTGAGACGCAGTAGATCGCGTCAATTCGCAGTTCCAGAAATTGATCATAGAGTTTTTCGAAATCGGGCAGTTGGAAGGTCGAGCAGGTCGGGGTGAAGGCGCCAGGCAGCGAGAACAGGATGACGCGCTTGCCCCCGAAATAATCGTCGGAGGTCTTGTTCTCCCACCGATAAGGATTTGGCCCCCCGATCGACTCATCGCGAACACGCGTGCGAAAGGTCACGAGAGGAACGTTCTTTCTATAGGTCATTGATTTGCTCTCAGGCCAAAGTGGTACGGTGCATTTTTCGGTTAAACTGAAGCGGCATCGACTTCGGTCGACAGTTCCGGCAGCCTCGCGCCTTGGCGTGGTTGCCTCGGACCGGTCTTGTGCAAGACCGCCCCCGAGCAGGCACGTTTAACGGCGACGAGCTTCCGCGGAGACGGGGAATTTTGCTCGCGTGCTTTATCGAGCTTTGAGAGGTAGGCATGGTTTGCAACCGTGATTTTGACTGCGTTCTATCGACCGAGTCGCAAGCGCCATGCCAATTGACCCGATGCCTTGGGTTCACTTCGGTTTTTGCAGCAACTTTCGTGTTGTGCAGTAATGCCGGTCGATATTATTGCTCAAGCAGCACTGGAAATTGGGTGCGACTCCGTTCGGCAAACCCGGCCTTTGTCCGAAGCCGGACACGAATGTCGGAAATTAGCCAAACGCCAGGACCTGGGGCGGGTTAAGAAACGTTGCCGTGGGCACCGGCTTCAGCACAATTGCGCCACGCGAGCATGGCTCCCAGCGTCAATGCCGTGCAGCAGCGAGACGAAAGTCACTGCAGAATATCAACCTCTGCGAAGTCGTTGAGACCCAGCATGTGCGAGCCGTTCGAGGCGCAGATCAAGGCATGCTCGAGGAAGAGCTCGTGCTCTCGGCAGCAAGTGTTGCGACGTCTGACAAGGATAGTCGCGCTTCAAGGAAAAGAACCTGAATGGTGCACGGCTTGTGAAGGCCGGCGCATGGAAATGGCTGGGCTGATCATCCTCCATGAGGGTTGAATGAAGAGCTGGCCCCTATCTCCCTCAGCTGCAACGGGGGGAAATAGGGCATGTCCGTCTATCGCGCTGGGTAACATTCCTCGGTGAGGCGATAAGGGGGAGCAATTTCTCATTTCGGCAGACACGACCCAGCTCTCCTTTCATGCGCTGATTCCCCCAAGGGAAATCGCGACTCCAGGCTTCCTATGCAGCGAATCGCGGTGCTGTCCGATGTCCGACAATGTCGGATGCGGATCGTAGCTGGGCTAGATCCGTCACTTTGCCTCGATGGTTTCCCACTGGCCTGATATCTGCTTCGCCCCAAATGCGGCGACATAACCTGTGCGGCATCTGTGAATGGATCGACTTCAATCGAGACCTCGGAGGTCCCGATGCGCGAAGGGAGCTTGCCGATATGACGGCCACCATAGCGAACCACGGTCCGGACGACGAGGGGACTTGGATCGGCGGGCCTGCGGCGCTGGGACACCACCGCCTGGCAATCATCGATATCCAGGGCGGCCGTCAGCCGAGGATGCTCCAGGAGGATGGCCGACCTGACTTGTTGCTCGTCTACACGGGTGAGACTTACAACTACCGCGAGCTGCGTCAACAGCTGGCCGGCCTAGTCCATCGCATGAACACGAGCAGTGACACCGAGGTGGTGCTGCACCGCCCCCGCGAGTGGGGCTCTTCGGCGGGTACACTTTTTTCACGAAATCCGTGAATGTTTCTCGCGACATCATCCCGCAATCGGTGGTGCAGCGGGTGAAGAGCCCGTATCCGGCTATCCAGAATGCCGCCTACGACAAAATACTACGTAGCGGTTCACTGTGATGCTGGACGACCTAGTGCCGGCAGCGGCACCGCTGTTGTCCGTCGACAGGTCCCGCGCTTGCTCGGTGCGACCAACAACCTTAAGCGCTAGGGCGTAACCTGACCCTGCAAGATCTCCTCACCGACTATAAGGTGCGCCTCACGATCTGAGACGATGGGACAGGATGGCTAAGGAGGTGCGCCGTCTTGCATGCCCCGCCAGCGAGGCGAACCCTCTTGGCTACGCGCGCCACCAGCGACGCTCCATATCGTCAGGCCTGCGTCTCATGCTCAGATGAGCCGGTATTTGGCTCTCTCATCAGCAAACCGAGAGAGCCCATGCCAAGACGGAAGCAAGCAAGACGAACGAGCGTCAGAGATATCCTGCGCCTGACCCATAAACAGGGCAGTCCGGTGGGCCAGGTGGCAGAGCAACTGAGGTTCGGCAAGACTTCGGCTTCCACCTATCTGCGGGCGCTGGAGACGGGCTGTCGTGCAGGCCCTGCATGCGGCTTTGAGGACGATGCGATGTTGAAACACCGTCTGTTGCGCCGAATCGGCCGTCGGCCAAACGTTGGGTCGTCATCAGGTTCTCGACAGCTTCCCGGTGTCAAATCCAAACCGTGGTCGGCGATCCCCACCAGGGTGGGAAGGCAGCGCTGATATAGCCGAACGTCGATCAAGTCACGATCAACGATTGCCTCATGTCACATGCCCTGCGGGACTGAAAAACGGAGAAGAACATGTGCGATGCAAAACTGAAGACCGTGCTTTCGCTTTTTTCGCCGGTGGCCAGCAAATTAGATGCTCTCTCGTCCAACGGACCAGCGACGGATGCAAATTGCGTTAAGCTAAATACGAACGAGAACCCGTTTCCGTTGCCGAAGAGCGTAATGCAAAGTGCAATTGCTGCGATCGAACACCAGTATCTTTATCCGGAAGACGACAATCTCAGCTTAAGGGTAGCTGCCTCTGATGCTTACGGATTTTCCAAAGATCAGGTGATTGCCGGCAACGGTTCGTCGGAGCTGCTCGGACTCATCTACAGAGCTTTCCTCGCCCCAGGAGATAGAGTGGCAATGCTGTCGCCCGGATTTTCGTTCAACCGTAAACTTGCCATGTTGCAGGGTGCCGAGTTTCTCGAAATCGCATCGAGCGAAGCTCATCCCCTGCCGATAGAAAAACTGCTGTCCGGCCCCGCAAAAGACGCGAAGTTCATTCTGTTGGCTAATCCGAACAATCCGACCGGAACATTCGTGCCGGTGGCCGAAATCGAACGCCTTGTGGAGCAAGCAGATCGCTTGATCGTCTTGGATGAGGCCTACGTTGACTTCGCACCCGACCATGCCCTGCGCCTCGTCAATAGACATCCGAATCTTTTGATCTTGAGGACTTTTTCAAAGAGCTATGCTGCCGCTGGCGTGCGAGTCGGCTTCGGTTTCGGTCACCCAGAAATCATTGGCAGGCTGCGCAACATCCAGAATGTCTTCAACATGAACGTGATCGGGCAGGCGGTCGGGAAAAGCATTCTTGCGCATCGCCACGCCTACGAAGAGAACCACAGGCACATCAAGCATGAACGACAGCGAGTGACCCTGGCGCTGTTGCAACTTGGCTTTTCCGTAACACCCTCCCACGCAAACTTTTTGCTGGCCCGTGTGCCGGCGGGACAGGAGGGCTCATGCTGGCAAGCCGCGTTGAAAGAGCAGGCGATCCTCATCGCCAGCTTTCCTGACGTAGATTTGAAGAACTGTATTCGCGTCAGCATTGGCACCACAGAGCAGATGGACAAATTCCTTGCTGCCGCCAAACGCGTCTGTATGAGCTTTAAGAAGAATCGCGGTGTGCACAAGCATTAAGTCAATTCACATTAAGCGCCAAGTAATAGGTGCTGATATGTCGCCAGCTATGATGATTAGCGAATAAATAATAGGTAATTTGGAGAACAATTAATTGAAGAACATTTCCGCTTCGGGCCTGACCTTCGGCATTTTCGATCATCTGGACGAAAACGGCGATGACATCGCACAACAATATGCAGATCGGCTGAGCCTAGCAGAAGCGTGCGATGGCTATGGCTTTTATGCGTATCATCTCGCCGAGCACCACTGTACGCCGCATGGCAGAGGTCCATCACCGAATTTGTTCTTAGCGAGCGTCGCCCAGCGAACCCGCAGTCTTCGTGTTGGTCCCATGGTAATGCTACTTGCGCTCTATCATCCGCTGCGTGCCTTCGAGGAGATCTGCATGCTTGATCAGTTGAGCGGCGGCAGGCTTGAACTCGGCATAGGGCGCGGCTCTGCTCCCACTGAATTGGGATACTTCGGGGTTGCTGTAGAAGCAGCACCAGAACAGTATGCGGAGGCCAGTGAGATTCTCATCAATGCGATGAAAGGCGGGACGCTTTCTTATCAGGGCCGCCACTTTGAGTTGAAAGATGTTCCGCTGACGTTGAGACCTCACCAATATCCCCATCCGCCGACATGGATCGCCACCAATCGACCCGAGCCGGCTAGCTGGGCCGCTGCGAATGGGGCAAACATCGCCTGCGTCGGACCTTCCACTTTTGTTCGCAGCGTTACCGACGCGTTCCGCGCCGCCCGAATTCACGATGCTGACATTGGCCAGCAAGCGCCATTTCTTGGATTGCTCCGAATGGTGGTGATAGGGCGTTCTGAAACAGATGCGTATTTGCTCGCAGCACCTGCCTATGAACGATGGCTCAATAGCTTCAAATTTCTATACGAACTAAATGCCATTTCCACTCCACCAAACTTGCCTTTGAACTTCGATGCAGCAATTGAAAGTGAATTGTGCGTCGTGGGAACGGCAGATTCTGTCCGAAAAGCTCTCCTTGATCAGCTGGAAGAGGCAGGTGCTAATTATCTTCTGTGTCAACTGGCATTTGGGGATTTGCCGCTGGATGCCTCACTATACACCGCATCGGCCATTCGATCCGAAATCATGGCTCGAGTTGCCGCATCGTGAATCCGTCGTGTGATTGGAGGAGCAGCGGCAGCGCTGCTCCTCATTGCGAAACGGTTGTGGGGGCCGGACTCCTGTCAGGTGTAAACCATTGGAGCACGTCCTATCTGATCCAGGTCATATCCTGCGGCTTTGAAGTAGTTGGCACATTCGGCTGGGGTGAAGAGGTCGACGACCGCGCCGAGGCCTTGCCCCTCTGATCTAATCCGGTTTGAAGTTCGTTCTGGCCCATCCAGAGGATCAGGACATGAAACGCAGCCGCTTCTCTGAAGAGCAGATCATCGGAATTTTGAAGAAACACGAGGCCGGGGTATCGGTTGGCGATCTGTGCCGCAAGCACGGGGTCAGCGACGCCTCGATCTACAACTGGAAGGCCCGCTTCGGCGGGATGGATGTCACCGAGGCTCGGCGACCTGAAGGGCTGGAGGACGAGAACACGCGCCTGAAGCGGCTTCTGGCCGACGCCATGCTCGACAATGCCGCGTTGAAGGACCTTGTGGGAAAGAAATGGTGACGCCCGCCGCCAAGCGGAAAGCTGTCGCTCGCCTGAAGGAAGGCTTCGGGATGAGCGAACGGCGGGCGTGTAAAGCCATCGGCTGTTGCCGCATGACGGTTCGCTACCAGACCAGCAGGCCGGACGACCGGGAGGTTCGCGAGCGGATGAAGGCGATCGCGCAGGAGCGTCGCCGGTTCGGCTACCGGCGTCTTCTCGTGATGCTGAGGCGGGAGGGCCTGGTCGTGAACCACAAGAAGCTGTTCCGGCTCTATCGGGAGGAGAAGCTCGCCGTTCGCCGCCGTGGCGGCCGCAAGCGGGCGATCGGGACCAGGGCGCCGATGCTGGTGCCGCTGAGGCCCGACGAGCGCTGGTCGCTCGACTTCGTATCGGACCAGCTCACCGACGGGCGCCGCTTCCGCATCCTGGCCGTCGTCGACGACTGCACGAGACAGTGCCTGGCACTCATCGTTGATACGTCTCTCTCGGGCATGCGGGTTGCCCGCGAATTGGACCGGCTCATCACCAGCGCGGCCGGCCCAGGATGATCGTCAGCGACAATGGCAGCGAGTTCACCTCGAACGCCATCCTCTCCTGGGCGGATCAGAACCGCGTCGAATGGCATTACATTGCGCCCGGCAAGCCGATGCAGAATGGCTTCATCGAGAGCTTCAACGGCCGACTGCGCGATGAACTGCTCAACGAGACGCTGTTCACCTCGCTGGCTCAGGCGCGCGTAGCCATCGCCCTGTGGCACGCCGACTACAACACCGCGCGGCCGCACTCCCAAATCGCCTGGCAGACCCCGGCCAAGTTCGCCAGCACCTTCAATCCGCGACGGTCGCTCGCGCTGCGCTATGCCAAAGGCTCCGCGCCAGCGCCCGTCGCTTCACCCGCCCAGCAGGGCACAACCCACGCCGGAAACGAACTCAAAACTGCTGGGGCAAACGTCAGTCCCATAGAGCCTTGATGGTTATCTCGGCCTTTGCTCGCAGCAGCGCCTTAGGTTGGGCGAAGGCGTTCTCAATCGGATTGAAGTCGGGACTGTAGGGCGGCAGGTAGAGCAGGCTCGCCTGCGGCCTCAATCGCGCCGCGCAGGGTTCTCCAGGCGGATGTCGCCAATGTCAAATTTGCTGGCATCCATGTCGCCCTCGCTTTCTGGTTCGAGATCGGAAAATCGCCGAATAATCAGCACATCAACCTGCGCCTGAAGGAGCTCACTGCCACTTTCGGCTGGCGGGGTGTGCCGCCCCACAAATAGAATATCAATTGTCGTGCCAACCGCACAAGCGAAGGCCAGAAAGCCAACATGTGTTCTGCGGCTTAATTGAGAGTCAGCCGATGTCGGCCGAACATCACCTTGTCTCGAAGTCGACGATCCGACAGCAGGTTGCGAAAGTTGGCGCGATGCGAAACAAACTGCTGAAGCGCTCAACTTTTATTGATCACGCGTGTTGGACGCGACGCACTCCCGTTCCAATCGGGCTGAGCGCAAATTCTCCCGGTTCACAAAACTGAGTCGCTGGAGTAGTGGGGGCGCAGAGAAATCTCCGGTCGCAGCCTTACCCGGTCAAAACAAGGATACCAATGATGAAGACTCTCGCCGTCTGCTCTGGCGGATTGGACTCCGTTTCCCTTGCTCACATGGTGGCAGCGGAGCACGAACTCACCGGCCTTCTATCTTTCGACTATGGCCAACGGCACAGGAAGGAATTGGGCTTCGCCGCTCTTTGCGCGCAGCGACTGAAGGTCCCGCACCAGATCATCGACATCGGCGAAATTGGCCGTGGCCTTTCCGGCTCAGCGCTGACTAGCAGTATCGACGTGCCGGACGGCCACTACGCCGAAGACACGATGAAGATTACGGTGGTGCCGAACCGCAATGCCATCATGTTGGCAATCGCCTTCGGTCTCGCCGCCGCCCACAGCGCCGAAGCGGTGGCGGCGGCCGTGCATGGTGGGGACCATTTCATCTATCCCGATTGCCGTCCGGCCTTCATTGAAGCTTTCCAGACAATGCAAGACCGCGCGCTCGACGGCTATGCGCAGATACGCCTCTATGCACCGTATGTGAATCTCGGAAAAGCTGACATTGTTGCGGATGGCGCAAGATACGGCACCCCGTTTGCTGAGACCTGGTCCTGTTACAAGGGCGGCGTGCGTCACTGCGGACGATGCGGGACCTGCGTCGAGCGGCGCGAAGCGTTCCATCTCGCCGGGCACGCTGATCCCACCGACTACGAGGACGCCGATTTCTGGCTTGAGGCGCTGCGCAGGAGGCGCGCGTAATGTTCCACATCAGCAAGGAATTCCACTTCTCGGCCTCGCATCAGCTCACCTCCTTGCCTCCCAACCATCAATGCGCGCGCCTGCACGGGCATAACTATGTCGTCGTAGTGGAGCTGTCGGCCAAGGAACTGGACGCCCACGGCTTCGTGCGCGACTATCACGATCTGGCGCCGCTCAAACGCTACATTGACGAGAGCTTCGACCATCGGCACCTCAACGACGTGCTGGGACATGAGAAGGTCACGGCGGAATGCCTGGCCAGACATTTCTATGAATGGTGCAAGGCACGTCTGCCGCAGACCGCGGCCGTGCGCGTTAGCGAAACACCGAAAACTTGGGCGGAATACCGTCCGTGACCGACATGCATCCCGCAATCCGTGTGAGCGAGATATTCGGGCCGACTATCCAGGGCGAGGGCGTGCTCATCGGCTTGCCGACGGTGTTCATCAGAACCGGCGGATGTGATTATCGCTGTTCATGGTGCGACAGCCTTCACGCGGTGGACAATCAGTATCGCCATGAATGGCTACCGATGCCGATCGATGCCGTGTGGCAAACCGTCCATGCGCTTTCCGGCGGCAGGCCGGTTATGGTCTCCTTGTCAGGCGGCAACCCGGCCATTCAGCCGTTCGGTCCCCTCATAGAACGAGGCCATCGCGAGGGCTATCGTTTTGCACTGGAAACGCAGGGTTCCGTGGTGAGGGAGTGGTTTGCGGATCTTGACGTGCTGACCCTTAGCCCAAAGCCGCCATCCAGCGAGATGACGACCCGTTGGGCTGCGTTTGATGCATGCCTCGAAGCGGCGCAAGAGAAGCCGCAAATCGTGCTCAAGCTCGTCGTTTTCGACGAGAGTGACTATGCCTACGCCAAAGAAGTCGCGGCGAGATATCCGCACCTTCCGATCTATCTGCAACCCGGCAATCACACGCCGCCGCGCCCTGGCAGTGAAGACGCCTCTGTCGACTTGGACGGAATAATGATGCGAATGGAATGGCTTGTCGAAAGGGTGACTAGCGACAGGTGGTTCGAAGCCCGCGTGTTGCCGCAGCTGCACGTTCTGCTTTGGGGTAACAAGAGGGCGGTCTAGTCTGCGGTTTGCGTCGCACCGGAAGGCCGGGCTCCGACGGCTTGGCAGGCTCTCTTCGCGTGCCGAGTACAGCCGAGCTTTGTTCGCGTCAGCGGTCTCGCGATTGTGCGGCTGGAAACCGCCCGGACACCCCGCTGCCGGCGTGTGTCACCTTGACTCCGATGAGCTGTCGTCACGCAAAGTTGAAATCCGCAAGAACTGGCCTTCTCGCCCCACCTGCTCCGTCGCAAGCACGTCATCCCCTCATCCTTGTCCAGCTCTTATCGATGTATCTCATTGTCCGGCCTGACGCACGACTGTCAGCATGGGAATGCATCCATTGCGCAAATGCCTTCCATAAAGAAGATCGATTTCCTCATTGGCCCAACGTGAAATATAGCAACGTTTTCGTGGCGTGGGTCGGCTGCGTCGGGAGTAGCGATGAAAACGTATTGGGGTCGCCTGCGTCTCCTTGGGCAGCGAGTGTAAAGTATAGCGATGCGGCCTCCGGCGCGAACGGCAGCCGCGCAGTGATCACCTTCGCCTGTGCCTTTGCGGCGGGGGTCAAGCGCTGGTCTGCTCAAATTTTTTATCGTTTAGCTGGTTGAAACTGCCCCCGTTGCGGGCTGCAGAAGCCGGCCAGCCGAGAAACGGCAGCCGCACTTATGAAAGCACGCCAAGGCATGCGGGCATCTATCAGTTGCAAAGGACAATACTGGCCGCGCCGATTGGCCATCACGCGTCCATTAGGGCAGCCACCAACATCAGTTCGCAAGAGGAGCAAAAGTAATATGTATCGTCGTCACCTGATCAAAGGGTTGGTTGCGCTCGGCGCATGCCGGATTTGCGTTCAAGCCGCCCAAGCGACCAGTGCCCATTGGGGGTACACCGGTCCGGTCGGACCGGAGCACTGGGCTGATCTGGATAAGGAAAATTTCGTATGCTCTGCCGGCACGCAGCAATCGCCGATCAATATCAACAGCGCGGTCAAGGCGGATATCCCGCATATCGCCATCGGCTGGCACAAGGGCGGCGGCAATATGGTGAACAACGGCCACACCATTCAAATCAATATGCCACAAGGCAGCACGCTGACCCGCGGCGATCGTGTCTACGAACTGGTACAGTTCCATTTCCATGCGCCAAGCGAACATCACGTGGCGGGCAAGAGCTTCCCGATGGAGGTGCATTTCGTTCACAAGGACACGCAAAGTGGTACTCTGGGCGTGCTGGGCGTCTTTTTAACGCCCGGCGCGACAAATGCCAGCTTTGCTGCCCTTGCTGCGGCCTTTCCCGAACTGCCGAATGGGGAGGTGACGATCGACGAGGTGAATCCCAACTGGCTTCTGCCAGCCTCGCTTGGCTATTGGACTTATGAGGGCTCACTGACGACGCCGCCGTGCACCGAAAACGTCGAGTGGATGGTGGCGATGGAACCGGTTGACGTTGATCCGGCAGACATCCAGCGATTTGCCTCACTCTACCCGTCGAACGCGCGCCCTATTCATTCACCCAATCGACGCTTCATCCTGCGCCAGAGTTGAGCGCCGCCCCAGCGGTTCCGCACGGTCCAACATTCTTGGCGCAACTTGGCGCGAAGCCTCCTCTTCCGGTCTGGCGGTCTGACGGCGCTCCCCAAGCTGGCTAGTCTAAATGATAGGGATTCGGTGCCGACACCACTCCTCCCAAAGACGTCGCGGCGAGGTTTGTCTGCAACCCGGCAATCAACACGCCGCCCCGCCGTGGTAATGAAGACGTCTCTGTCGAGTCCGACGGAATATGATGCGCATGGAACCGCTGGTAGAAAAGGTGACCAGCGACAGGTGGTTCGAAGCCCGCGTCTTGCCGCAGCTGCACGTTCTACTCTGGGGTAACAAGAGGCTGGTGTATACCTTCTCCTAGCTTCGCCGCCAACTACTCGGTTTTCCGAATTGCTCTCTATATTCTTGAAGACGATGCGTTCGTTAAAGACATGTGCTGCGCACCTGGTGTAAAAGCTGCTCTCATCATGCAGAGGTCAAGCCAGTCGGGCTCATCCGAGGCTATGGCCGTGAGCACTGTTCAGTTCGGCAGAGAGGGCGCTTTTGTACACACTTTGCGATCGTGGCGGCCCCGTGGGCAGATCTGCAAGCTGCCGCGACACTAACCTCTCGAAGCCCGCCCGCCCGCCTTTCGTGCAGCTTCCTCTGAACAAAACCACCGCTCGCCCTTCAATAGGTTGATGCGTGTCTCCCAGTAAGATTCCTGTCCAAGAACGTGATAATCTTCTTGCCAGTGTTGTAGCTGATGTTGCCCTTGATGCCGCAGCCTACCGCGGCGGGACCAAACTCAATGGCAAGCAGGCCGGCTAGGATCGTGCAGCCAGTCGCGAGCCTCGCCCACAACGGGGTCTCACGCGCATGAGGGCGCCGACCATGGGTTCGGCGGTTCATACGCGTATAACACGTGTCTTTCTGAAAAAATCAATGCTCTCGGCTAAGCTACTGAATTATTTGGCTTCCATATAGCGCGTCGGCGGAACCAACTTGTAGACGGGCTATGAAAGGTTAAGCGCGGATGTCTATCGGCCGCCGGCGTTCCCGCTCTGTAAGCCTGCCTGAACTACCCGCGCCGCGGTCAAGCCCCAGGCTCCTGCTCATCCAGCGACCGCCCGATCAATGGCAGGCTGGAAAGACAAGAGCCGATGTCTTCAGATGGTCTCGCCATCAGCTTTGGGCTAACTTCCCCATTCTCCCGCTTCGAGCTCGACACACGGCGGGTTGGATGGCGCACGACAATCTGTGTCGGCTTTGTCGTGTCCGTGACAGACGCCTGAAAGGCCCGTTCGCGCGTTTTGCCGCCGTCTAAGCGGCTGGAATTTAATGACAAAGTTTCTTCTGGGATCGGCCGATCACGCTGGTACGCTTTTTGCGATGCTTGGTGTGAGGCGGCACGAGCTGCCTATCGGCACTTGTGTCGCGGGCAGTCGCGATGATTAGAACGAAGGAAGGAAAGCTATTATGTCAGGTCTGCGTCAGATCGCCTTTTACGGAAAAGGCGGCATCGGCAAGTCCACCACGTCCCAAAATACGCTCGCTGCCCTTGTCGACCTGGGGCAGAGAATCCTCATCGTAGGATGCGACCCCAAAGCCGATTCCACACGCTTGATCCTGAATTCGAAAGCTCAGGATACCGTCCTGGATCTCGCCGCACAGGAAGGTTCGGTGGAAGACCTCGAACTCCAGGACGTGCTCAAGGTGGGCTACAGAGGCATCAAGTGCGTGGAGTCCGGCGGCCCCGAGCCGGGTGTCGGTTGCGCCGGCCGCGGCGTCATCACCTCGATCAATTTCCTCGAGGAGAATGGCGCTTATGACGATGTCGATTATGTCTCCTATGACGTCCTCGGCGACGTGGTATGCGGCGGCTTCGCCATGCCGATCCGCGAAGGCAAGGCCCAGGAGATCTATATCGTCATGTCCGGCGAGATGATGGCGCTCTATGCCGCCAACAACATCGCCAAGGGCATCCTCAAATATGCCCATTCGGGCGGTGTGCGGCTGGGCGGGCTGATCTGCAATGAACGTCAAACCGACCGCGAACTCGATCTGGCCGAAGCACTGGCTGGCCGATTGAATTCCAAGCTCATCCACTTCGTGCCCCGCGACAACATCGTCCAACATGCCGAACTCAGGAAGATGTCGGTGATCCAGTACGCGCCGGACTCAAAGCAGGCAGGGGAATACCGCGCTCTGGCCGAGAAGATCCACGCCAATTCGGGCCAGGGTACGATCCCGACGCCGATCACCATGGAGGAGCTGGAGGAGATGCTGCTCGACTTCGGCATCATGAAGACCGACGAGCAGATGCTTGCCGAGCTTCACTCCAAGGAAGCGGCGAAGGCGGCGGCCCAGTAGTGACATTAGCGCTGCCATCAATCGGCGCGCCTTGCAGAGAACGGCGCCTATTCTTTGAGGCGTCACCCAACCTTGAAAGGGGGACTCATGAGCCGGGAATACGAGAATGACGGTGCTCTTCATGCGAAGCTTATCGAAGAGGTGCTGTCGCATTATCCCGACAAGGCGGCGAAGCGCCGCAAGAAGCACCTCAACGTCGCAAAGAGCGGCAACGAGGCTGGCGGGGAAAGCGAGGTCCTTTCCGAATGCGACGTCAAATCGAACATCAAGTCCATTCCCGGGGTGATGACGATTCGCGGCTGTGCATATGCTGGTTCGAAAGGCGTGGTGTGGGGGCCAGTCAAGGATATGGTCCATATCTCGCACGGCCCGGTCGGCTGCGGCCAATATTCTTGGTCGCAGCGCCGCAACTACTACGTCGGTACAACGGGCGTCGACACGTTCGGGACAATGCAGTTCACCTCCGATTTCCAGGAGAAGGACATCGTCTTCGGCGGCGACAAGAAGCTGGAACAGATCATTGACGAGATTGAAGTCTTGTTTCCGCTCAACAACGGCATCACCGTGCAGTCCGAATGCCCTATCGGCCTGATTGGCGATGACACCGAGGCCGTTTCTCGCAAAAAGACCAAGGAGTATGACAAGACGATCGTGCCGGTACGCTGCGAGGGCTTCCGCGGCGTCTCGCAGTCGCTTGGCCACCACATCGCCAATGATGCAATCCGGGATTGGGTCTTCGACAAAAAGGATGTCAAGTTCGAGGCCGGCCCCTACGACGTCAACGTCATCGGCGACTACAATATCGGCGGCGATGCCTGGGCCTCGCGCATACTGCTTGAGGAGATAGGGCTGCGCGTGGTTGGCAACTGGTCGGGTGACGCCACACTCGCAGAGATCGAGCGCGCCCCGAAGGCTAAGCTCAATCTTATCCACTGCTACCGGTCGATGAATTACATCTGTCGGCATATGGAGGAAAAGTATGGCGTCGCCTGGATGGAGTACAATTTCTTCGGTCCCTCCCAGATCGAAGCCTCTCTGCGCAACATAGCCAAGCATTTTGGGCCGGAAATCGAGGAGAAGACCGAAAAGGTCATTGCCAAGTACAGGCCGCTTGTTGATGCGGTCATCGCCAAGTACCTGTCGCGCCTGGAAGGAAATACCGTGATGCTCTATGTCGGCGGCCTGCGCCCCCGCCACGTCGTCACGGCCTACGAGGACCTCGGCATGGTCATCGTGGGCACCGGCTATGAATTCGCCCACAGCGACGACTATCAGCGCACCGGCCACTACGTGAAGAACGGCACGCTGATCTACGATGACGTGACCGGCTATGAGTTGGAGAAATTCATCGAAGGGATTCGCCCAAATCTGGTCGGCTCGGGAATCAAAGAAAAATACCCGGTGCAGAAGATGGGCATACCGTTCCGCCAGATGCATTCCTGGGATTATTCAGGCCCGTATCACGGCTACGATGGCTTTGCCATTTTCGCGCGTGATGTGGATCTCGCCATTAACAACCCGGTCTGGGACCTATTCCACGCGCCTTGGAAAAGAAGCCGGGGCGATGAGCGGGCGATGGCTGCCGAATAAACATTTGCTTCAGCCCCATTCTCCCACTGAGACGGTGAACTCCCGCGGCCTCTGATCCGCCGGAGCCTGGAACGTCTTGACGTCCTGAGCTGCCGTCCCGCGCAGCCAGATGCAAAAGAGGTAATCATCATGCCGCAGTCGGCTGAAAAAATTCTCGATCACGCTCCCCTGTTCCGCGAGCCGGAATACAGAAAGATGCTCGCTGAGAAGAAGCTAAACTTCGAATGTCCGCACCCCGATGAAATCGTTTCCGATCAGCGCGATTTCACCCAGACGTGGGAATACCGCGAAAAGAACCTCGCCCGCAAAGCGCTTGTCGTGAACCCGGCCAAGGCCTGCCAGCCGCTGGGTGCGGTATTCGCTGCCGCCGGCTTCGAGCGAACCATGTCCTTCGTCCACGGCAGCCAAGGTTGCGTCGCCTATTACCGCTCGCACCTGTCGCGCCATTTCAAGGAGCCTGCCGCGGCGGTCTCCTCCTCAATGACCGAGGATGCGGCGGTGTTTGGCGGCCTGAAGAACATGGTCGACGGGCTCGCCAACACCTACCAGCTCTACGACCCCAAGATGATTGCCGTGTCGACGACCTGTATGGCAGAGGTCATTGGCGACGACCTGCACAGCTTCATCCAGAACGCCAAGGACGAAGATTCAGTCCCGCGCGACTTCGACGTGCCCTTTGCCCACACCCCGGCCTTCGTTGGCAGTCATGTCGACGGCTATGACAACATGGTCAAAGGCATTTTGGAGCACTTCTGGAAAGGTCAGGAGCGTACGCAAATCGAAGGAACCATCAACATCATTCCGGGCTTCGACGGCTTCTGCGTCGGCAACAACCGGGAGCTCAAGCGCCTGCTCGATGTAATGGGCGTGTCCTATACATTGATCCAGGATGCCTCTGACCAGTTCGATACGCCTTCGGACGGTGAATACCGCATGTATGACGGGGGCACGAAGATCAACGAGGTGAAGAAGGCCCTCAACGCCGAGGCAACGCTTTCGCTGCAGCATCACAACACCCGAAAGACACTGGGCTATTGCGAGGAGGTCGGGCAGGCGACGGCCTCGTTCCACTATCCGCTCGGCGTTCAGGCGACGGACGAATTCCTGATGGAGGTCGCGGCGATTTCCGGCAAGGAGATTCCCGAGGCAATTCGCCTCGAGCGCGGCCGACTGGTAGACGCCATGGCGGACAGCCAATCCTGGTTGCATGGTAAGAAATACGCCATCTACGGTGATCCCGACTTCGTTCACGCAATGGCCCGCTTTGTCATGGAGACCGGCGGCGAGCCAACCCATTGCCTCGCCACCAATGGCACCTCGGCATGGGAAGCCGATTTGAAGAAGCTGCTAGCATCCTCGCCTTTCGGCAAGGCTGCCCAGGTTTGGGCGGGCAAGGACCTGTGGGCGCTGCGCTCACTGCTCTTTACCGAGCCGGTGGACCTTTTGATCGGCAATTCCTACGGCAAGTACCTGGAGCGCGACACCGGAACACCGCTGATCCGGCTGATGTTTCCGATCTTCGATCGGCACCATCATCACCGCTTTGCGCTCTTTGGCTACCAGGGAGCGTTGCGCGTGCTGACGACGATCCTCGACAAGATCTTCGACAAACTCGATCGCGAGACGAGCGAGACGGGTGTGACGGATTATTCCTATGACCTCACGCGCTAAGAGCCGTGGCCGGCTTTTCGCCGAGGCCATTCCTTGCCCAATGGACTGGGGAGGCTGAGCAATGTCCTCCCTCAGCGCCAAAATCAAGGACGCCTTCGATGAGCCCGCCTGCGATAAGAACCGTGGCAAAGATGCCAAGGCGCGCAAGGAGGGCTGCTCGAAGTCGCTGACACCAGGGGCGGCAGCCGGCGGCTGCGCCTTTGACGGAGCCAAGATCGTCCTGCAGCCGATCACCGACGTTGCGCATCTGGTCCATGCGCCGCTCGCCTGCGAGGGCAATTCTTGGGACAACCGTGGTGCGGTTTCGTCAGGGCCGACCTTGTGGCGGACAAGCTTCACGACCGACCTCACCGAACTCGACCTTGTGATGGGGCAGGGCGAGCGGAAACTCTTCAAGGCGATCCGCGAGATCAAGCACACATACGCGCCGCCGGCGATCTTCGTCTACTCGACTTGCGTAACGGCGCTGATCGGTGACGACATCGAGGCCGTGTGCAAACGCGCCACGGAAAAGTTCGGTTTGGCCGTGGTGCCGATCAATGCGCCTGGCCTGGCAGGCTCCAAGAACCTCGGCAATAAGCTCGCCGCCGAGGCGTTGCTCGATCATGTCATCGGCACGGTCGAACCCGACGACCCCGGACCCTACGACATCAACATCCTTGGCGAATTCAACCTCTCGGGCGAATTCTGGCTTGTAAAGCCGCTCCTCGATCGGCTCGGGATCCGGGTGCGCGCCTGCATTCCCGGCGATGCGCGTTACCGCGACATTGCTTCCGCGCACCGCGCCCGGGCGGCAATGATGGTGTGCTCGACCGCGCTGATCAGTCTTGCCCGCAAGATGGAGGAGCGCTGGGACATCCCGTTCTTCGAGGGCTCCTTCTATGGCATCTCCGACACATCGCAAGCTCTTCGAAACCTTGTCAGGCTGCTGGTGAGGAAGGGCGCCGATCCGGAGATCCTCGAGCGCACAGAGACGCTGATCGCGCAGCAGGAGGCGATCGCGTGGAAGAAACTCGAATCCTACCGGCAAAGGCTCCAAGGCAAGCGCGTGCTGCTCAACACAGGCGGTGTGAAGTCCTGGTCGGTTGTCCATGCGCTGATGGAGATCGGAATCGAGATCGTCGGCACCTCGATCAAGAAATCTACGGTGCAGGACAAGGAGCGCATCAAACAAGTTCTCAAGCACGACAAGCACATGTTCGAATCCATGGCTGCGAGCGAGCTGTACGCCATGCTCTCTGAACACAGGGCCGATATCATGCTGTCGGGCGGTCGCACGCAATTCATTGCGCTCAAGGCCAAGACGCCCTGGCTCGATATCAACCAGGAGCGCCAGCATCCTTATGCCGGCTATGACGGCATGGTGGAACTCGTACGCCAGATCGACCTCGCCATTCACAATCCGATCTGGTCTCAGGTGCGCCAGCCGGCCCCGTGGGATTGCCAGCCTGAGCTGATAGGCGAATTGCCGTGCACGAGGAACGAGACCGCGTACCTGTTTGATGAATTCGCCTGCGCGACGGCACACGAGTGTTGAGGCGACCGATGGCCCGCATCCTTCCCCAGAGCAAATCGGCGGCAGTCAACCCGCTGAAGTCGTCGCAGCCGCTGGGTGCCGCCTTTGCCTTTCTTGGCGTCGACGGTGCGATGCCGCTGTTCCACGGCAGCCAAGGCTGCACAAGCTTTGCGCTCGTTCTCTTCGTGCGGCACTTCAAAGAAGCGATTCCCTTGCAGACTACGGCGATGGATGAGGTGGCGACCATCCTCGGCGCAGCCGACCATCTGGAAGAGGCGATCCTCAACCTCAAGAACCGCACGAAGCCAACGCTGATCGGGGTGTGCACGACCGCGCTGGTGGAGACGCGTGGCGAAGATTGCGCGGGTGATATTGCCAACATCATGCGGAAGCACACGCAACAGCTTGCGGGTACGGAGGTCGTGCTGGCCAACACGCCGGATTTTGACGGCGCGATCGAAGAGGGCTGGGCCAAGGCAGTCACCGCAATGATCGAAGGGATTACGCGCTCGGGCGAACGGGCGCGGCACCCGAAGAAGATCGCAATCCTGCCCGGATGCAACCTCTCTATCGCCGACATCGAGCATATGCGGGACATGGTTGAAAGCTTTGGGCTCAAGCCGGTTATTCTGCCCGACATTTCAGGCTCGCTCGACGGTACGGTTCCTGACCGCTGGGTAGCGACCACATACGGCGGCACCAGCGTCGAAGACATTCGCGAGTTGGGTACGGCCATGCGATGCATCGCCATCGGTGAGCACATGCGCCGCCCGGCGAAAGCGCTGCTCGGGTTGACCGGCGTGCCTTACGTGTTGTTCCAGTCACTGACTGGGCTGCAGGACACGGACCGCTTCGTGTCGCTGCTGTCTTCGATTTCGGGCGCGGCGGTACCGGCCCGCGTGCGCCGGCGCCGGGCGCAATTGCAGGACGCGATGCTCGACGGACATTTCCATTTCGGCGGCAAGAAAATTGCCATCGCTGCCGAACCAGACCAGCTGTTCCAACTTGCAACCTTCTTTGCTGGTCTCGGCTCCGAGATAGCCGCGGCCGTCACAACGACCGACAGGTCTAAAATTCTCAAGAAAGTCCCGGCCGTTTCGGTTCAGATCGGCGATCTCGGCGATCTGGAAAGTCTTGCCGTCGGTGCTGACCTGCTTGTCACGCATTCGCACGGGCGCCAAGCATCGGAGCGGCTCGGAATTCCGCTCATGCGCATCGGGTTCCCGGTCTTCGATCGACTAGGCAGCCAGCACAAGCTCGCAATTCTCTATCAGGGCACCCGCGACATGATCTTCGAGGTCGCCAACATCTTCCAGGCCAACCAACACGCGCCCACTCCTGAGGCGCTTGATCCACTCCGTAATCGAGAAATATCACGATGAACGCTGTTCGCCGCCTCTCGCTGGTCAGTAATGAGGTTTTCGCCCCGATGCCTGAACGACGTAAGGGCGCATTGCGCGTTGCGATCGCCACTCAGGACATGCAGAACCTCAATGCCCATTTTGGGTCGGCCAGGCGCTTTGCTGTCTACGACGTGACGCGCGAGGAATGGAATCTCGTCGAAGCCGTGGCCTTCGATGACGTGTCCGATGAAAGCGGGGAGCATCGGGCCGAGCGCGATGATCGCATCACGCCAAAGGTGGATGCGCTCAACGGCTGTCAGATCCTGTTTTGTCTGGCAATTGGCGGCCCTTCGGCAGCCAAGCTTGTCGCGGCAAAAATCCACCCGATCAAAGTGGCGGAGCCCCAATCGATCCCACAGGTGCTCTTGCGCACGCAGATGATGCTCAGGACGTGTCCTCCGCCTTGGCTGCGCAAGGTGCTGGCGCGAGCGGGCATTGCCGAAAAGAAACCGTCCTTCGAGGACGAGGACTGAAAAGAGGAGGACGCCAATGCCTGACCCCGCAATCCCCCCAGCTGTCGCCGAAGACGAGGCGGCTCTTTGCACCCCGTTCGTCAAATGCCTCGTGCGGCTGATCCGTTCTCAGGATTCCTATGGCTCGTGGGAACGCAAAGCGGACGCTGAGCTGCTGGGCGACTTCATCATTACCAAGGAACAGCGCCGAGGGATCCCAATCATCGGAGATCCCGATCCCGACGTGCTGTGGAGGCTCGACAAGTACTACGCCGCCATCGGGCTTGCGATCGAGGAGCGCTGCGGCCTTATGGCATCGCCGATGATCCAGGTGAGCCATGAGGGTTTTGGTCGGGTGCTTTTCACGACCGGACGGCTGGTCGTTTTGTCCAAAACGCTGCGCGATGTCCACCGGTTTGGCTTCGAGACGCTCCTGAAGCTCGCCACGGCCGGTACGAAGCTGGTCGACGATGCGATTTCAGTCATCGAAACCTTTCCCCACGTGGCGCTGGCATGATGGGCGCGATTTTCGAGAAAGGCCATCATGACGGACCCGAGAAACTATGTTGGCCAGTCCCCTCGATCCAGGGACTCGAGGCCGACCAGGTTGTTGGGGTATCGCCGATGAAGAAGCCGCTGGTCCTGATCTGCTCGCAAGATGCCGAGTTCTATCTGCTCTACAGCCACATACTGGAGGTTGACGGTTTCAGCAGTGAGACGGCAGACGGCGCGAAGGCTGCGCTGGCCTTGGCCGAACAACGGGAGCTTCAGGCCGTAGTGCTGGATTGCGACCCAGCCAGCATAAACGGGTCCGCAATTTGCGCCCACCTCAAGCGGGAACCGCGCACCACCGACCTGCCTATCATCGCCCTGATCGCGCCTGGCGCCGAGCACCAGCACCTCGATCTCTTGAAGGCAGGCGTTGAGAGCTTTGTGCGGCCGGTGGCTCCGGCCAAGCTGCTCGACTGCCTGCGGGCGAGGCTCGGGCTGACCAAGCGTGGTCCGAACGGGGTTGAAAACGACAGTTGGATTTGTTGTGGAGGCCTGGAGATGAAGCTCGATGCCCATCGGGTTCGCGGTAATGGCCACGACATCCATCTCGGACGGATCGATTTCAACGTGCTGCGGCTTATGATTGAGGCCCCCGGCAAGGTCTTCAGCCGGGACGAGCTTAT
The DNA here is from genome assembly GCF_005063415.1 of Mesorhizobium sp. Lineage (GTDB taxonomy): Bacteria > Pseudomonadota > Alphaproteobacteria > Rhizobiales > Rhizobiaceae > Mesorhizobium. The sequence continues at coordinate 47,155 of NZ_SUEG01000023.1, forward strand.
CGGGGCGGCCTGGCTGCCCAACATTCATGTCGGTGCACGCACCGTCGATGTCCATATCAGCCGAATCAGGAGGGCGCTGAAAACGGCCTTGCCCGGCAGCGTCATTCGAACCGTCAGGTCGGCCGGCTACTCGCTCGAGAAGCCGGACGACTGAAATCGGTGATCGAACGTGGTGCCGCTCTCTCTTCCTCCTGAGAGCGGTGTTGCCGCTTTGAGGCGCTCCTAACGAAGACCAGGAGAAGCAGGCAAATGGAATTTAAAAGCATATTCAGTGTGACGGGTGCTGATCATTCTGATGAGGACCTCACAACAGCTGCCGGACTGTGTGCCGAGGTCGGCGCGCACCTATCGGTACTCATTATACCGCCTCCATTGCTCTTGATGTCGTCTCCGCCCCCCGAATGGAATACAGGACGTGCACAGGCAATTGCAGTACCGAACTATCGATTTCAGCAAATCGAGAAATTTTCACAGGACGTGACCAGAATGGAAAGACGGTCCGCGGATATCCTCAAAAGGCTGAAAGCTATGTCGCTTTCCTGTGACGTTGACACCGACTATTGCGATCCGGCTAGCCTCGGTGAAGTGGCACGACAGCGGGCGCTCTGCGCTGACCTGACGATCGTTGGAGGAGACCTCCTCAACGATGAGACTCTCGGACCTCCTGTTGTCAACGGCTGCTTGTTCGATAGCGGAAAGCCGGTGCTCATCGTGCCGAAGGGCGTTAAGGCGACGCTGTCGCCTCGACGCGTGCTGGTCGGCTGGGATTCGCGTGTAGAGGCCTCGCGTGCGGTTCGGGAAGCTCTTAGTATCCTATCCGCTGCCAGGGAAGTCTGTGTCGCTATGGTCGATCCAAAGGCGCAAAACAACGGGAAAGGCGCGCAGTCCGGAGCTGACATCGCTGCCTATCTTACTCGGCACGGTGCTCGGGTCTCCGTTGACCTGCTTAAGAGCGCCGGCAACTCGGCGGGCACAGTGCTGACCCAGCACGCGAACGACATCTGTGCTGACATGATGGTCATGGGTGCTTATGGCAGCCGTGGGCTGCGTGAGCGGATTTTCGGCGGTCCGCCGAGCTGGAGCTTTGGGAAGACCACATTGCCGCTGTTTTTGGCTCGCTGATCAGCTCCGTAGGAACACCGATCAGGTCGTAGGACCGCCAACCAGTCCGAAGTCGTCGTCGGTTACCGGTCGGATTGCGGAGACATGGCTGGATCCGCGAACATCTTGCGACGCTTGTCAGAGCCAAACCGGACGCCTCGACTGCTTCACGACGCTCTTGTGAACCAACTCGTGCGAGATCGTCCGCAACGGGCAGTAAAGACGAACGGCTGCAGCAGACCGCAGCCAAGCCACAGGGCGGGTGTACCAGGAGACCCCGCCTCGTGCGCGAACCCTGTTGGAAGGCCCCTTATCAGTACCCGGACGCGCGTCAAATCGGCGGCTGTCCCTGTCAGCCTGCGGTGTGCAAGGGCCGCTGCCGCGGAGCTTCCCCTGCCCGATCGTCGGGCGTGCGACAATGTCGGATTCCAGACGAGCTGGAACTGCGCGAACTCGTTGGTTTGACAGGTCTTTATCCGGCACGCCGCATGCATGGGAGTCTCCGAAAGCATTAAGAGCCGTTATCCATGGTTACGCCCCTCGAAAGAAAGAGCCGCTTCCGTCGTGGCAGGGAAACAGCCACTCCTGGGGTGGAGGCCGGCGCTAGAAGCCGCCGTAAGATCCGGAAGAGCCGCGCGACAGCATCACACACTTTCCTTCTGCTCTTGGGTTCGGATCACGCCGCGCCGCTGTCGATGCCGCCGACATTGAGCCCAAGACCTGGAAGGCGGCACACGCTCTTGCTGTCCTCTCAGTCGGGACCGCGGCTCAAGCATGCCTGTGAGGTTCGCATTGCTCAATGCCCGGCGATCGACGTCAACATGCCGCTGAGTTGGAAAACACTCCTAGAGGAGTAAGGATAAGTGGACCTCTTTTGTATTGGTGTGGGTGCTGGACCATCTAATTTGAGCCTTGCGTGTCAGATACAGGAAGAGATTGCGCAAGGGGCACTGTTCCTGGACCGGGAGGTCGATTTCCGAGGACATCCAGGCAGCGCTTTCGATTGCGCGGAGCTCCAGGTCGGCCACTTCCAGGATCTGGTTACTCTGGTCAATCCGCGATCAGCCTACACATTCGTAAACTACCTCCACGAGAACGGGCGTCTTTACAATTTCCTCAATGCGCAATTTCACGGGGTGCTTAGAGCCGAGTTCGCCCAATATCTCAACTGGGCGTTCCAGAAGAATCCGCTTGTCCGTGGCGGCGAGGCCGTTCGCGAAATCCGCTTTGACGGCGAGTTTCGCGTGCGGACGGACAACGCGGTCCTTGATGCAAGAAACCTCGTCATCGACATAGGCAAGCAGGCGCAAATTCCGCCTCAGTTTCATGGCTGGACTGGACCCAACCTGTTCCACTCATCTGAGTTGGCCCACATCAATCCTGAGGTGCAAAAAAAGCATGTCTGCGTTGTTGGCGGCGGACAGTCGGGAGCCGAGCTGCTACTGCACCTTGTCGGCCGGCCGAAAGAACGGCGGCCCGCGGCGATCACATGGGTCTTGACGCGCGAGATGCCTTTCGACGACCACGCGTTCACAAACGGGCTGTTCACGCCATGCTTCTCGGATCGTTTTGCTGCGATGAGCGAGGTGCATCGACAGCTGTTCCTGCGGCGTTTCGCGCTTGCCTCCGAGGGCATTTCAGAAAGCAAGTTGCGCGCGGTCTATCAGGCGCTCTACCACCACGCCTTTCTCGAGCCACACCAATGCGAGATCACATTGCGGCCAAGTTGCAACGTGTCGCGCTGCATCAATGCCGGAGCAGGGCACAGGCTCACGCTGCAACGCGGCTTGGACAACATCGGAGAAGTAACCGCCGATATCGTCATCCTGGCCACCGGGTACGAGAAACCGCTGCCGGGTTTCCTAGAACCGATCGCAGATCGCCTCGAACAGATCGGCAATGAGCTCGCCATCGGCGAGGATTTTTCGGTGTACTGGGACGGACCGCGAGACCGACGCCTTTTCGTTCAGAACGCCTGCCTTGGACAGCGCGGGCTGGCTGATCCGAACTTTGGGCTGCTGGCCTGGCGAGCGCGCCGCATCCTTGACAGCCTTCTGCGGCGCGCGCCATGCGCCAATCCCGAGCATCTAGGGTTCATCAACCGTCCCTTGACGGAGTGCTGGCCCGACCTCGGAGTCGAACAAATGGGCAGCGGGATATGATTCGTCGATATTGATGATCGGCGGTGGCATTCAGGAAAGATTTCCGCCTCTGGCGGCAAAAGCGGGACGAGCAATATTCCTACGGCGTCAGATCGCTCTGCTCGCGCTTGAGCAAGGTAGCGTCGCGCGACTCCTGCTTGGCGTGAAACAGCAAAGGGCATTCAATCACGATGCAGCTTTACGTGCTGTCGGGCTCAACGCCACGTGGATCGAGCCCAACGCCGCCGTTGGCAACCGCGACGCGAATTATGACGCCGGGCCACATGCGGCGGTGGCTGCAAGGGTACCGAGCCTCTCCCGCACTTTCGACCCCATCGCCGAAGTGCGACTACTCCAGGACGCCGAAGCCGGTCTTATCGCCAGCGGGCCAGCCAAACTCTCACCTTCCTAAACGGCAGCCGCTAAGGTGAGCCGTCCAAAGCCGACATTCAGGTTAACGTCAGCTGGCCATGTTAGGGCTCGCTTATTCAAGGCGGTACCGGCGCTTGCCGAAGCTAAGAAGGGTTGGCATGCCCTTTGCCGTGCTTGATGTGCGGCAACACGGTGAGAGCTCCGCTGAAGCAAGCGAGAGGGAGCAATGCCCTCGAGACCGTGTCCGATTTTGACTGGAAAATATTCCGCGACAAAAGAGACGAAAGGTATGGAATGACTTTGGACACCAAGATGGAACTGCGTATGGGGTCCCCGGCTCCTGCGCTGAAAGTGGAGAACTGGCTGCGTGGCGAGCCCCTCACGAGCCTTCGGCCCGGCAAGGTCTACCTCGTTGAATTTTGGGCGACTTGGTGCCGACCATGTGTCCACGCCATGCCCCATTTGATCGAACTGCAGGAGAAATATAAAGACAGCGGATTTGAGATTATCGGAGTCGCAGCTTGCGAAAAGGCTGCAACCGCGGACGAAGCGCGGACCAACGTGGATGCCTGGCTGACCGAGAAGTTCCCGAATCTGAATTATCGGACAGCGTTCGATTGCACTGGCGAAATGAAAAAGCTCTGGCTGGAACCCAGCTCTTCGTTCGGGATTCCCACCTCGTTCGTGGTCGACCGCGACGGCCACATCGCTTATATCGGCCACCCGGCACCTCTCGATGACGTTTTGCCGAAAGTCCTTAACGGCAGCTGGCGCAGCAGCTATGAAGCGAAAGCCGTCGATGCAAAGCGAATCTCGCGTGTGCGCGAATCGTCGCTGAGTCAGCCGATATACGCCAAACTTGGGCCGGCGATGCAGGACGAGGATTGGGCAGCGGCACTATTGGCCATCGAAGAAGGCCTCGCCGTGATGCCAGACTCTTTTGATTTTCGGCGGGTTCATGCGGATATTCTGCTTCACAAGCTGCGCGACATCAAAACCGGCTTGCCGCTTATGCGCGAATTGGTCGAGGACGCGATCAACAAAAAGTTCGAAGCGATGTCTTGGGTGGTGATGGCGCTGAACCAACTCTTCCATCCCACGATCGACAACTCCCATCTTCCGCATGATGATCGCTTTGCGATGGGCAAGGAGCTCTCCGAACAGATCCTGGAACTTAATCCTCCGCAAGGCGATGGAGACTTTAAATTCGGGTGTTACTTTCCGGTCGCTCAGTATTATTACGAGAGCGGCAACAAGGACCGGGCGATCGAGTTGATCGAGGTGGCAATCAAATCGCTGGACCATTCGGAGCCAGTGCCGGACCAAACCAAACAGCGCTACCTCACCTCGTTGCTCCAAGCCCTGGCCAACTACACGGGTGAGCCTGCCTGTCACGCGGGTCTCTGTGTGGCTCCGCAAAACAAGACTTCCGAAACTCAAAACGCTGTCACTTCCTGAGCAAGGATCGCGAAGGGCATGACAATTGGAATTGAACACCGGCAAATCCGCCCGCCCAGGCGCACTTCGCAGCAATAACGTCGATGCCGCAAAAGTGCGCGGCTTGCGGCAGGTGGAATTTCCATTGCGTTTACCTCGGGTCGAACCGCGGCGCAGGCGTTCGCGCCGCGGTGAAAGGTCTCGCACTGGTGGACGTGCTCGAGGTCGGCCACGGGACACTGTTGCGTGGGATCGGCTCGCCCAAGCCATTCCCCGCCCACGCAAGCGCCCGAACCACACATCGCAGAAAAAGAGATCGTCCTTCAAGAGGAGTACTGAAATTGGGGAAAAGCGAAATTCCTCATGAACCGGTTGGCCCTGCTGTCCACAAGGACGACGAGGCCCTTGCTTCCCCGTTCGTCAAATGCCTCCTGCGGCTCATTCGTACTCAGGATTCCTTCGGCTTATGGGAAGGCCATTCGGATGCCGAGCTGCTGGCCGAGTTCATCATCACCAAGCAACAGCAACGTGCGGTACCCTTTGGCGGCGATCCCGATCCTGACGCGCTGTGGAGGCTCGACATGTTTTACACCGCCGTAGCGCTTGCGATCGAGGAGCGCTCCGGCGTGTCGACGTCGCCGACAATAGAAATGAAACCCGTGGGGGCTTCCGGCGGTTGGGCGTTCTGTCGAGACGTCCACCGGTTCGGCTTCGAGACTTTCCGCAAACTTGCTGAGGCCGGTACGAAACTGGTCGACGATGCGACTGCAGCCATTGAAGCCTAGCCCGAGATGGAGCGCATCAAGAAACCATTGTTCCAGGAAGGATCTATGTCAGACCTAGATAGGATGAGGAAAAAAGTCTGAAAGCTCCAGTTGCGTGCAGCTATTGCCAAGATGGCATTGCAGGACCTTGTCGAGGGTCTGCCGGGCAAGTGGGCCGACATACAGGAAGTCGCCGAGAAAACCCAAGCCGTTTATGCCGAGTTGGATGTTGCCAAGAGAGAACTCGCTTCAATGAAGAATTTAGGATGATGCGCAAATTCACCACCCGTGACGGCTCCATTTGGATGCCGTCGTACCTGACCTCCATCGAT
>NZ_SUEG01000240.1:0-230 GCF_005063415.1 Mesorhizobium sp.
AATGTCGATATCCCGGCGGCGAGCCGCAAGGGCATCATCGTGATGAATACGCCCTTCGGCAATTCGATCACCACCGCCGAGCATGCCGTCGCCATGATCTTCGCGCTGGCCCGCCAGATACCGGAGGCCAACGCCTCGACCCATGCCGGCAAATGGGAAAAGAACCGCTTCATGGGTGTCGAGATCACCGGCAAGACGCTCGGCATCATCGGCTGCGGCAATATCGGCTC
>NZ_SUEG01000240.1:240-4773 GCF_005063415.1 Mesorhizobium sp.
GATCCATTCCTGTCGGACAGCCGCGCCGAGGAGCTCGGCGTCGAAAAGGTCGAGCTCGACGAGCTGTTCGCCCGCGCCGACTTCATCACGCTGCACACACCGCTTACCGACAAGACGCGCAACATCATCGATGCCGCGGCGATCGCCAAAATGAAGACCGGTGTGCGCATCATCAATTGCGCGCGTGGCGGGCTGGTCGTCGAGGCCGACCTGATCGCGGCACTGAAAAGCGGCAAGGTGGCAGGCGCCGGCATCGACGTGTTCGAGGTCGAACCGGCGGAGTATAATGAGCTGTTCGGCATGGAGAATGTCGTGGCGACGCCGCATCTCGGCGCGTCGACCACCGAAGCGCAGGAGAATGTCGCCCTGCATGTCGCCGAGCAGATGTCCGACTATCTGATCAAGGGCGCCGTTTCCAACGCCATCAACATGCCGTCGATCACCGCCGAAGAGGCGCCGCGGCTGAAACCTTTCGTCAAGCTTGCCGAAGTGCTCGGCGCCTTTGTCGGACAGGTCACCGAGGATCCGATCAAGGAGGTCGAGATACTGTTCGACGGCTCGACCGCGACGATGAACACGCGCGCGCTGATCAGCGCCACTCTTGCCGGGCTGATCCGGCCGCAAGTCTCCGACGTCAACATGGTGTCGGCGCCGATCATGGTGAAGGAGCGCGGCATCATCGTCGCCGAGGTCAAGCGCGACAAATCCGGCGTGTTCGACGGCTATATCAAGCTGACGGTCAAGACCGAGCACAGGACGCGCTCGATCGCCGGCACCTGCTTCTCGGATGGCAAACCGCGCTTCATCCAGATCAAGGGCATCAATCTCGACGCCGAGGTCGGCCAGCACATGCTCTACACGACCAATGCCGACGCTCCCGGCATCATCGGCCTGCTCGGCACGGTGTGCGGCGAGAACGGCGTCAACATCGCCAATTTCCAGCTCGGCCGCAACCGGCCGGGCGGCGATGCCATTGCATTGCTCTATCTCGATGCGCCGTTCCCGGAAAACGTGTTGGCGCAGGTGCGCTCGCACAAGTCGATCGACTCGGCCAAGCGGCTGCATTTCGACGTCGGCGCGGCCTGAAATTCGGTCGCCCCGTGTGCAGCAGCACGCGGGGCGCTTCCGCGGTCGCTGATGGATTCGCAGGGAAACGTCGCGGCAAACGACTTCATTCAGCAGCAGATGCCGCCATCATCCGTCCGCTGTATTCGGCGAGGCTGATGCCACCGAGCACCAGCGCGAGAGCCAGCGCCTGATAGAGCTGGAATGTCTCACCGACAATCACCACCGACAGCAGCGTACCGAAGATCGGCACCAGATTGATAAACAGGCCGGCCCGGTTGGCGCCGATCAGCTCGTTGCCTCTGATATAGAAGATCTGCGAGATGACCGAAGCACCGATGGCGGTATAGAACGCGACAGCCCAGCCGCGGGCATCGGGGACGATGACCTTGCCGGCGGCAATCTCCCACAGGAAGAAAGGCAGCGATGTGATGAGTGCGGCAACCGACAGCGCCAGCATCAGGCTCTGCCAGCGGATGACCGGCTTCAGCCGCAACCCCACCGAATAGAAGGAGTAGCAAAGCACGGCGACCAGCATGATCGCGTCGCCGAAGTTGAGATCCAGCTTGAGAAGCTGGCGCAGGTCGCCATGGCTCGCCGTCACCGCGACGCCGATGATGGTCAGCACGACGCCAGCGATCTGCACGCCATTGACGCGCAGGCGAAAGAACACAAAATTGGCGATGATGATCACGATCGGGATCGCCGCCTGCTCGATCGAGACGTTGATCGCCGTCGTGTAGTTGAGCGCCGTGTAGAAGATCGTGTTGAAGAAGGCGAAGCCGCAAGCGCCGAGCCCGCCAAGCAGCAACCAGTGCCTACGCACTACGGGCCAGTCGTCATGCAGCGTTCGCCAGCCGATCGGCAGCAGGATCAGAACGGCCAGGATCCAGCGCAGGAAGACCAGCGTCATCGGCGAAATATGGCCGACCGCCAGCTTGCCGGCCACGGAGTTGCCGCCCCACAGCAAGGTGGTGGACAGCAGGAATAGGTAGGCGGCTCGATGCATCGTGACATTCCGGCCAGGCAGAGGGAATTTGACGGTCGGTGTGGGCCTATTGCGACCGCCAGCCCAAGTAAATGATGTCAAAGGCGAAAATTGTTGTGCCTCGGAGCGTTTTCGGCGGCAAAGAGTGGTCGCGCTCGCCGGGTCTTGACGCTATAGAGCGACGTGCGTGCAATTGGACGCTACAAAGTGCGCGTCGGAAGGCTTTAATCCTCGCGTCGTGCTTTTCCGAAAATCGATTCCGATTTTGGGGGCCGATGCGATAGAGGCCTATCGTTTCGAACTGTTTCAAGCTGCTCGTGCGGCGTCTCAAGGGAAAAGAAATATGGCCAATGTGGTGGTCGTCGGCTCGCAATGGGGCGATGAGGGCAAAGGCAAGATCGTAGACTGGCTGTCGGAGCGCGCCGATGTTGTCGTGCGCTTCCAGGGCGGCCACAATGCCGGCCACACGCTGGTCGTCGACGGCAAGGTCTATAAGCTGTCGCTGCTGCCGTCCGGCGTGGTGCGGCAAGGCAAGCTGTCCATCATCGGCAATGGCGTCGTCTTCGATCCGCACGCTTTCGTCGCGGAGGTTGCGAAATTGAAAGCGCAGGGCGTCGAGGTGACGCCGGACCGCCTGAAAATAGCCGAAAACACCGCGCTTATCCTGTCCTTGCACCGGGAGCTGGACGGATTTCGCGAGGACGCCGCTTCCAATTCCGGAACGAAGATCGGCACGACCCGTCGCGGCATCGGTCCCGCCTACGAAGACAAGGTGGGCCGGCGCGCGGTCAGGGTGATGGATTTGGCGGATTTGGAAACGCTGCCCTTGAAGGTCGACAGGCTGCTGACGCACCACAATGCGCTGCGGCGCGGGCTCGGCCATGCCGAGGTCACGCATGAGGCGATCATGAGCGAGCTGATCTCGGTGGCCGACGAGATCCTGCCCTATATGGACCGCGTCTGGAAAATCCTCGACGACAAGCGCCGCGCCGGCGAGCGCATCCTGTTCGAGGGCGCGCAAGGCACGCTGCTCGACATCGACCACGGCACCTACCCGTTCGTCACCTCCTCCAACACCGTTGCCGGCCAGGCCGCTGCCGGGTCGGGTGTCGGCCCGGGCGCCATCGGCTATGTGCTCGGCATCACCAAGGCCTATACGACGCGTGTTGGCGAAGGCCCGTTTCCGACCGAGCAGAAGAACGAGGTCGGCGAGTTCCTGGGCACGCGCGGCCATGAATTCGGCGTCGTCACCGGCCGTAAGCGCCGCTGCGGCTGGTTCGACGCCGTGCTGGTCCGCCAGGCCGTCGCCGTCAACGGCATCAAGGGCATTGCGCTGACCAAGCTCGATGTGCTCGATGGGCTGGACGAGATCAAGGTCTGTACCGGCTACCGCCTAGACGGCGAGGCGATCGATTACCTGCCGGCCAGCCAGGGTGCGCAGGCCCGCGTCGAACCGGTCTACGAGACGCTGGAGGGGTGGAAAGGCACCACCGCCGGCGCGCGCAGCTGGAACGACCTGCCGGCCCAGGCGGTAAAGTACGTCCGCTACATCGAAGAGCTGATCGGTGCGCCGGTCGCACTCCTTTCCACCAGCCCTGAACGGGACGACACGATACTTGTGACCGATCCGTTTCAAGACTAGTTTCTCAGCCTTCCGGGCATTGCGGCTGATTTGCGGGGGCCGGCCCAGAAACAAATGCAGGTCGACTGACGTATGATAGATTTTGTTCCTATTCTGAAAAAGGCGCTCGACAAACTCGGTGAGCCGTCGGCGGAAGTGCGCGCCAGGGTCTATGACAGGGCCCGTTCGTCAATCGCGAAACAACTCGCAGAGAAGGCCACGATGACGCCTTCCGATGTCGACCGGCAGATGCGTGCGCTGGAAGACGCCATCGCCAAAGTCGAGCGGGACTACGCCAAGCCTGCGCCGCCACCCGACCCGCTGGCGGAACTGGAAGACATCTTCTCCTCCATCGACCGCAACAAGAACCAGTCCAGCCATGTCCGGCAGCCGGCAAAGACGGAGCCGGCATGGCAGCCGGCAAAGACCGAACCGGCAAAGATGGAGCCGGCAAAGACTGTGCCAGCATGGCAGCCCACGCCCGCCAAGGCGGCGCCGAACTGGCAAAAGCCGCAGCCCGTCGCTCTTTCTCAGGAGCGCGCTGGTCCGCCGCCGTCCGATATGGATCTTCCGACGGCCGATGACCAAGACGGCGTTTTTCAAGGCGACGACTTTTCCAATGACGGCAGCCGCGCGGAAGACAGGTTCCAGCGGCTCCATCCTGCCGAGCGCAGGCGCAGCTATGGCGGTGTGATCGCCGCTGCCGTCGCCTTGCTGGTCATTGCCGGTGGCGGTTATGGCATCTGGCTGAACAAGGATGCGTTCGGCAGCATGTTCGGCCTCGACGAGACCAAAGCCGTCGCCACCGAACCGCTGGTAAAACCAGCCCCGGCCAAGCCGGTGGCCGATGCGGCAGTAC
>NZ_SUEG01000241.1 GCF_005063415.1 Mesorhizobium sp.
CCCGTCGATCGGGGGAGAGGTGGCTCGGCGAAGCCGAGACGGAGTGGGGGAAGGCGGTCCTCAAACGCCAAGCCGCTGGTAAGTAAGCGCGACCGAGCCGGTATGATATCAGCGTGAGTCAGATAAATCACGGTCTCGTATAGGCCGGGCACTACCTACAGCGCCGACAGTTTGAGCTCGATCCGCTCGGCCGGGAAGCGCGACTCCGAAAACTGGATCGGCTGACCGTCGGGCGTGACGTTGACGGCGACCGTCACCAGCACGATGGCGCCGGGCTGCAGGTCGAGGTCCGCGAGGTCGGCGGCATCGGCATGGCGCGCCGACAGCACGGTCGATTGCCTGAGATAGTCGTCGATGCCGAAACGTGCCAGCGATGCGGTGATCGAACCGGTTTCCGCCATGGCGGCATCGATGCCGGCAAAGCGCCTGGCATCGAACCAGCCGGCCGCGCGGGACACCGGCATTCCATCGGCTTCGCCGCGCGTTTCCAGGCGTATCACATCGGCCCCCGTCGCAAGGCCTAAGCCCTCTGCGACACGACGGTTGGCCGGCTCGACCGATGACGCCAGCAAGGTGATATGCCGCTCGGACGCCTGTCCTTGTAATCCCTCGGAAAAGCGGGTGCGGGCGCCGATCGGATAAGACAGCCGCTTGCGCGACAGCACGAAGGTGCCGCGCCCCTGCTCCGCCCTGAGCACGCCCTCCTGCACCAACGCTGCGATAGCGCTGCGCACCGTGTGGCGGTTGACGCCATAGCGTCCGGCCAATGCGATCTCGGGCGGCAGCGCGGCATTCTCGGGAAAATCGCCGACGGCGATCGAATGCAGGATCTGGTCGGCGATCTGCCGCCACAGCGCGACACCGCTGCGCCGCTCTATGCTGCTGGGCTGCCCGATCATTTCTGCCCCCGATCTTTTTGCCCCAGACATTTTCCTCGTGTCATGCACTCGTCATGGACACGCATTAGAAAATAGATATAATTTGTATAATTGTCTATATCAATAGACAAGTTTTGGTGACAAGGGACTGTTAACCATGCGAGGACGAGAAGCGCGAGAGCAGGCCGAGCGCAAGGCCGTGATGGCGACGCTGGCACAATCGGCCGGGGACGACATCGTCCGTCTGTGGGGCGAAGCCGGCCTGCCTTCTGAGGCGGAACTTCTGCGCGGCCCCGAAACCGGCCTGGTCACCGTCCGTGGCCGCATCGGCGGCGGCGGCGCGCCGTTCAACGTTGGCGAGGCGACGGTCACCCGCGCCACCGTCCGGCTCGCCTCCGGACAGGTCGGCCACTGCTACGCGCTGGGCCGTGACAAGCAGAAAGCAAAACTGGCGGCTATCGCCGACGCGCTCTGGCAGGACCCCACCCGCCGTAACGAGGTCGAGACGAAACTCATTGCGCCGCTGCAGGCCGCACTGGCCAGCGCACGTGAACGGCGGCGCGCCGAGACGGCGGCAACGAAGGTCGATTTCTTCACGATGGTACGCGGAGAAAACTGATGGACATCGCAACGCAAGCGATCGAGGGCGGCTTTGCCGATCCGGTGTTCGACGCCCAGACGGTGTTCCGCGCCGTGATGGATGCGATGGCGCGGCCAGGCACTCTGCAGCCCCTGCCGGTCTTTGCCCGCCCGCCGGCGCCGCTGTCGGCCACCGCAGGCGCCATCGCGCTGGCGCTGTGCGACAACGACACGCCGCTCTGGCTCGACCCCGCCTTGCAGGCTCCAGCGACGGTGAGATCCTGGCTTGGCTTCCACACCGGCGCGCCGCTGGCCAACACGCCGGCCGACGCGCATTTCGCGCTGATCGCCACGCCGGCCGAAATGATGGCGCTCGACGGGTTTTCGCAAGGCACCCAGGATTATCCTGATCGTTCGACGACGCTGATCCTCGAGGTCAGCGATCTCGTCTCCGGCGCTCCGTTGCTGCTCGAAGGCCCCGGCATCGAGAAGACGGCGACGATCGCGCCGGCGCAAATGCCGCGTCATTTCGTCGAGCAATGGAAGCAGAACAACCAGCGCTTTCCGCGTGGCATCGACATCATCCTCGCCACGTCCGACGCGATTGCCTGCCTGCCGCGCACGACGCGCATCAAGATCATGGAGGCGTAGATGTATGTCGCGGTAAAGGGTGGTGAAGCAGCCATCCGCAACGCCCACAAATTGCTCGCCGACCGCCGGCGCGGCGACCGTTCGGTGCCGGCACTTCGTCTAGACCAGATCGTCGAGCAGCTGGCGCTGGGCGTCGACCGGGTGATGAGCGAAGGTTCGCTTTATGATCGCGAACTCGCGGCACTCGCCATCGTCCAGGCGCGCGGCGACATGATCGAAGCGATCTTCCTGGTTCGCGCCTATCGCACCACGCTGCCGCGTTTCGGCTACACCAGGGCGATCGACACCGGCACGATGCTGGTCGAGCGGCGCGTGTCGGCGACCTACAAGGACCTGCCCGGCGGCCAGTTGCTCGGCCCGACCTTCGACTACACCCACCGGCTGCTCGATCCCGAGCTTGCCGCCGGCGGCGATGTCGCCGAACCGGAACAGCGTGCAGGCGAAGCGGAGGCGATGCCGCGCGTCTCGGCCATCCTCGCCCGCGAAGGCCTGATCGAGCCCGACGGCGACATGCCCGAGGATCATGTCCCCGGCGACATCACCCGCGAGCCGCTCGAATTCCCGATGGCGCGTGACATCCGCCTGCAGGCGCTGTCGCGCGGCGACGAGGGGTTTCTGCTGGCGCTCGGCTATTCCACCCAGCGCGGCTACGCGCGCAACCATCCCTTCGTCGGCGAGGTTCGCATCGGCGAGGTCGAACTGGAACTGGACGTGCCGGAACTGCCCTTTGCCGTGCCGCTCGGCAGCATCCGCGTCACCGAATGCCAGATGGTCAACCAGTTCAAGGGCTCGGCCAAGGCGCCGCCGCAGTTCACCCGCGGCTACGGCCTTGTCTTCGGCCAGAGCGAGCGCAAGGCGATGGCCATGGCGCTATGTGACCGCGCGCTGCGCGCCTCGGAGTTGGGCGAGGATGTCATCGCCGCCGCCCAGGACGAGGAGTTCGTCATCTCGCATTCCGACAATGTCCAGGCGACCGGCTTCGTCGAGCATCTGAAGCTGCCGCACTATGTCGACTTCCAGGCCGAGCTCGACCTCGTGCGCCGCATGCGCGCCGAGCATGATGCCCGCGAAAACGCTGGCAAGGGCGAAGAGAAGAGGCAGGCCGCGGAATGACTTCAGTTAGCTCCACCACCGTGACCTCCCCCGTCTGGGGAATGGCCTCCGGATCCGCCGTAACCGCTACTGCCGCCAACGGTCTCGCCTTGCGCGCCTTCCCTCGGCTCAGGAAGAACCATTCTCCGAAGCACAAAGGCAACCACCCCGACGAACACCAGCAACAGTATTCCGAGGCGCATCCATCCGGTCGGGGTCATCGGAGCCCAGCCCCTTTTCCGTGTCTTGGAATTCAATTCGGTAGCACAGAGCGGAAGCGATCGCCATGACCGACATCGCCACCTACAACTTCGCCTATCTCGACGAGCAGACCAAGCGGATGATCCGCCGCGCCATCCTCAAGGGCATCGCCATCCCTGGTTATCAGGTGCCGTTCGCCTCGCGCGAAATGCCGATGCCCTATGGCTGGGGCACCGGCGGTGTGCAGGTCACCGCTTCGATCATCGGCCCGGACGATGTGCTCAAGGTCATCGACCAGGGCGCCGACGACACCACCAATGCGGTTTCGATCCGCGCCTTCTTCAAGAAGGTCGCCAATGTCGCCGTCACCACCGAGACGGCGAAGGCGACCATCATCCAGACGCGCCACCGCATCCCTGAATATCCGCTGAGTGCCGGCCAAGTGCTGGTCTACCAGGTGCCGATCCCCGAGCCGCTGCGCTTCCTCGAGCCGCGCGAAACGGAGACGCGCAAGATGCATGCGCTGGAGGAGTATGGCCTGATGCATGTGAAACTCTACGAGGACATCGCCAGGCACGGCCGCATCGCCACCACCTATGCCTATCCGGTCAAGGTCGAGGGCCGTTATGTGATGGATCCATCGCCGACACCGAAATTCGACAATCCGAAGATGCACCGTTCGCCGGCTTTGCAATTGTTCGGCGCCGGCCGCGAAAAGCGCATCTATGCGCTGCCGCCCTTCACCGATGTCGTCAGTCTCGACTTCGAGGATCATCCGTTCGAGGTGCAGACCTTCGACCAGCCCTGCGCACTGTGCGCGGCCGAGAACGTCTATCTCGACGAGGTCATCCTCGACGACCATGGCGGCCACATGTTCGTCTGCTCCGATACCGATCATTGCGAGAAGCGGCGGGCCGAAGGCCATCGCGGCCACCTCGCGCCCGAGACCCCCCTTGCCCAGGAAAAAACGGAGCCGGCGCAATGACGGACGAACCGCTGCTGCGCGTCTCGGCGCTGTCCAAATTCTACGGCTCGCGCGTCGGCTGCGAGAACGTCACCTTTGACCTCTGGCCGGGCGAAGTGCTGGCGGTGGTCGGCGAATCCGGTTCCGGCAAGACGACTTTGCTCAACTGCCTGTCGACACGGCTGCTGCCCTCTTCTGGCACCGCCAGCTACCGCTTGCGCGACGGCCAGTTCCGCGAGCTCTACCGCATAAGCGAGGCCGAGCGCCGCTTCCTGATGCGCACCGATTGGGGCTTTGTCCATCAGAACCCCGCCGACGGGTTGCGCATGACGGTGTCGGCCGGCGCCAATGTCGGCGAACGGCTGATGGCGGTCGGCGACCGTCACTA
>NZ_SUEG01000242.1:0-572 GCF_005063415.1 Mesorhizobium sp.
CTGCCGAGTTGCTTGGCGTGCCGGGTGGAGAGCGGTACCCGCCGCTGGCTCTCAGTCCGGAGCGCAAGAAGGAGCAAACCTTCGGAGCATTGAACCGGATTCTGGACGAAAGGGCACGTCGGTCCCCCGTGCTGATCCTGTTCGAGGACGCGCATTGGGCCGACCCAAGTTCGCTTGAGCTGTTGGACAGGTTAATCATGCGTCTGGCCTCTTTGCCGGTAATGGTGATCATCTCCTTCCGGCCAGAGTTTCATGCGGCTTGGGTCGGCCAAGCCAGCGTGACTTTGATGGCGCTGAGCCGCCTTGGCCCTCGCCAGGCGACGACGCTCGCAAGTCAGGTTGTCGTCGGTCAGTCGATTCCGGCGGGGATGCTGGAGCGGATTGTGGCGCAGACTGATGGCATACCTCTCTTTATCGAGGAATTGACCAAGGCCGTGCTGGAGCGCGCCAGTCAGCCCGCTATCGTGGGCTCAGCGCTTTCGGTGCCGAGCACCTTGCAGGCTTCACTGATGGCACGGTTGGACCGGTTGCCAAGCGCAAAACAGGTCGCACAGGTCGGCGCGGTTATCGGC
>NZ_SUEG01000242.1:582-4727 GCF_005063415.1 Mesorhizobium sp.
GTATTGATGCAAGGATTGGATGAGCTCGTAAGCGCCGGTCTCGCGTTCCGCCGCGGCACCCCGCCCGAAGCTACCTACTCATTCAAGCACGCACTCGTTCAGGATGCAGCCTACGTGAGCCTGCTGCGTCGTACGCGGCAGAAGTTGCACTCGCGGATCGCCAAGGTGCTGGAAGAGCGATGGCCGGAGGTGGTCGAGACCCAGCCTGAGATTCTCGCCCATCACTTCACACAAGCGGGCTCAATGGAGCGCGCCGTCGATTACTGGCAGCGGGCTGGCGAACGCGCGTTCCGGCGCTCGGCAGCTGCGGAAGCCACAGGCCATCTTGCCAAGAGCATCGAATTCTTGCGAACCTTGCCGGAAGACCGAGCTCAAGCGGAGCGTGAGCTGCATCTCCAGACGATCCTCGGGCAGGCGTGCATCGCCCGCCACGGCTACGCCGCGTCCGAAACCGCCGCCGCTTTCGCCCGCGCCCGGGATCTGGTCGAGGCCGTAGGGGACGTTTCACAACAGTTTCCCGTGCTGTATGGGTTCTGGGCTGTCCAATATGTCCGGATGGCCGTTCGAGAGCAGCAAAACCTCGCTGGCCATATTCTCGCCTTGGCCGAGCAGCATCCCGACCCGGAGCGACTGTGCGTAGCGCACCGGATTTGCGGGGCCACCAACGAAATGATGGGCGAGTTGTCCGCCGCCCGAGAGCACCTCGAGCAGGCCATTGCGCTGTACGACCCGCAGCGGCACGGTTTCACGGCCTTTACCTTCGGACAAGACCTTGGGGTTGCCGTGCTGTCGCACCTGGTTTGGGTCCTGTGGCTGCTGGGCTACCCAGATCAGGCATCTCGCCGGCAAGCCGAAGCACTGGCGTTGGCGCGCAGCGTTGGGCATAAAAACACTCAAGGGTTTGCCCTGATGTACAGCGCGATGGCGGGTGCGTATGGCCACGACCTCGGAGTGGCTGCTGACCACTCGGCATCCTTGCTGGAATTGGCTCGCGAGCAGAAATTTGATCTGTGGAGAGCCGGCGCGACTGTGGTCCAAGGCTGGGCCATGGCTCGCCAAGGGCGCGGAGCAGTCGGCATTGCGGCGATCGAGCGCGGACTCGCGGAGTGGACGGATAGCGGCGCGGAATGGATGCGGCCCTTCTTTCTGAGCCTGCTTGCCGACGCCTGCGCACTCTCCGGTGACGTGCGACGGGCGCTCGAGGAACTGGATGAGGCTATAGCGGCGGTCGAGCGCACGGGGCAGTGCTGGCCGGACGCCGAACTGCATCGATTGCGAGGGCAGTTCCTGACAGCTTTGCCGGACGGTGGAAGACAAGGCGACGCAAGCGCCGCGTTGCAGCGCGCGATCCAGATTGCCCAGCGTCAATCCGCGAAGTCTTGGGAGCTACGCGCTGCCACCACTCTCGCCCGGCTCTGGCGCGAGCAGGGCAAGCAAGCCGACGCACGCGATCTGCTCGCGCCGGTTTATGCTTGGTTCACCGAAGGCTTTGCGACACCGGACCTCAAAGAGGCCAAAGCAATGCTCGACACCTTGAGGTGAATAGAGGCCACGCTACTCTCGGGCGGCTCCTGGGCCAGGAAGCGTCGAACGAAACGCGGCGCGTTGCCATCCCATCTGCCGCGGGTGGAAATGATTGTCGACATCGAGGACCATGCCTGCCCACGCTGCCGCAATGGCTTGCATCGGATCGGCGAGGATGTGGGAGAGCGGCTCGACATCGGTCCGGCGCAGCTGCGTGCAATCGTGTGCGCCGGCCTAATATGCTATCCTGCCCCACCAAACTTCCTCTGGCAATGGCATGTCGGCTATCCCGATTACGTTGCGACGAAGGAAGCTCGATCACGCGCAATGGGCCTTCATGCGTGTTTTCGAAAAGGGTTCGTGATCAGGCAACGGGTCAAGTAGTTCAGTGTTCGATCTGGAGGAATTGATCCTCTCAGCGGTGCCATCCGTTAACCCAAAAAAGCCCCGGTGCTGGGTCGATGCGCCGGGGCTTTGGGCACGTACAAGCTACACCAACATGTCCGTATAGGAACGTGCGCTAATAAGGTGAAGGAATGGTGAATCGCCTTCATCAGCTCGCCGACCTCCAGCGCGCCCTCCTCCTTGGCAGCAGCCTCGAACGCCTTGCGGGCCTCCGGGGGGTCGTCCGGTCCTCGACAGCTTCGATGCACACTTGCACGCCTTCCTTCAGTGGCCATCTTGGTCCACCTCAGGAGTTCCTCGGCGGCACCCTCGACATTGTTGCAGCTGTAGATGACCCCGAGTCGGTTGGTCTTGACGTTAACCGGAGGGGAGAACCAATGGGTTGCCATGTGGGGGACCCTAAGAGCGGGCCGAGCCTGCGGACCAACCCCGTGGTAATCCGCGACAATGGAACAACAATTGCCGAGACTGTCGCTTCCGATCGAGTTCGGCCGGACGGGGCGACGACGAGATGAATGATCCGGCCGTCGGCGCGCTCTTCGCTGTTCCCGCAGCGAAGCCGACGTCCGAAATACGGGTGCCAACGATGGTGGACCTCCCGAGATGGCGCTCAACCGCAAGAATGCGCTCTTCGCAGGCCCTCACGGCGGAGCCGAACACTGGGCCGTTGTCGCCTCGCTGATTGAAATCTGCAAGCCAACGGCGTTGAGCCGCTGGGCTATCTCGCCGATGTCCTCACCAGGATCCGCCTGGACCCGACTCGCTAACCGCGCGGTTTAGCCTTTGGTTGAGGGGTACTTTCTGACGGGTTTGCAGCCAATGTTGCAGATCGCCGATCTCTGAGCCAAAGGGATTTTCTTGTTGCGACTAGCTCGGCACGGTCTTCCTCAGAGGTCGCTCGACTATGCATAGCAGCAATGGCAAAGTCGGCTCTGTTCGTTCGGTAGTCTTCCTTTTGCACGGCCATCGTTTTCTCCCTGTTCATGGCCCCTCTTTGCCCTGACAGGAGATTAACTGCCGGTGCCTTACGGGAGTCAAATTAAACTAAAGCACTCCGCAGTCGCACCTGCATGTCATTGTTTTCGATGATGCCGGCCTCCCTCTCGGGCAGGTGAGGGGTGGCTAACGCGGGGTTTTTAAGCCGTACCCTGGCGCCACCCCCATTCTCGGGGAGGAACTCGACGCCGGCCTTCCGGCAAAGCACGTTCTTAGATCAATCCTGCGGTCAATCTCCGGGTCGCGGGTGCAATGGGTGCGGGAAGCCTTCTAGCAGAGAAATCATCGGCGACACGGCCAGTGGCAGAAAGCTGCTGTGAAGGTGAGGGCTGAGCAATTGAAGGGCGGCCGGAGACATGCGCCGCAGCAGTTCGATTCTATGTGCAGTTTCTGGGCTAGGTATTGGCTGTGGCGCCCGATCGCGGTCTGAGTAGGCGAGGCCAATTTTCGAGGTGTTGGGGCTGCTCATCATGGCTCCCCTCCCGAATTGCGGCGGAAGCGCGATATTCGCTCACAGCCGGCGATGCCGTCACGTTTATCGCCATCAAAGCAGACTGCGCATTTCGAGCCGGAGAGTCCCGGAAATACTTAAAGGGCCCACCTGTCGACGCGGGGCCTCTGCTCTGCGCTCGCGTATCGTGGCAAACGTGTGAAAGTATCCTAATTCATGCCACGAGCCGTACAGGCAACTGTGCCAGCGCCCGGATACCCAGACGCTTGCGCCACTTGGCCGTACGCGTCGGTCTGGTGTCGAGGCGAATGTCTGGATATCGCGTGAAGATGCGCTCGAACGCTACCGCCGCCTCCGCCCGAGCAAGTTGGAAACCGAGGCAGAAATGCACGCCTGTGCCAAACGAGAGGTGCGGATTAGGGTGGCGCGTGATATCGAAACTATGAGGATGTTCGAACTTGGAAGGATCGCAGTTTGCTGCCGCCAGCAATCCGGCGAACATGTCGCCGCGGCGGAATTGCCGGTTCTGCCAGACGAGGTCTCGGGTCGCGAAGCGCGGCTTGGTCATTTGTACCGGCGAAACGTAACGTAAGCATTCCTCGATGCAAGAAGGCATCAGGGCTGGGTCACTCTGCAGCCTGAGGCGTTGATCCTCATGCGATAGCAGCGCAAAAAGCCCGCCGGAAATAAGATGGGTTGTGGTTTCCTGTCCAGCGCCGAACAGCAGGAAAATCATCGAGACTAGTTCGTCTTCGCTGAGTCTCTGCCC
>NZ_SUEG01000243.1 GCF_005063415.1 Mesorhizobium sp.
GTGGTCGCCGACGCTGCCGCTGCCGGCGATGGTGTCCCTACTAGCTGTGCCTGTCGGATGGCCCTCGCCAGTGGTGAGCGGCGGGCACAAGCGACATTGCCGCCCCGCCGAGATCTGGCGCTCAATCGCCTGCGCAAATGCTGGAACGGTCGCCGCTGAGCCGAAAAATGCACTTGAAATCAGCACCATACCGGTGCCGGCGAGGAGATGATGGATGGTTTTCATTGTGTTGCTCCCTAAGACTTTCACCTTGGGTTAACAATTGAAACTCAGAGCTTGTTAAATCGGTTCCCCGCCACGTCGTTCTTAGGCGGGCCGTGCCGGAAACTGGCCGTTGGCAAGCGCCTGGGGTTATTTTTGAAACGCAGGCGAGCCGCTGGACGCGATCTCGCCAAGCCGCTGGCGTAATTAGGCGCCAGAGACTCCCTCGTGCTTAGCTTCTTGATCAGCCGCCGCCGCTTCCAGTTCAAGCCGCGCCAAATGGGCTTTGATCTCCTCGGGCTGGGCGTGCTCGAGCCCGACGACATTGTTCCTCGTTTCCTTCAATGCGACAATGATCTCGTCGAGCTTCGCATGGATGGCAGCAGTGTCGCGATAGCCCTGAATCAGCACGACGCCGGTAATCACTATCGCAGCCACTGAGAGCGCATAAGTGATTACGTTTGTGAGCCCAAACGGAACCATCGCAGTGCAGGCTATCATCGCAGCGATTAGCACATAGAAGCCGGGCGGTCGGGATAGAAAGTCGGCCATCACAAAGAGAAATCGGTTCATGCGAATCCCCGTATGAACGATGTGATCCGATTGGGGCTGCATTTCGGGTGCTCGTCAAGGGCACCGTGTTAATGGCCATGTTCGTCGTCACGCCGACCTGATCTGTGGCTGGCCAGGTTCTGCCTGTTGCCCGCGAGCGCTTGGAACCACGGCAGACACGCGGCGTTTGGCGTTCTCACAGGAGACAAGCCATGCCCGACAACGATCAGGAATTCAAAAGCAAGTTTTGGGATTCGATCCGTTCCGACATGACGGCAATGATCGGCGTCCCGGGCGTCCACCCTCGACCGATGACAGCGCAGTTCGATGGTGACCGCAACGTTATCTACTTCTTCACAGCGAAGGACACCGACTTGGCCGAGGCCGTTGCATCTGCAAAGGAAGCGACACTGGTCTACTCCGCTAAGGGACACGACCTGTTCGCCACCGTCGAAGGCACACTGAGGATCGACAATGATCCGGCAGTCATCGACCGTTTGTGGAACCGCTTCGTCGCCGCCTGGTTCGAAGGAGGCAAGGAAGATCCGAAGCTGTGCTTGCTCAGGTTCGATCCTGCTGACGCCGAAATCTGGAAAGATGCTTCCAGCATCGTCGCCGGGGTGAAACTTTTCCTCGGGATGGGCGACCCGAAAGAGGACTACAGAGACAGCGTGGCACAGGTTCGAATGAAGTGACCGGAACCTGTAGAACGGAACTCATGCAGCTTCCTTGCGCCTGGCCTCTTACTGGCGTCTTCGCTCATTGCGAACTGACAACGGGATAGGACGACCGACTGCTTTCCACCCATCCCGGTCATTCCGCATTTATGAGTTCAGCCTAGACAATACGCCGGTAATGGCCGCGAAAGGCAAGCTAAGGACGCAGGCACAACGCCAGAATGAAGGCCGCGGCGAGCAGCATGGCGACTAATTCCCAGTTAATTCGATAGATCATCGATCGTCTGCCGACATATCCGCGCCATTGCCTGGACAACCGCCAAGGCTGCCATTGTGCGTTTCGTCCTGCCTCCGTTGCGATAGTTGCCGTTCCGCTTGCCTTCAGGTGCGCCACCGCCCGCACCGTGCATGCGACAGACTGCGCTGCCCCTCACCGCTGGCGATCGACACTGGCAACCCGTCCGCTTCGACCGAGCGTGACACCGAGGCGCTAGGTTCATGAGGTTGACGTTATTTTTTTCCGTCACCCTGCCCCCCATGCGAGACATTGCCGACAATAGCTTGCCCGCCTTCGTTCACCGTAACGTGCTTCACCGTGACGTGCTGCTGGCCGCCCGTGCGGTATTTCTTTAGGGCTTCGACCTGGGCCGCGAATGTCCTGGTGAGCTTGTTGAAAGCACGTTCGGCGCTGTCTTGCTGCGGGATAGTCTCGCAGTGAGCAAGGCGGCGGGCGAACGTCATTGTCGCCATGTGCACCGCAGCCATCTGCGATGCCAGCATAGCTTCGATCTGATCCTGCGGTTCAATGCCTTTCACAATCGAGGCAACGAAGGCCGTGCCCTTATCGTCTGGCGTTTTACCGTGGCTGCCGACATTAACCAGCTGGTGCAGGAAGCCATTGATGAAATCCTCATCCGATGATCCGAAGGCTTTCTGGGCTGCCGTATGGTCGATAGTGACGCTGCTGCCGTCGATCTTTAAGAGGCGCGACGGCCTCGATTGGTGCGCGTTATCGGGCGTGGGAAGGACTTTTGTTTTTGCCGTCATGGATTAGGCCGCCAATATTTCACGGACATCTTGCCAGCGCCCGGTCATGCAGCGTCCCCATCGTAAGGACGAGCGTTGGAGAACCTCGCGAAGACCGCGTCTGCAAAACCTTTCAGTTCGCTTTCGATCACCGCGACGGGCAGGCCCGAGTTTTTCATCTGGGACCGCATCCCGTTGATCACGTGCTGCCAGTAGTGTTCGGCATCCTTGCCGTGGCGGCCGCGGAGAATTTCCGCGGTGCGCCGAATTTTTCCAACCCTCATTTTGGCGGGAAACGGCACGATTTTGCAGGCAACCGACTGCCATGCTGTCGGGGTAGGCCGCTCATGTGTCATGCGAGCCTCCCCTACCCTTGGATTGAGGAAAAAGGCCACTACCGGCCAAACTATATATAGCACTTGGTGTTCCCGAAATTGGCTGAGGCCTTGCAATTGAAGGGTTTTCCATGGGTCACCTCACTCCAGCAGCTACGCGGATTTCGGAAACCCGAAGCGGACGGACTTCGGGATTACAAAGCGAGGGCTTGGTTTTTCGGCCGACGTTAGCCCGCTGTATCTTGCGTTGTTCCCGTACCGTCTCGACCCAGCGCTTGGCGTCATCGTCGGTGCATCGCTTCCATTCGTTCGTGGCTGGCGCTCCCTCGTAGTCGCCGTCGAAGGTCAACCGGAAGACATTTGGGTGAGCTGTGCCGTTTCCTGCTCTTCCGCGAGTGATTTTCAGTAAACCCTTGAAGGCCAGTTCATCGAGCGCATCACCAACATACTCCGGCGTAACGCCATACGAGATGAACTGATCGTGCGTCACGATCAGCTTCCCGTTGTGCGTTCTGCCATGCCCGATGTGTTCTATTTTCAGGCGGTCAAGAGCGCGCTTCGCGTTGGTGCTCAGGGTGCGATAAGCCGACGACTCCAGGAAGTCGCGGGTTTGTGCCATCCAGCCGCCTTGATCATTGGGCGGCAGGGTGTGTTTCTTCACGAGCGAGAAAGTTTTGCCGCGCTCGGTTCGGCTGTGGTCTCGTAGATCACGAACCGGCATCAGTGCGCCCTCGCCAAAACAAGGCGGCTTTCGCGCATGGCCTGAAGCCTTCGCGGCGAAGGAGAAAGATATAATGGGCAACCCTGACGCCCGTCGGCAGATCGAGCGGCGACACGCCGCGTTTGCCGGCCTCCACTAGCTTGGTCATCATCCAGGCGGCGCGACCGTCCAAACGCTTGGTGCGCCCGTCTCGCTCGATACGAACCGTGATTGTGGATTTCTTCGGCGCCACGGCCGGAATTGATTTCGCCTGTGCGAAATCCCCTGATATGGATCTCATGTTCTGGTATCCTATTGAGAGTGGGGTTCAGAATTGGCTTGGGCGACTGTTGTCCAGACGAGTCGCTCAAGCTTCCCCTGCGGGGGCAGGTTCGGGGTTTCCCTTCGGCAAGCTATCCAGCCATGCGTCAGCATCCACCTTCCGAATGAGGGTCTTGCGACCAGCCTTCCGATATTCCAGCCGACCGGCCTTCATTTCGAGATAGGCCGAATTGCGTCGAATCCCGTATGCATCGCAAAAATCAGCGACGGTAAATGCGTTGGGACCACTGATCATTCTTATTCCTTCCTTTCATTTGAGACGCCAACAAATCAATACAGACAAACTAGCATTTTAGCAGACTCGCGTCTAATGCTGGGTGCATGTTCACGCTATATTCATCGTTAGAAACATTCCCTTTATTATCAGCAGCTTATAGGTAGTTATCCCCAGTTTGCATCAAACTAGACCAACAGATGTTTGTTCCCCTTCGGTTCTCAGGTTTTGATGCGTGTCGTCATGGTCTGGACACGGCAAATCGCCGTCGCCAAAACCCAACCATTGCCCTCCCAGGCTATGCACGGAAGATTAGAGGGAACCCGCCGCGACCCCTCGCGCCGATCACGCCCGCTCAGAACGAGCCGTGATCGATGGTCCTCAAACCAAATGTCCCTCAAAACTGGTGATCAGTATCCGCCGCTCAGATTCACCGGTCAAGAGTCACACGGACGCCAGAGGACAGTTATCGGGCGTTTCCCCCAACAAGGCGCAGATTCCGATTCGAATTGGCCGTGTTGAGATAGTTTGCCCAGGCCGACATCAGCTTGCGCCGCTTCTCCAGTGCATCGGAGCGCCGATACGCATTCTCGACCGAATCGCCCACCTTGTGCGCGAGAGCTGCCTCGGCGACTTCGCGCGGGAAGCTGGTCTGATCACCGGCCCAATCGCGAAAGGC
>NZ_SUEG01000244.1 GCF_005063415.1 Mesorhizobium sp.
CTTGAGGGGGAGATGCCCGGCAGGGCAGAGGGGGGTGCCTCGCGCCGGCCTGCGAGGACTTGGGTGAACGTCCTCGTCCTCTACGCTCATCCGGTCGGGACCAGCTTCAATGCCGGCCTGCACCGGACCATCGTCGAGCGCCTGAAGGCCGCCGGCCATGTGGTCGACGACTGCGATCTCTATGCCGAGGGTTTCGATCCCAGGCTGACGCGGGCTGAACGGCTATCCTATCACGACGAACGCAACGACGGCGATCCGGCGTCGCCTTATGTCGAGCGCTTGCTGCGGGCCGAGGCGCTGGTGCTGTCCTTTCCGGTGTGGAACTTCGGCTATCCGGCCATTCTGAAAGGCTTTTTCGATCGCGTCTTCCTGCCCGGTGTGTCGTTCAAGCTGGTCGACGGCAAGGTGCAGCCGTCGCTGCACAACATCCGCAAGGTGGTCGCGGTCACGACCTATGGCGGCAGCCGGTTCCGAGCCATGCTGATGGGTGACCCGCCGCGCAAGCTGGTCAAGCGGGTGCTGCGTGCGACGATCAAGCCTAGCGGGTCGGTTTCCTACCTCGCGCATTACTCGATGAATCTGTCGACCGACGAGACGCGGACGAGGTTCGTGGCGAAGGTCGCGGCCAGGATGGACGCGTTCTGAGGTGCGCTACATCCGCACCCGTTCCGCCTTCGGATCGTACATCGGCTTAAGCGATGCTTCCGCCGCAAAGCGCTCGCCGGCGATCTCGATCTCGTAGGACGACGACAGCACATCCGTCTCGCTCTCGCCCTTGCAACGCACGTAACCAAGCCCGATGGCGCCGCCGAGATGATGGCCGTAATTGCCCGAGGTGATAGGACCGACGATCTTGCCGTCGCGCAGGATCGCCTCGTTGTGGAAGAGCAGCGGCTCGGGGTCGTTCAGCCGGAACTGCACCAGGCGCCGGTTCAATCCGCTCTCCTTCTTTCTCAAAACCGCATCGCGGCCGAGAAAATCGCCCTTGGCGGTCTTCACCGCAAAGCCGAGGCCGGCCTCCAGCACATTGTCCTCGTCGGTGATGTCGTGGCCGAAATGCCTGAAGGCCTTTTCGATGCGGCAGGAATCCAAAGTGTGCAGGCCGCATGTTTTTAGCCCGACATTGGTGCCTGCCTCCGCGATCGCCTCGAAGACATGGGCAGCCTGGTCGGTCGAGACATAAAGCTCCCAGCCGAGTTCGCCGACATAGGTGACACGGTGGGCGCGGGCCAGGCCCATGCCGATCTCGATCTCCTGAAACGTTCCGAACGGGTTGTTCTCGTTTGAGAAATCGTTGGGGCTGACCTTTTGGATCAGCTTCCTCGAATCCGGGCCCATCAGGCAGAGCACCGCTTCGGCCGCGGTCACATCGGTGATGACGACGAACTCCTCGGCAAGATGTTTTCGCAGCCACGCCAGGTCGCGTTGCAGCGTCGCGCCGGGCACGACGAGGAAGAAGGCGGTTTCGGACAGCCGCGAGACGGTGAGATCGCTCTCGATGCCGCCGCGCTGGTTGAGCATCTGGGTGTAGACGATCTTGCCCGGCGCCACGTCCATGTCGTTGGCGCAGAGTCTTTGCAGGAAAGCGCAGGCGTCGCGACCCTCGACGCGGATCTTGCCGAACGAGGTCATGTCGAACAGGCCGACGCCGCTCCTGACCGCCAGATGCTCCTCACGCTGGTTGTCGAACCAGTTCTGCCGTTTCCAGGAATAGCGGTATTCGCGCTCCTGGCCGGGCCTAGCGAACCAGTTGGCGCGCTCCCAGCCGGCGACCTCGCCGAACACGGCGCCGCGCGTCTTCAGATGTTCGTGCAGCGGCGAACGGCGGACGTTTCGCGAGGTTGCCATCTGCCGGTAAGGAAAATGATCGGCATAGAGCAGGCCGAGCGTTTCGGAGACGCGCTCCTTGAGATAGCGGCGGTTCTTCTGGAACGGCTGGGCGCGGCGGATGTCGACCTCCCAAAGGTCGAAAGGCGCTTCGCCGTCATTGATCCATTGCGCCAGCGCCATGCCGGCGCCGCCGGAGGAGACGATGCCGATCGAATTGTAGCCGGTCGCCATCCAGTAGCCGGAAAGCTCCGGCGCCTCGCCGAGATAATAGCGGTCGTCGGGGGTAAAACTCTCGGGGCCGTTGAAGAAGGTGTGGATGCCGGCGGTGGCCAGCATCGGCATGCGGTTGACGCCCATTTCGAGGATCGGCTCGAAATGGTCCATGTCCTGCGGCAACTGGTCGAAGCAGAACTCCTCGCTTATGCCGTTCATGCCCCAGGGTTTGGCCACTGGCTCGAAGGCGCCGAGCATCATCTTGCCGGCATCTTCCTTGTAGTAGGCGCACTCGTCCGGCACGCGCAGCACCGGCAGCCGGGAGAGCCCGGGGATCGGCTCGGTGACGAGATAGAAATGCTCGCAGGCGTGCAGCGGGATGGTGACGCCATTCTGGGCGCCAAGTTCGCGTGCCCACATGCCGGCGCAGTTGACGACGATATCGGTATCGATCAGGCCTTGCTCGTCGCCTTGCGCCCAGGAAACGCCGGTGACGCGCCCATTTTTGGTGTGGACCTTGGTGACCTTGACGTTCTCGACGATCGTCGCACCGCGCTGGCGCGCGCCCTTGGCCAGCGCCATGGCGATATTGGCCGGGTCGCACTGGCCGTCGAGCGGCAGATGCACGGCGCCGACAACATCGGAAACATTAAGATGCGGGTACATCTGCTTGACTTCGTTGGGCGAAATCTCGCGCACGTCGACATCGAAGGCGCGGGCGAGAGACGCCTGCCTGTAGATCTCGTGCTTACGCTCCTCTGTCAGTGCCACGGTGATCGAGCCGACCTGGCGCATGCCGGTGCCGACATCGGTCTCGGCCTCCAGCTTGACGTAGAGGTCGGCCGAGTATTTCGCCAGCCGCGTCATGTTCTGCGAGCCGCGCAACTGGCCGATCAGGCCGGCGGCGTGCCATGTCGTGCCCGATGTCAGCTGCTTGCGCTCAAGCAGCACGATATCGGTCCAGCCGAGCTTGGCCAGATGATAGGCGACCGAACAGCCGGAAACGCCGCCGCCGATGATCACCGCCCTCGCTTTGGTGGGGATGGCTTTCGGGGGCGGGGCGTTCATGCGGCCTCGCGGCGATAGAAGGAGGCGAAGCGGCGCAGGCGCGTGGCAGCCTCCATCAGCACCGGTTCAGGCTGGCAGAGGCTGAAGCGGATGTGGCCGGCTGCGGCCTCGCCGAAGCTCGAGCCGGGCATGACGCCGACCTTTTCCTGGTCGAGGAAGGCCCAGGCGAATTTTTCGTCGTCCGGCTCGATCGCCGATATGTCGAGCATGACGTACATGCCGCCTTCGGAGCCGCGCACGGTGATATTGTTCATGCCGCGCATGGCATCGAGAACGACGGTGCGCCTTGCGGCATAGCGCTCGGCGATCTCCTTGACGCCGTAGCCATTTTCGAGCGCCTCCGCGCAGGCGAGGCTGATGAAGGCCGGCAGGCCGTAGGTCATCACCAGATTGAGGTCGGTCAGCAGCGAGATCATCTGTTCAGGCCCGGTCAGCCAGCCCATGCGCCAGCCGGTCATGCCGTGGCTCTTCGACATCGAATTGATGACCAGCGTGCGTTCCGCCATGCCGGGCAGCGAGCGTGGTGAGACGTGCTCGCCGCCGCCCAGCGTCCAGTAGACCTCGTCCGACAGTAGCCATAGGTCATACTCGCGGCAGATCTGCGCCAGCTCTTCCAGGCGCTCGCGCGAATAGACGGCACCCGTGGGATTGTTCGGCGTGTTGATCAGGATGGCGCGGGTGTTCGGCCGAAGGGCGGCGCGAATGTCGGCGGCGCGCGGCTGAAAGCCATCCTCGGCGGGGGTCTCGACGACGCTGAACTCGGCGCCCGCCGCGCTGAAGGTGTTGGGGTAGGTGGCGTAATAGGGCGCGACGACGATGGCATGGTCGCCCTGGTCGAGAACCGCTTGAATGGCCGCATAAAGCGCGGCCTGCCCGCCCGGCGTGGCGATGACCTGGTCGGGATTTGTCGCAACGCCGGTGCACAGCGTCGAAGCCGCCGCCATCGCCTTGCGCAGGCGCGGAACGCCGGCAAGCGGCGTGTAGTGGTGATTGCTGGCGCGAACCGCCGCCACGCAGGCTTCGATCGTCTCGCTCGGCGTGTCGAAATCGTGGTCGCCGACCGACAGCATAATGATGTCCTCGCCGGCCTGCTTGCGCGCCCAGGCAGCGGAATGAACCTCCCAGCCATCCTTGCCCGAAGGCACGATGCCGGAAATGCGCGATGATGGCCTGGGCATTATGCTACTCCCGAAATTTCATAACCGGCCTGTTCGAGCCGGTCGCGCAGCGCGGCGATGTGGGCCGGTCCGACTTCGCAGCAGCCGCCGACGATGCCGGCGCCGGCCTCGACCCAACCGACCGCCTGGCCGGCATAGGCATTCGGATCGAGGTCGTGGCGGGCGTGCAGCACTTCCACGGTGCCGCCATGCTTGAGCGCCTCAATCGAGGTGAAGCCATTGGCATAAGCGCCGACCGGACCGCCGAGAGCGATCAGTTCGGGGAGCGCTGCAGCGATCGCTTCGGGCCGGCAGCAATTGACCAGCCGGGCCGCGACGGGCAGGCCGTCAAGAGCGCCCGACGCCGCTGCAATGGCTTCGCCGCTGCGCAGGCGCGGCGTGCCGTGGTCGGAAAGCGTCCACGACACCCATACGGGCTTCCCG
>NZ_SUEG01000245.1 GCF_005063415.1 Mesorhizobium sp.
GTTCTCGCTGACCAGCTTGCGCCCGGCTGCGCGCTCCGCAGCAGCGCGACGCTCGATCTCGCCATCGCCGGCTTTGGCGAGCAACATGCGGCCCAACACGACATGCGTGGTGCGCCGGGTGACGCCACGACGCAACTGGCCTTGCTGGCGCTCGACCTCGCGCGCCGCCAGCCTGAGCGGAAAAGCCGCCAGCGCGCCGACGATGCCGAAGACCGTGCCGGCGAGAGCCGTCACGCCTTGCTCTTGCCGACGGCTTTGAGAAGGTTCGCCTTGAGCGGGTTTTGCTTGGCCGCGCCGGCGCCGGCCTTGGCGGATTTCGCCGCAGGCTTGGCCGCCTCATCGGCCTTGCTCTTCGACTTGGCCGGCGGCTTGGCCGATTGCGACAGGCTCGCCTTCAGCGCATCCATCAGATTGATGACGTTGCCGCGCTCAGGCGCCGCCGCGATGATCGGCTTGTGGCCCTTGAGCTTCTCGCGGATCATCGTCATCAGCGCGATCTCGTAGCGGTCCTCGTAATTCTTTGGATCGAAGGTGGTTTCTTTCTGCTTGATCAGCGCTTCGGCCAACTGCAGCATTTCGGGATCGGGGTTTCCGGCCGGGATATTGCCGAAATATTCAGCCGTGCCACGCACTTCGTTCGGATTCCTCAAGGTGCAGACGAACATGCCGTTCTCGCGCGCGCCGATCGTCACCACGCGCTCGCGGCTGGACAGCACCAGGCGCGCGATCGCCAGCCTGCCGGATTTGCGCATCGCTTCGCGCAGCACGGCGAAGGTCTCCTCGGCCATTGCGCCGTCCGGCGCCAGGTAATAGGGCGCATCCTGATAGATGACGTCGACCGAATGCTCGTCGACAAAGGCCTCTATGTTCATCGTATGATTGGATTCGATACGCACCGCATCGAGATCGGCATCCTCGATGATGATGTATTGCTTGTCCTCGTATTCGTAGCCCTTGACCAGGTCCGAGCGCTCGACCAGCCCGAGTTCGGGGTCGACCGGTTTCATGTTGATGCGGTTGTGCGTCTTCTTGTGCAGCTGGTTGAAGCTGATGCGCTCGCTGGCGCTGGTCGCCGGATAGAGCCGGACCGGACAGCTGACCAGACTGAGCTTGAGGTAACCTTTCCAACTTGCCCTGGGCGCCATGAAATACTCCTACGCGGCCTTGTGCTGTCGAACTGTTCGCAGCCCCGTTCGTCCGGAGGACGAACGGGGCTGCCGAAATCCTACATTGCCCCTTACAATACCGACAAATCCCTAGCGAAATCTTCCTCCGCTGGGAGCCGCCTGCAGGCAAGAGGTCCGTCGCGAAGAATAATTCAAATTTTCCGGAGCGTCGATGGAGTCTGGGGCCGCGCCCGCAGGACTACCTCGCGGTGCCTATCACCGGCAAATCCCGGGCGAAATCTTCCATGTCGGCCCAGGGATCGCCTGACGTCGCCAGCAGGCCTGGCAGGGACGAATA
Organism: Mesorhizobium sp.; assembly: GCF_005063415.1. Taxonomy (GTDB): domain Bacteria; phylum Pseudomonadota; class Alphaproteobacteria; order Rhizobiales; family Rhizobiaceae; genus Mesorhizobium. The sequence continues at coordinate 1,465 of NZ_SUEG01000245.1, forward strand.
ATTCAGATCCTGCGGAGCATCGATGGATTCCAGATCGCTCCAGCTGACCGGTGTCGAGGCCGGCAAATTGGTGCGGGCGCGCAGCGAATAGGGAGCAGCCGAAGTGTGGCCGCGCGCATTGCGGTGATAATCGATGAAGATGCGCCGCTTGCGGTTCTCCTTGCCCATGGTGGTGGTGAAAGTGTCGGGCGCGGTGGCGGCAAGATGTGTCGAGATGGCGCTGGTCGCCTGGTGCAGTTTCTTCCAGTTCTGCTTTTGCGTCACCGGCACGGTGATGTGAATGCCTTGGCCCCCCGAGGTCTTGGCGAACGGCACCAGCGCTAGCGCTTCCAGCTCGCCCTTAATGTGCACCGCCGCCTCAACCACCTCGCGCCAGGCGATCCCCTCGCCCGGGTCGAGGTCGAAAACGATCAGGTCCGGCTTGTCGAGCCGCGTGCGATGGGTGCCCCAGGTGTGGAACTCGACGACACCGAACTGCGCCAGAGCCAGATAGCCCTTGGCGTCTTCCACCGAGAGATAGGATTTGGTCTCGCCCTCCGAATTGGTCGCCTCGAAGGTCGCCACCGAGGACGGCATGCCGGTGAAGGCATGGCGCTGGAAGAAACAGTCCTGCGGCCTGCCGGTCGGGCAGCGCACCAGCGAGACCGGCCGGCCGAGAATGTGCGGCAGCATGAAATCGCCGACCAGCGCGTAATAGACGGCGATATCGAGCTTGGTCGGCCCGGTCTTGCCGAACAGCCGCCGCGTCGGGTTGGTCACCCAGATGGTGGCGAGGTCGGCCTCGGCGATCAGCCGCTTGCGTTTGGCCGACACTGGCGTCGACAGGCCGACGTCACGCAGGCCGCGGAACACGGCATGACGCAGCGCATTGTCGGTGGTCCGGTTGGCGTAGTGGATATGTGCCGAAAGCAGCGGCCGCACCCAGTTCATCTCGCGCATGATTTCGCGGGGAACCCCTTCGGGCGCGGATGCACCGGCCCGCAATGGCTCCAGCCGCGCCAGCAATTCGCCTGCTGTCCCCGCATCGAAGCCGGTGCCGACCTTGCCGCGATAGTGCAGCTCGCCGTCTTCGAATTCGCCGAGGCCAAGTGCAGCCAACCCCTCTGCCGCATCGGAGACTGTGTAGCCGGCGATGACAAAGTCGCCGGTCTGGCGCGCCTTGGTCTTGGTCCAGGTCTTGGTGCGGCCGCTCTGGTAGACCGCCGTGGCGCGCTTGGAGACGACACCCTCGAGCCCCATCTCGGATGCCTGGTCATAGAGCGCCTGGCCGTCGCCTTCGACATGATCGCTGAGCTGGATGGCGGAGTTTGCGCCGAGACCGGACAGCAGTTGCGAAAGCAGTGCCTTGCGCCGGCGGAGCGGCGCTTGTCTCAGGTCCCAGCCGTCGAGATAGAGAAGGTCGAAGGCGTAGAAGTGGAGCTTGTTGCCGGCGCCTTCGGCCAGCGCGTCTTGCAAAAGGGCAAAGCGGCTGATGCCCTTGGCGTCGAGCGCGACGACCTCGCCGTCGATGATCGCCTCGCGGCACGGCAGCCTGGCGAATGCAAGCGGCAGGTCGCCATAGCGCTTCGTCCAGTCGAGGCCGGCGCGGGTGATCAGCCTGACCTTTCCGTCGGAAACATGCGCCATGGTGCGGTAGCCGTCGAACTTGATCTCGTGCAGCCAGACTTCGCGTGTTTTTTCCGCGGGGTGTTCACCTCCCGGCGGCTTCGGAACCTGCGTAGCCAGCTGCGGCTCGATCCGGGAAGGCGGCGGCGCCTTGACGGCGCCCGACAAAGCGCCGGGTTTCAGCACCAGCGGCTTGGCAGGTTTGGCGGCAGGCTTCGGCGTTGCCACCAGTTCCTCGATGCGACGGCCGGATTTGACGCTTTCCGGCCGGGCGTCCAGTATGTCGAGCGTGGCATCGGCGGCGAGATCGCGCTCCTTGAACAGCAGCCAGTTCTTCTTGCCCTCATCCTCGCCGGGCTTCGGTTTCAGCCGCGTCAGCATCCAGCCGCCATTGAGCTTCTCACCGGCGAGCCGGAACTTGAAGGAACCGGTACGCAGGCTCTTCTCGACATCGTCCATCGGCGCCCAGACGCCGGTATCCCAGACGATCATCGGCCCGCCGCCATATTCGCCTTCGGGAATGACACCTTCGAAGTCGATATACTCGAGCGGATGGTCCTCGGTCTCGACCGCCAGCCTTTTGTCGGCGGGATTGAGCGACGGGCCGCGCGGCACCGCCCAGCTCTTCAGCACGTCGCCGACCTGCAGGCGCAGATCGTAGTGATCGGCGGTGGCGTGATGCTTGTGGACGACGAAACGATTGCCCTCACCGGCAACCAGACCGCCGGCCGGTTCCGGCGTCCTCGTGAACTCGCGCTTGGCGCGATAGGCCTTGAGCTTCGAAGGAGCTGGCATGGACTAGACGTAGGTGGTGGGCAAAAGCAACGAGCGCAGCATCAAAATCCCATCGCAGCGGCGCTCCAATGTCACGGCATGGATCCCAGGGTCTCCGCGACGTAGCTTCGCTCCTGCTCCGCCCTGGGATGACGAAGAATGGGAGGTCACGCCGCTCAATCGTCGGTGGCCGGTGTCAATTCGAGTTCGGCCGGCGACAGGCCCTGCTGCAGCTGGCTGAGCCGGAATTCGTCGACCCAATAGGCCTCGCCATCGACCAGCACGCGCGCGCTGTAGCTGCCGGCCGAAAAACGCTGCGCGGTGATGTAGACCTTGTGGCGGTCGAGCGCCCGACGCACCGCGGCGCGCTTGGATTTTTGGCTGATAGCGGAACTGGCCATGCAATTTGCTCATACACGCAGAGCCGCAAGACAAGACGGCCGGCTCAAGGATGGCTGAGACGGGGTGTCGTGTCAATTTCGGCGAGCGAGCGTCCAACGACCGCCGACGGATAGTGCCCGACGTCCATATATCAGAACGTGACACTTCCACGGACTGGATGAAGCATCCCTCGAATGGATGAAGCTGAAAGCTCGAATGGATGAAGCTGAAAGCTCGAATTTATGTGTAGGCTCGTGGTGCACGTCTTCCAATTGGCGTCGCGGGATAGCAAGCCCCCGACCGAGGTCGCTATTTTGACTAACGGAAAACGGACATGCATCGGCCTCAAAGCTGCGGTTCCACCTGCAAGCAGCGCCGAGTTGCTGAAATCCAGGGGCTGGTTTCGTGTCAACTGGCAAAAAATACTCTTCGCTAGTATGTTGATCGTCGGCGCGACAATTACGCTCTCGACTGCG
>NZ_SUEG01000246.1 GCF_005063415.1 Mesorhizobium sp.
GGCTGACCCATTTGTTGCAGGACGCCATGACGACGAAGGTCTCGCTGCGCACGACCTCGCCGGGTTCGCCGGCGCCGGGGATCAGCTCGCTGGTGACGCGGTAGAGATCGGCGACGTCGCCGGCCACGGTTACATCGACGATGATGTCGAAGCGCCCGGTGACGACGGCGGCCGAGTTCACGAAAGGCAGTTCGGAGATGCGCTGCGCCAGTTCTCGCGCCCGGCCGCGCCCTTGCGCGTTGATGCCGACGATCGCCGAGATCAGCTCGGGGCGTTCGGTCAGGTTGAGCAGCCCGACGATCTTGAGCAGGTTGCGGTCGAGCAGGTTGCGCAGCCGCACGCGCACCGTCGGCACAGAGATCGCCATCTTCTCGGCAAGGCGGTTGACGCCAAGCTGCGCATCCTGCGACAGCAGCTTGACCAGTCGCCGGTCGGTCTGATCGAGATGTTCCCGCAAACGCTCAGGCTTTCATAAAGGGAAAGAAACGATTGGATTTTCTTTCAGATATGAAAATACCTTATGAGAGATTTTTAACAACGGCAAGAGCCATGTCATCCGCCATAGCTCTGTGGCTGTCAGCAGTTTCGTCGCGGGCGCCACATTTTGTTCTTGCTTTGTGCCGGCAGCTATGCTACTAATTTGGGTATGGGCCAATCGCGCCGCCGACCCGCCCTCCCGAGGCGGTTTTTTGTTTCCGGATCTTTTGAAGGTTCAGGCCGCCGGTTTAAGGTTGGCGGGATAGCGCCGTTCTGCGGGGCGCGGTCGCAACTCGCGGCCATACTTTTGACCCGCCCGACTTTGGCCTGCCTCGTTGCCAAAACCGCGCATCTCCCCGTGAAGAGGAGATTGGCCGCCATCAACGCTTTCCCCGCGCTAACGGCTGGCCCCGAAGATAGCGACGGCTGCCGCTGTCAGCGCAGCGTTACTGGATGCTACCGTTCCATCAGGAAGCTCCTTGCCGTCTTCCAGTCCGACACGCGTCGACCAGCCACGCGCCGCCGCCCGGTGCACGAAAGGCCAGACCGTGGCGTCGGCGCCGTGCAGCAGGATCGCCCGACGCATTCCGGCGCCGTCGAGCACGGCGGCGATATCGTCGCTGATCTCCAGCGCAGCGTCCGGCTCCTGCTCGGAGATTTCGATCAGGATGCGCAGCACGCGTTTGCCATGGTCGAGGCTCACCAGGCGTTCGGCGTCGGCGACGGAGGCAAGCCAGGCCTCGATGCCAATGCAGCGCTGGCGCAGACCGTCCATGACTGCGGGCGCGGCGTCTTCGCTCAGATTGACCGAGGCGTAGTCGGGCAGCTCGCTCCAGCCGGCGATCGCGGCCAGCGTCCGCTCGTCGTCATTTTCGATCCAGGCGCCGGTCGACAGGCCGATCAGCGTTCCAGGGCAGGCGCGACGAAGCGCTAGCACAGTCTGGTCCATCGTCACCGGCGCAAGACTTTCGCGGCCGTCCAGCCCGCGGGCATGAACATGCAGTTCGGCGGCACCGGCGGCGACGCAGGTCGCACCGTCGCGCGCCATGGCTTCGGGATCAAGCGGCAGTCGCGGGTGGAAATCGGCGCTGCGCGCACCATTGATGCAGGTCTGGACGATCATGGCGGTGGCGGCCCCGTTGAAGTGGAACAAGTTTAGCGCACGACAACGAAATCGGAAATTGGATGATGTCCCATCCCGCGAAGCTCACCCGGCAAGAAACGGGTGGTCCGCGCGCGCCGTTTCACCCATCTCAATGACAGAGAAGCTACAGAGGCGAAGCCATGACCATCCATTCGATAGGCACGAAAGCGGCGGTCAAATCGGCGGAGGTGCGCGTTGCCGGATATGACTGGCGGAATCTGGCCGGTGAGCTGAGTGGCTATGGCTGCGCGGTGATGGAAAAGCTGCTGACGCCGCAGGAGTGCCGGCAGATTGCCGGACTTTATTCGGACGAGTGCCAATTCCGCAGCCATGTGCACATGGCGCGGCACGGCTTCGGCAAGGGCGAGTACCGCTATTTCCGCTATCCCTTGCCCGATCTGATCGGCGGCTTGCGCACCGCGCTCTATCCGTGCCTCGCCGCGGTCGCCAACGATTGGAACGAACGCATGGGTATCGCGCAGCGCTATCCCGACGAACACGCCGCGTTCCTGAAACAATGCCACGAGCATGGCCAGACGCGGCCGACGCCGCTCCTGCTGCAATACGTCCCTGGCGACTTCAACTGCCTGCACCAGGATCTCTACGGCGATCTGGCGTTCCCGCTGCAAGTGGCGATCCTGTTGTCCGAACCCGGCAAGGATTTCACCGGCGGCGAGTTTGTGCTGACCGAACAGCGTCCGCGCATGCAAAGCCGCGTCGAGGTGGTACCGCTGCGCCAGGGCGATGCGGTCGCCTTCGCGGTCCACAATCGACCGGTCCAGGGCAGCAAGGGCAAGTACCGCGTCAATCTCAGGCACGGCGTCAGCCGGCTTCGCTCCGGCATGCGCCACACCGTCGGCATCATCTTCCACGACGCCAAATAGCCGAGCCGTCCGGTCAAGGCCCGGCGGCGATTACCTGGAAAAATCGCTGCGCACGATGCCGTGGCGCTGGAGCTTGTCGTAGAAGGTCTTGCGCGGAATCCCCAGCGCTTCGATCGTGCGCCTGACATCGCCCTCGTTGCGGCCAAGCGTCTCGCGGATGATGTCGGCCTCGTAGCGCTCCAGCCGCTCCGGCAGCTTCATGGCGGCGGTCGATTGGGTCGGGGCAGGGGGTTGTGCTTCGGCGCCTTCCTCCAATCCAAGCACAAACCGCTCGGCGAAATGCGCCAGTTCGCGCACATTGCCCGGCCAGTCATGGTCGCTCAGATGGCGATGCACCGTCGCCGGCACTGCCGGCACTGGGCGGTGGAAACGGGCGGCGGCGCGCTCGGCGAAATAGAAGAACAGCAGGGCGACATCGTCGCGGCGCTCGCGCAGCGGCGGGATCGAGATCGTCACCACGTTGAGCCGGTAATAGAGATCCTCGCGGAAAGCGCCGCGCTGGCGCGGATCGGCGAGGTCGACCTTGGCGGCGGCGACGACGCGCAGGTCGACTGGCCGCACCTCGTTGGTGCCGAGCGGCGTGACCTCGCGCATTTCCAGCACGCGCAGCATCTGCACCTGTGTCGAGACCGGCATGCTTTCGATCTCGTCGAGGAACAGCGTGCCGCCGCTGGCATGCTCGATGCGGCCGATCCGTTTCTTCTGCGCGCCGGTGAAGGCGCCGGCCTCATGGCCGAACAACTCGCTCTCGATGACCGTCTCCGGCAGCGTGCCGCAATTCAGCGCAACGAAATTGCCCTTAGCGCGGCGGCTCCAGCGATGCAGAAGACTTGCGACCACCTCCTTGCCGGAGCCGGTCTCGCCGGTCACCAGCACATCGACATCGGTGTCGGCGATCTGGCGTAGCGTGCGGCGCAGCCTGTCCATCGCCGGTGTCTGGCCGATCAGCGGCAGGCCGTCCTGCGCCTCTCCGGCCGCCTCGCGCAGGGCCCGGTTCTCCATCACCAGGCGGCGCTTTTCCGCCGCGCGACGCACGCTCTGCACCAGCCGGTCGGCGGCGAAGGGCTTTGTGATGAAGTCGTAGGCGCCGTCCTTAATCGCGTTGACGGCCATGGCGATGTCGCCGTGGCCGGTGACGAGGATGACGGGAATGTCCGCATCCAGCCGCAGGACACGGTTGAAAAGCTGCAAGCCGTCGATCTGAGGCATGCGGATATCGGACACCACGACGCCGGCAAAACCGGCGTCGAGCCCGGCCAGCGCCTCGGCGGCCACCGCAAAGGCGGAGACCGAGAAACCGGCAAGCTCCAGCGTCTGCGCAGTGGCCTTGAGGAGATCGCGGTCGTCGTCGATCAGGATCACCGGCGCGGCATTGTCGTTCGTCATGATGGCTTACGCTGCTGTCTGGAGATGAATGGTGAAGCGGGTGCCGCTATCGTCGCTTGAAACCTCGATACGGCCGCCATAATCGGCGACGATGTCCTTCGAGATGACGAGGCCAAGGCCAAGGCCTTTTTCCTTGGACGTGTTGAACGGCGTGAACAGTGATTTGAGGATCCCTGGCGGAATGCCCGGTCCGTTATCGGACACGGCGACCGTCACGCCGTCGGCGGTCTCTTCGACCGATACCTGCACATGAGCGTCGTCGCGGCCGTCGAGCGCCTCCAGCGCGTTCTGAAATAGATTGATCAGCACCTGTTCGAGCCGCACCCGATTGCCCATGACCTTGAGGCTCGGCGGCGGCAGGTCGATGGCCAATGCGTCGAGCCGACCGGCAAAGCGGCTTCTCAACAGCATGACGGCGCCCTCGATGACACCACGTAATTCGACAGGCTCGGCGGCGGTGCGGCCCTTGCGGGCAAATGCCTTCAACTCCTCGGTGATTGAGCCGATGCGTTCGGTCAAAGCGGCGATGGCGCCGAGGTTTTCCTCGGCCGGCCCGGTCTGCTTGCGGTCGAGGAAGGTGCGGGCATTGTCGGCATAGGCGCGGATGGTGGCGACCGGCTGGTTGATTTCATGGGCGACACCGGCCGCGACCTGGCCGAGGATGGCGAGGCGGTTGGCCTGGACCAGATCCTGCTGCACGACCTGGAGCTTGGCTTCCGTGCTGCGGTGGTCTGACATCTCGGCCTGCAGCCGGTCGCGGGCGCGGCTCAAATC
>NZ_SUEG01000247.1:0-927 GCF_005063415.1 Mesorhizobium sp.
CAAGCTGAGGCCAAGGCGAAAGTTGAAGCCGAGGCGAAGGCGCAAGCTGAGGCCAAGGCGAAAGCTGAAGCCGAGGCGAAGGCGCAAGCTGAGGCCAAGGCGAAAGCTGAAGCCGAGGCGAAGGCGCAAGCTGAGGCCAGGGCGAAGGCTGAAGCGGACGCCAAGGCAAAGGCGGATACAGCGGCGAAGGCCGAAGCCGAGGCCAAGGCGAAAGCCGAGGCGGCTGCAAAGGCCAAAGCGGATGCCGAAGCGAAAGCCAAGGCGGCGCTACAGGCTGCCGAGGAAGCAGCACAGGCCGAAGAACAGCAACGCCAGAGGGCGGAAGAGGCGTTGCGGATCGCCTCGGAAGAAAAGGCAAAGCTCGACGCCGAACGCAAGGCCGCGGCCGAGCAAGCGCAGAAGATGGAGCGTGAGGCTCGGCCCGCAACCAATGACAATCAGTCGCCAGCGGAACTCGCGCCAAAACCCCAGATCGATCCCTCATCGATCGACAATTTGCTGAAGTCGCTGGAGGGAGGTTAGAGCGAACCCGTCATCCCGGCGCTTGGCCCAGTCCAGCACATAGAGCCGGAGCGCCGAGGAGAGATTGGCATCGCGCGGGCGGCTCTCGTCGATCTCGGCGACAAGCGCGGCGAGCGTCAGCTTTCGCACGGCCGCAATAGCGACCAGGTCGTCGTAAAAAGGCTTTTCGAGCGAATAGCTGGTGCGGTGGCCGCGAATGGTGACCGAGCGTTTTTCGACCGGGCTCACGCGACGATCCTATTCACACTTCAAGCATCGGATTTGTCCGAATCGCCCGATTTTTCGCGGCGATGACCGGCGACGAATTTGTCGGCCTTGTCGGCGATCAGGCGGTCGCGATCCCGGCTGGTTTTGGAACGGCCATGCAGCGCTCGGTTCTGTTCGGCCAGGCGCTCCTTCTCGGCT
>NZ_SUEG01000247.1:937-4661 GCF_005063415.1 Mesorhizobium sp.
CGGCTCGCGCCTTCTGCTTGCGTGCCTGACGGAGATTGACGATCTCGGCCATGTCACGCCGCCTGTCGGGTCACTTCTTGCGGAAGGCGTCAAGCGACACCACGTCGGCCCCCTTGGCGCCGGCCTCGGCCGCGGCAGGCTTCTTTTCCGCCTCGGCGGCTTTCTTCTTCGTCTCGGGCTTTTTCTCGGCGACGATGGCCAGCGGCTCGGGAGCAGGCTTGGCCTTTGTCTCCTGTTCCGCCGGGGTATCCGTCTTGACGTCGAATTCGAGCTCGAAGTTGACGGACGGGTCGTAAAAGCCGCGCACGGCCGAGAACGGGATTTCCAATTTTTCCGGGACGTCGGAAAATGACAGCCCGACTTCGAAACCGGTGTCGCTCACCTTCAGGTCCCAATACTGGAACTGGATGACGATGGTCATCTGTTCGGGATAGCGCTCGCGCAGCCGCGACGACACGCGCACACCCGGCGCGCCGGTGAGAAAGGTGATGAAGAAATGATGGTTGCCCGGGAGACCGGTGCGCGCGACCTCGGCCAGGACCTTGCGCATGACGCCGCGCAACGCCTCCTGGGCCAGAATGTCGTAGCGGATGTGGTCGTCGGCCATGTGGCTGTCGGGTTCCGTTGAATCGTCCTGATAGCTGTAATCAAGCTTGAGCGCGGCGTAAACCGGATATAGATCGCCGGTGTGCGGAAGCGAAGCCCATTGGCGACGATTTGATCGTCAAACGGCTTTGATCGTCAAGCGTTGGCGAGCGTGCGCTGCTTGCCTGCCCGGGTCGCAGGCTGCCGCTTGCCGAAGGCGCGCAGGAAGGTACGCACGCCATTTGTCGCCGATTGCACCACCTCGTCCTCGGTTGGTGTACCGCCGAGCATGAACGTCGTCTGCAACTCGGCATTGGCAAGCGCCATGAACTGGCGCGCTGCGACATCGGGATCGTCGATATCAAGCAAGCCGGCATGAGCGAGGCGGGCGAAACGGGCGGCGATCGCCGGCCATGTCCTGCCCGGTCCTTCTTCGCGCCATTCGGCGAAGAGCTCAGGATAGCGCCCGCCCTCGGTCTGGATCAGCTTGCGCAGGAATTTGCCGTCGCGGTTGCAGATGCAATTTTGGTTCATCCGCACGGCAAAGGCGATGAGGTCGGCCTCGAGATCCTTCGGCTGATCGGGAAAAGTGGAAATCGTGGCAAAGATGCCGGCATTGCAACGTTCGGTGAGGTCGCGGACGATGGCAACGAAGAGTTTTTCCTTGTCGCCGTGATGATTGTAGATGGTCTGGCGGGAGACGCCGGCCTCGGCGGCAATCATGTCGATATTGGCACCGGCGAAGCTTTCGCGGCAGAAGACCGAGGCGGCGGCATCGACAATCGACATCCGCTTGGCCTCATGGCCCCGCGGCGGGAAAATGTCAGGAGAAACGTTGGCCTTCATGCAAAACTATATAGAGGTGGTTGACGAATTAGACAAGCCTGTCTAAATTTGTGGACTTGCACGAAGGGGGTTTCGTTCCGCAGAGGAGTCGGAACTCCACGGGATGGAACGTCCTAGGGTTACACGCCGGTCCTCGGTGGCAACCAGAATTCGAAAGAGCCTGCTATCATGAATGCCAAATTCCTCCGCATTGCGGTCGTGCTCGGCCTATTGTCCGCCATCGGCCCGTTTGCCATCGACATGTATCTTCCGGCCCTGCCGTCGATCGGCGAGGATCTGCATGCCGGCACTGCCGCGGTGCAGATGAGCCTGCTGATCTTCTTTCTTTCCATGGGCTTCGGCCAGATCGTCGTCGGACCGATCTCCGACATGGTCGGCCGCAAGCTGCCGCTCTACGGCGGCCTGGCGCTGTTCATGGTCGGCGGCGTCGGCTCGGCGCTGGCTCCCTCGATCGAATGGCTGATCGCCTTCCGCTTCCTGCAAGGGCTCGGCGCCAGCGCCGGCATGGCCGTGCCGCGCGCGATCGTGCGCGATCTGCATACCGGCACCGAGGCCGCCAAGCTGATGTCGCTGCTGATGCTTGTGTTTTCGGTGTCGCCGATCCTGGCGCCGCTGACCGGTAGCCAGATCATCGAGAATTTCGGCTGGCGCGCCGTGTTCTGGACAGTGACGGGCGCGGCCGTGCTCGCCACCATCCTGCTGGCGACCTCGCTCAAGGAGACACGGCCGGTCGAGGAGCGCGCCGGTTCGTCCTTCGGGACGGCACTTTCAGGCTACCGCTTCCTGATGGGGGACCGCAACTTCCTTGGCCTGACGGCCATCGCCGGCTTCGGCATTGCGAGCTTCTTCGTCTATCTGTCGAGCTCGTCCTTCATCCTGATCGACCATTATGGGCTGTCGCCTTCGGTCTACAGCGTATTCTTCTCGATCAATGCGGTTGCCTTTATCGGCATGTCGCAGCTGACCGGGTTGCTATCCGAGCGGTTCGGGCTGCAGCGCGTGGTGCGTGTCGCGGTGACCGGCTATGCGACGACGATGGTGGTGCTATTCGCGGTGATGGCATCGGGTGTCGACCGGCTCGACGTGATGGCGGCGCTGCTGTTCATCGGCTACGGCTTTCTCGGCCTGGTCATCCCGACCACGTCGGTGCTGGCGATGGAAGAGCATGGCGAGATCGCCGGTACGGCGTCGGCGTTGATGGGCACGCTGCACTTCGCCATCGGCGCGGTCGCCATGGGCGTCGCCGGCGTGTTTTTCGACGGCACGCCGCTGCCGATGGTGGCGGGCATCACGCTCTGCGCGGCGATCTCCTTCACGCTGGCCAAGATAACGCTCGGCCGCAGCCGGGACGTTGCGGAAGCGCCGGCGGAGTAAGCTTCATCTATCGAGACAAAAAAGGCCGGGCGACGTTCCCGGCCTTTTCACGTTTGCGATCCCGGTTCAAAGCAGCCTATGCCTATATGACGGGTTCAGGACATGCAGCTTCGACATCTCAAGACCTTCGTGGCGGTCGCCACCACCTTGAACATCACGCGCGCCTCCGAGCGGGTTCATCTTGCCCAATCGAGCGTAACCGAACAGATCCAGGCGCTGGAAGCCGATCTGGGCACGTCGCTGTTCGACAGGTCACGGCGTGGCTTGAAGCTGACCGCGGCGGGACAACGCCTGCTGGACTACGCAAACGATCTCCTCGATCTCGCGGACGAAGCCCGTTCCGCTGTCGCCGACGCGAGCGGCACGCTTGCGGGTCGCCTGACGGTCGGCGGCCTGGAGACGCTTTGCTCGACACGCTTGCCAGCTTTGCTGAGGGAATTCCATCGGCGCCATCCCGATGTGGAACTGAACCTCAAGGCGGACGATAGCAGTGGGTTGCGTGCCGGCGTGACAAGCGGGGCGCTGGACGTATCTTTCCATTTCGGAGCCGTCCCGGCGGCGGCGCCGGAGCTGCGAAGCGAGCAAGTGGCAGTAGAAGAGCTCGTCACCATAATGCCGGCAAATCACCGGTTGGCCGGACATTCTGCCATGACGCCCGACGATCTGGCTGACGAGGCTTTCCTCGTCACCCAGCGCGGCTGCGTCTATCGGCGGATGTTCGACGAAGCGTTCGCAGCGACGCTGCCCGACCGTCCGAGGCTGGTTGGCGAGTTCGCCAGCATGGGCGCGATACGGAGCCTTGTTGAAGGCGGTCTGGGATGCGCGCTGGTCCCGCGTCTCGTGGCTTCTGCCGCTGACGCCAATATCGTCGTGCTGCCTTGGGTCGGAAGCAGCCCGGTGACGCCGGTCACCATGGTAT
>NZ_SUEG01000248.1 GCF_005063415.1 Mesorhizobium sp.
CCCCCACAAGGAGGGAGATTGGATGTCACCGCCGCTTTCGCCAATTTTCGAGGTCAGCAAAGTTTAAGGGCCGGCGCGGGAACTGCCGATCTCCCCACTCGTGGGGGAGATGGCCGGCAGGCCAGAGGGGGGCGCGAAGGAACGCGACGTGCGATACGTAGCGTCTATGCCGCCGCACTCCCCTGCCCGGCCGCGTCCCGAAACCACCGGAGCCCCGCTTCCGTTCCGCCCTTAGGCTTGTACTCCGCACCGACCCAGCCGGAATAGCCGATGCGGTCGATGTGGTTGTACAGGAAGGGAAAATTGATCTCGCCCGTCCCCGGCTCATGACGGCCGGGATTGTCCGCAAGCTGGATATGCGCGATGCGGTTGAGGTTTGCCTCGATGGTACGGGCGAGATCCCCCTCCATGATCTGCATGTGATAGATGTCGTATTGCAGGAACAGGTTCTTCGAGCCGACGCGGTCGATCAGCGCCAGGGCCTGATCCGAGTAATTCAGGAAAAAACCCGGAATGTCGCGGGTGTTGATCGGCTCGATCAGCAGCCTGATGCCGGCCTGCTCCAGCTTTTCCGCCGCGAAAGCCAGATTTTCGGCGAAGACGTCTTCCAGCACGGAGCGATCGACGCCTTGCGGCGCGATGCCGGCGAGGCAGTTGACCTGCTCGCAGCCCAGCGCGTGCGCATAGGTGACGACCTTGGCAATGCCTTGCCGGAACTCCGGGACGCGGTCCGGCAAGATCGCAATGCCACGCTCGCCCTTGGCCCAGTCGCCGGCAGGCAGGTTGAACAGGACCTGCGTCAGCCCGTTCTTCTTCAACCTGGCCGCGACGACATCCGGCGCGTGGTCATAGGGGCCGATATACTCGACGCCCTTGAAGCCGGCGCGGGCGGCGGCATCGAAGCGGTCGAGGAAGTCATGCTCGCCAAAGAGCATCGAAAGATTGGCTGAAAACCGTGGCATGGCAGTAATTCCTCATAAAACAGCTTAGTCGAGCATGACGATCGCCGTGGGGGCATCTTCGTGATGTTCGGCAAGCTCCTCGAATTCGGTGATCTTGTCGATTTCGGTGCCCATCGAAACATTGGTGACGCGCTCGAGGATGAATTCGAGCACCACCGGAACCTGGTGCTCGTTCATCAGCCGCTGCGCCTCTTCGAAGGCACCGGCGAAATCCTCCGGCCGGCGCACCCTGACCGCCTTGCAGCCCATCGCCTCGGCAACGGCGACGTGGTCGACGCCGTAGCCCGCCTCAGGCTCGTCTTTCCGGTTGACGTTCTCGAAGGCCAGGCTGACTTCGAAATCCATCGAAAAGCCGCGCTGCGCCTGGCGGATCAGCCCGAGATAGGCGTTGTTCACGACGACATGGATGTACGGCAATTTGTGCTGTGCGCCGGCCGCCAGTTCCTCGATCATGAACTGGAAATCATAGTCGCCGGAAAGTGCGACAATGGTGCGGTCCGGATCGGCGGCGCGAACGCCGAGGGCCGCCGGCAATGTCCAGCCGAGCGGCCCGGCCTGGCCGCAATTGATCCAGTTGCGCGGCTTGTAGACATGCAGGAACTGCGCCCCGGCGATCTGCGACAGGCCGATCGTGGTGACATAGGTGGTGTCGCGGCCGAACGCCTTGTTCATCTCCTCATAGACGCGCTGCGGCTTCAGCGGCACCTGGTCGAAATGGGTCTTGCGCTTCATCGCCTTCTTGCGCTGCCGGCATTCGCCGGCCCAGCCCGACCAGTCGCGCAATTTCCCGGCCGTCCTCCACTCGGTGGCGACGTCGAGCAGCATTTTAAGCGCCGCACCGGCATCCGAGACGACGCCAAGATCCGGTGCGAAGACCCGGCCGATCTGCGTCGGCTCGATATCGACGTGGATGAACTTCTTGCCCTTGGTGTAGACGTCGACCGAACCGGTGTGGCGGTTGGCCCAGCGGTTGCCGATGCCGAAAACGAAATCGGCTTCGAGCATCGTCGCGTTGCCGTAGCGATGCGAGGTCTGCAGCCCGCACATACCGGCCATCAGCCGGTGGTCGTCGGGGATCGCGCCCCAGCCCATCAGCGTCGGGATGACAGGCACACCGGTGACTTCGGCGAATTCGATCAACAGGTCCGACGCATCGGCGTTGATGATGCCGCCGCCAGCGACGATGACAGGCTTGTCGGCCGCATTGAGCATTTTCAGTGCCTTCTCGGCCTGGGCGCGCGACATTGCCGGCTTGAACGGCACCAGCGGCTCGTAGGCATCGATGTCGAACTCGATCTCCGCCAGTTGCACATCGACCGGCAGATCGATCAGCACCGGCCCCGGCCGCGACGAGCGCATCAGATGGAACGCCTTCTGCAGCGCCATCGGCACCAGATAGGGTTCCATGACGGTGACCGCCCATTTGGCGACGGGTGCAGCGATGGCGGCGATGTCGACGGCCTGAAAATCTTCCTTGTTGAGGCGCGCCCGCGGCGCCTGCCCGGTGATGCAGAGGATCGGGATAGAATCGGCAGCGGCCGAATAGAGGCCGGTGATCATGTCGGTGCCGGCGGGACCCGAAGTGCCGATGCACAGACCGATATTGCCCGATCTGGCGCGGGTGAACCCTTCGGCCATATGCGAGGCCGCCTCGACGTGACGCGCAAGGATGTGGCGGATACTGCCCCTCGCCTTCAGTGCCGAATAGAGCGGGTTGATCGCAGCACCTGGCACGCCGAAGGCACAGGAGATGCCTTCCTTTTCGAGAACGAGAACCGCTGCGTCGACTGCGCGCATCCTGGCCATGTCAGCCTCCACGGAATTGTTGATAGCCGATATTGCCAGCGCACCAATGATTTTTCAATTTTTTCAGAATATTTTTTCATTTCTAGAAAACGGCTCTAGTGGCTTGAATTGTTTTGACTTTCTGTTTTCCACGAATTCGCTTCGCGAATGGATGAAAAACTTTTCCATTGTCTTTTTGGGCAAACAGAGCGAAGAACGGCCTATGGAAACCACTGAAAAACGCCAGCGCGGCCGTCCGCGCGCCTTCAACGGGCCGTCCGAGGCCGCCTCGGTGCAGTCGCTGGACCGGGCGTTGCGCATCCTGGCAATCGTGGCCGATGGCAGTGGCCTGTCGCTGAGCGAGATCGCCGCCAATTCCGGCCTGCCGGCATCCACCGCCTACCGCATGCTGACGACGCTGGAGAACCATGGCATGGTCGAGTTCGACGGCACCGACCAGCTGTGGTCGATCGGCGTCGAGACCTATCGCATGGGCGCGGCGTTCCTGCGCCGCCGCAAGCTGGTCGACCGCGCCCGTATCGTCATGCAGGAATTGATGGAGAAGACCGGCGAGACCGCCAATCTCGGCGTCGCCGAGGACGATTGCGTCGTCTTCGTCAGCCAGGTCGAGACGCACCAGGCGATCCGCGCCTTCTTCCGGCCGGGCACGCGCAGCTCCTTCCATGCCTCGGGCACCGGCAAGGCGGTGCTGGCGCATCTCGAGCCGGAGCGCGTCGCCACCATCCTGCGCCGGGCCGGGCTGGAGCGCTTCACTGAAAACACGCTGTCCGACATCTCGGCGCTCGCCCGCGACCTGGTGACGATCAAATTGCGCGGCTGGTCGGTAGACGACGAGGAGCGGCATCCGGGCATGCGCTGCGTTGCCGCCGCCATCTTCAACGAATTCGGCGAGCCGATCGGCGGCGTTTCGGTCTCCGGGCCGACGGTGCGGGTCACGCCGGAACGGCTGGCCGAGATCGGCCCGCTGGTGCGCGATGCAGCTGCGGAGGTGACGAGGATGATCGGCGGCCTGCCGACCCCTCCCGGCCTTGGCAGCGAACCGAGCGCATGGCAGCGCTGACCAGCGCCGAATGGTGCGACACCTGCCAGGATGGCCAGAGCTAGGCCCCGGGCACCGCGCTCTTGGTCGACAGGTCGTAGAAATCGAGCAGCATCGCCAGCCCAACTCCGCAGGCGGTGAAGATGAGGCCGGCAATGAAGATACGATTGGCGCGTTCAAGAACGCGCCGTTGTAAAGACGTTAGGTCGAGCAGCAACCGCAGCGCTCGTATCTGCAGGGCAATGCCGATCAAAATCGGCACGACGGCGGCCAGGTGATAGATTTCCCATGGTATCGGGTTGGCGGCCCAATGCGTAATGAAACCCAGCGAGAACGCCAGCAGGATGCCGACTGTGGTGATCGTGCCGTTGCGGAAAACCGTCTCGATCGGCTCTTCGTTCGGATCGTGCTCGCCCAAGCGCCCTCTCCCTGTTTGGGTATCGGTGTAGATTAGGCCGTCGGGAAATCGCTGTACATCCGGCAAGAGCCGAACGGCGGGATAAGGCAGTCTTCAGTGTTGGCGGTTGGCGAAAGCCGCTCGGCAATCCAATCTCCCCCCTTGCGGGGGAGATGTCCGGCAGGACAGAGGGGGTGGGAAGGATCGCCGGCTTCGATGTTTAGCCACTCCAACTGGGAATTGGCTTAGGACTTGACTGTCATGACAGGTAGTGCGGGACAGCACCCCCCTCTGCCC
>NZ_SUEG01000249.1 GCF_005063415.1 Mesorhizobium sp.
ACCCGGCGGCTCCGCCGCCACCCTCCCCTCGAGGGGGAGGGAAGGCGCCAAGTCTGCCAAGAAAATCCCCGAGCGCTCCTCTTCCCCCGGCCGTACGGCACGCGGCACCTCGATGGGCGGCGCGGCCTCGGCGCGGGAGCGCACTGCGGCCGGTCTCAACCCTGTCGCTGGCCTCGACATTTCGTTGGAGGACGCCGAGACAATGGTCGCGGGCGGCGTCACCGCTACCGTCGCGGCGCTGTCGGCGCTGATCGAATCCGGCAATCCGCTGCACAAGGACGGCGTGCTGTGGACGCCGCACCGCCCTGCCCGGCCGGAGAAATCCGAAGGCGGCATCGCCATCAAGATGGTCTCGGATTTCGAGCCGGCCGGCGACCAGCCGACCGCGATCAAGGATCTCGTCGAGGGCGTCAACAGCAACGACCGCACCCAGGTGCTGCTCGGCGTCACCGGCTCGGGCAAGACCTTCACCATGGCCAAAGTGATCGAGGAGACGCAGCGCCCCGCTCTGATCCTGGCGCCCAACAAGACGCTTGCCGCGCAGCTCTATTCCGAATTCAAGAAATTCTTCCCGGAAAACGCCGTCGAGTATTTCGTCAGCTATTACGACTACTACCAGCCTGAGGCCTATGTGCCCCGGACCGACACCTACATCGAGAAGGAATCCTCGATCAACGAGCAGATCGACCGCATGCGCCATTCGGCGACGCGCTCGCTGCTCGAGCGCGACGACGTCATCATCGTCGCCTCGGTCTCCTGCATCTATGGTATCGGCTCGGTCGAGACCTATACGGCGATGACCTTCCAGATGCAGATCGGCGACCGGCTCGACCAGCGCGCGCTGCTCGCCGACCTCGTCGCCCAGCAATACAAGCGCCAGGACATCAACTTCGTCCGCGGCTCGTTCAGGGTGCGCGGCGACACGATCGAAATCTTCCCGGCCCACCTCGAGGACCGCGCCTGGCGCATCTCGCTGTTCGGCGACGAGATCGAGGCGATCACCGAATTCGATCCGCTCACGGGCCAAAAGACCGGCGAGTTGAAGAGCGTCAAGATCTACGCCAATTCGCACTATGTGACGCCGCGCCCGACCTTGAATCAAGCCATCAAGTCGATCAAGGAAGAGCTCAAGCACAGGCTGATCGAACTCGAACGGGCCGGTCGGTTGCTGGAAGCGCAGCGGCTTGAGCAGCGCACCCGCTTTGACCTGGAGATGCTGGAGGCGACGGGCTCCTGCGCCGGCATCGAGAATTACTCGCGCTATCTGACCGGCCGCCAGCCGGGTGATCCGCCACCGACCTTATTCGAATACATTCCCGACAATGCGCTGGTCTTTGTCGACGAAAGCCACGTCACCATACCGCAGATCGGCGGCATGTATCGCGGCGACTTTCGCCGCAAGGCGACGCTGGCCGAATATGGGTTCCGACTGCCGTCCTGCATGGACAACCGGCCGCTGCGCTTCGAGGAGTGGGACGCCATGCGCCCGCTTTCCGTCGCGGTTTCGGCAACGCCCGGCGTTTGGGAGATGGAGCAGTCCGGCGGCGTCTTCGCCGAGCAGGTCATCCGCCCGACCGGCCTGATCGACCCGCCGGTCGAGGTGCGCCCGGCCAAGACGCAGGTCGACGATGTCGTCGGCGAAATCCGCGAGACCACCAGGGCAGGCTACCGCACGCTGGTCACCGTGCTGACCAAACGTATGGCCGAGGATTTGACCGAATATCTGCATGAGCAAGGCATTCGCGTGCGCTACATGCACTCCGACATCGACACGCTGGAGCGTATCGAGATCCTGCGCGACCTGCGCCTCGGCGCCTTCGACGTGCTGGTCGGTATCAACCTGTTGCGCGAAGGCCTCGACATTCCCGAATGCGGCTTCGTCGCCATTCTCGATGCCGACAAGGAGGGCTTCCTGCGCTCCGAGACATCGCTGATTCAGACCATCGGTCGCGCCGCGCGTAACGTCGACGGCAAGGTCATCCTCTATGCCGACCAGATCACCGGCTCGATGGAGCGGGCGATGGCCGAGACCAACCGCCGTCGCGAAAAGCAGATGGAGTGGAACGCAGCCAACGGCATCACCCCGGAATCGGTCAAGTCGCGCATTTCGGACATCTTGGACTCGGTCTACGAAAAAGATCATGTCCGCGCCGATATCTCGCAGTTCACCGACAGCGCCGGCGCGATGATGGGCAACAATCTGAAAGCGCATCTCGACGCCCTGGACAAGCAGATGCGCGACGCCGCCGCCAATCTCGACTTCGAGAAGGCCGCCCGCATCCGCGACGAGATCAAGCGGCTGCGCGACATGGAACTGTCGATCTCCGACGATCCCTTGGCCAAATATGCCGACATGGAAAGCCCGGTCTCGGGCCGCGAGAAAGGCAAGCACAACAAGGGCGTGGCCAAACATCGTACATCAGAGGAACAGGAGCGTTTCCGCAAGCTCGACGAGGCACGTGCCGCTGAAGAGGCTGCCAAGGCTGCCCGGCCCAACCTCTTCCGCAAGCCTCATCTTGACGAGATGGGCGCCGACGGCGCCGTGCCGGTCAAGAAGCCGCTGTTCGCCAAACCCTCGCTCGACGCCATGGGGCCAGGCACCGACATGCCAACGCCGGCAGGTGCTGTCTCTCGCTCGCTGTTCAAGAAGCAGTCGGCCGAAGAGGCGCACGGCTCGGATTTCGGCATACCGGGCGACTCTACAAAACCCCTGTTCAAGAAGAATTCGCTCGATGAGATGACCGTGCGGCGAACCGAGAAGCCGGTTGAGGGCGAAAAGCCGGTCAAGCGCGAGCGCGCCGGCATCGGCTCCTACGAAGACCCGGCCGACGCCCGCCGCGAAAAGCGCCGGCCCGGCAAGACCGGCCGGCCGGGGCGGTAAGGCTCTCCGACTGAGCGTTTAGTGCACCCGTGTTCTCTGAGACAATGGTGTGATGCTACTTCAAGACAGTTCCAGTGAAGCCTCATTTGAGCCGTCGATCGATGCTCGCTTTCCATACGCAGACGCAAGTTCTGCTTCCGCTATGATCGCGCGAGGATGGTCGATCTCGCTCAACGCAGCCTTTTGTGTTCTCCATGAGCTATGCCGTCCACCGGTCGGAAAGGCAGTTTCGAAGGAAAGAATGCTTGAGCTTGTCGAGGAATGGTCGCTGGGACCTGATCATCCACTAAAACAGCCAATGCTTCGCTGCGCGCGAGCTCTCATTCAGAACGAACCGCTGCCGTGGCGCGAAGCTTCTGCCGTGATGCAACAAATTGGGCATTACGACGGCCAGCGAGCGGCACTCGGATTGCTTACTTTGCCGGCGATAGTTCCACTAGCGAAGGCGATACTGCCCTAAGCAACACTGATCATCGCATTCGTAAGACTTGGGCGACCAAAGGCGTCTAGAAAGCGCAAACCGGCCGTTGTTGAAATCAGCCTGGCGAGACCAGCCGAACGCGCCACTTGCCATCGGCCCCGCCCCTGGTGTAGCCAGTCTCCACACTCGAACGTCTTGAAAGGAGGGCTGCGTGTCTTTCGACCACCACCGTCAGCGCGGCCCAGTCCCGGCCCTGCGAGCTTGCTTGCAGGGCTGACCAGAGACGGTCCGGGTTTTTCTTCCCGCTTCGATTTTTTGGTCCGCCCTTCGTGGTGCTGCAACGCCGAGCCTGATGGGCCAGCCTGCGCACCGTCAAAGTGCATCAACCGGAATCACTCCGGACAGACCAGAGAAATCGACATGGCCCTGATCAGCCTCAAGTCCCTCGGCGTCACCATGAGTGCGCCGCTCTTCTCCAGCCTTGATCTCACCATCGGCACCGGCGACCGGCTCGGCATCGTCGCCGCCAATGGCCGCGGCAAATCCACTTTGCTGAAGTGCCTGACCGGCGAGTTCGAAGCCACCACAGGCGACATCACCCGCACGCGCGGCCTGCGCGTCGGCTATGTCGAGCAAGTCATCCCCGCAGCGCTGGCCGGGCGCAGCTTTCATGAGGTGGTGGCAGACGCCTTGCCGGCCGAGCAGGCCGAAAGCGAGCAATGGCGCGTCGATGTGGTTCTCGACTCGCTCGACGTGCCGCAGCCGATGCGCGAGCGGCCGATGCGAGCCTTGAGCGGTGGCTGGCAAAGGCTTGCGCTGGTCGCCCGCGTCTGGGTCACCGACCCCGACGTCCTGCTTCTCGACGAGCCGACCAACCATCTCGACCTCGGCAAGATCAGCCAGCTCGAAACTTGGCTGAACGCCCTGCCGCGGGAGGTGCCGGTTGTGATCGCCAGCCACGACCGGGCGTTCCTCGACGCGACGACCAACCGCACGCTGTTTCTACGCCCCGAACAATCGCCGGTGTTTTCGCTGCCCTATTCGCGGGCGAGGCTTGCGCTGGACGAGGTCGACGCCTCAACCGAGCGCAAATTCCAGCGCGACATGAAAGTGGCGCAGCAGCTGCGCCGGCAGGCGGCCAAGCTCAACAATATCGGCATCAAT
>NZ_SUEG01000024.1:0-38972 GCF_005063415.1 Mesorhizobium sp.
GCCAGCGCCTCGGCATAACGGGCGCCGCCGACGATCAGCTCGGCGCCGTAACCGCGGATGCGGTCCAGCTTGGCCGGCGGGCTCACCTCGGGAACAAAGATGGTCGCCTTGTGGCCGAGCCGCATGGCGGCATAGGCGACGGCGGCGCCGTGGTTGCCGCCCGATGCGGCGACGACGCCGGCCGCAGGAACCGGCCGTTCGAGGAGATTGGTGAACGCACCACGCGCCTTGAATGAGCCGGAATGCTGCAAGCACTCAAGCTTCAGGTCGACAGGCAGAGGCGGGCGGCCGAAATCGGCCATGTCGACGCGCAGCACCGGCGTGTGGCGCACGTAGGGCCGGATGCGCGGCTCCATTGCAGCGATGCGCTCGCGTGTGATCGTGTGGCCGTGCAGCATGCTTTCACTCCCCAGAGCTGACATTCAGAGTTGACATTACTTAGTAACTTGGCAAAGTACCTAAATGCAAGAGGTCGACGTCTTCAAAGCGATTGCCAACGAGCGCAGGCTGCAGATCCTCGATTGGCTCAAAGACCCGCGCGCGCATTTTCCGCCGCAGACGGACGGCGATCTGGTCGAGGACGGCGTCTGCGCGCTGCTGATCGCGGAAAAGCTGGGGATCACCCAGGCAACGCTCAGCGAGCATATGCGCGTGCTCACCCAGGCAGGGCTTTTGCGCAGCAAGCGCATCAAGCAGTGGATATTCTATCGGCGGAACGAGGACAGAATCGCCGAGACCAGGGCGCTCATTCAGCACCGGCTGTAGCTGCAGAGTTCTACTTCAACCAGTCCGGCACCGAATCCAGTCCGATCAGCTCGTCATAGGTCTGGCGCGGGCGCACAACGTGGAAGCGGTCGCCGTCGACCAGCACTTCCGGTACCAGCAGCCTGGTATTGTAGGTGCCGGCCTGGACGGCGCCATAGGCGCCGGCGGTGGAGACAGCGATCAGGTCGCCGGATTTCAGCCGGGGCAGGTCACGGTCGAGCCCGAGATAGTCGCCGGTCTCGCAGACCGGGCCAACGACGTCGACCTTCATGCGTGGTGCTGCGGCCGGCTGCTGCGCCACCGGCCTGATGTCGTGGAAAGCGTCGTAAAGCGTCGGCCGGATCAGATCGTTCATCGCGGCGTCGACGACGAGGAAGTTCTTGGCGTCGCCCTCCTTCACGAAGATCACCTGCGAGACCAGGATGCCGGCATTGCCGACGATCAGCCGGCCTGGCTCGAACATCACTTTCAGCCCAAGTTTGGCAACATGCTTCCTGACGATCTGGGCATAGGCATCGGGCAAAGGCGGCGGGTTGTTGTCGACGCGGTAGGGAATGCCAAGGCCGCCGCCGACATCGATATGCTCGATGGCATGACCGTCGGAGCGCAAGGCGCCGACCAGCTCCGCCAGCAGCGCAAAGGCGTCGTCGAAGGGCTGCAATTCGGTAATCTGACTGCCGATATGGGTGTCTATGCCGGTTACCTTGATGCCCGGCAGCTCAGACGCGCGGGCATAGACCTTCCGCGCCTGTTGCCAGGGAATGCCGAACTTGTTCTCGGCCTTCCCAGTCGAAATCTTCTTGTGCGTCCTGGCGTCGACATCCGGATTGATGCGCAGCGAGATCGACGCGATCTTGCCCAGCGCGGTGGCGCGGGCCGACAGCAACTCCAGCTCCGGTTCGGATTCGACGTTGAAACAGAGAATGCCGGCCGAGAGCGCAAAATCCATTTCGCGCGCGGTCTTGCCGACGCCCGAAAACAGGATCTTGCTTGCCGGAATGCCGGCCGCCAAAGCGCGCCGCAATTCGCCCTCCGAGACCACGTCGGCGCCGGCGCCGAGCCTTGCCAGCACCTTCAGCACGGCCTGGTTGGAATTCGCTTTCATGGCATAGCAGACGAGAGCGTCGAGCCCGGTAAAGGCCTCTGTGAAGACGCGAAAATGCCTGGTCAGCGTCGCCGTCGAATAACAATAGAATGGTGTGCCGACGCTGGCGGCGATGTCTGATATCGCCACGTCCTCGGCATGCAGCGCGCCGTCGCGGTAGTCGAAATGGTTCACGAGATTGGTCCGAAAAATCAGAGCAGCGGGTCGAGGATGAATTTCTTGTCCTCGACAGGTTTTTCCGGCTCCGGCGGCAAAGGTTGCTTGGCCTTCTCGGCGTCCTTGCGGGCCTGCACGGCTGCCGCGTAGGGCGTATCAAGCGCAGCCTTCCTGCCGCAAGCCGCAACGGTGGCCATTGCTGCCAGCAGCGTCAGCGTCACCAAAATCCTGCTTCCGGTCATCGTGCCATCCGTCCGAAACTGTTGCCCGCAGCCGCTTCTAGCCGAGTTTTGCGGCCATTGCACCCCGCGTCTTACGCCTTGGCGAGCCGCTTTTTCCAGTAGCGGATCTGCTTGCGCACCTCGGACGGCGCGGTGCCGCCGAAGCTTGTGCGGCTCTTTACGGAATTCTGCACGGCGAGAACCGAAAACACGTCGGCGCTGATACCGGGGTGAATGGACTGCAGGTCCTCCAGCGAAAGCCTGTCGAGCCCGACCTTCTTGTCCTCGGCCAGCGCAACCGCCCGGCCAGTGATATGGTGCGCTTCGCGGAACGGCAGGCCGAGCGTGCGCACCAGCCAGTCGGCGAGGTCGGTCGCAGTCGAATAGCCGGCGCCGGCCGCCTTTTTCATCGCGGCAGTGTTCACCGTCATGTCGCGCACCATGCCGGTCATCGCCGCCAGCATCAGGTCGAGTGTCTCTGCCGCGTCGAAGACGGATTCCTTGTCTTCCTGCATGTCCTTGCCATAGGTCAGCGGCATGCCCTTCATCACCGTCAGCAACCCGACCAGATGGCCGGTGACGCGGCCGGTCTTGCCGCGCACCAATTCGGCAGCGTCGGGGTTTTTCTTCTGCGGCATGATCGACGAACCCGTCGAGAAACTATCCGACAGCCTGACGAAGCCGAATTGCGGCGTCGACCAGATGATGATCTCTTCGGCCAGCCGCGACAGATGCGTCGCGCAGATCGCTGCCAAGCCCAGGAACTCGAGCGCGAAATCGCGATCCGAAACGCTGTCGAGCGAATTGCGCATTGGCTCGCGGAAGCCAAGCGCCTTCGCTGTCTGGTGCCGGTCGATGGGAAAGCTGGTGCCGGCGAGGGCGGCGGCGCCGAGCGGGCTTTCATCCATCCGCTCAATCGCATCGCGGACGCGAGACAGGTCGCGCGCAAACATCTCGACATAGGCCATGCAGTGGTGGCCGAAGGTCACCGGCTGCGCCGCCTGCATGTGGGTGAAGCCCGGCATCACCGTTGCCGCATGCTCCTCGGCCCGATCCAGGAACGCCGTGATCAGGCCCTTCAGCGCCTCGGCGACGCGAAAGCACTCGTCCTTGACCCACAGCCTGAGGTCGACCGCCACCTGGTCGTTGCGCGAACGGGCGGTGTGCAGGCGGCCGGCGGCGGGGCCGATCAAATCGGCCAGACGGGCCTCGACATTCATGTGGATGTCTTCCAGCCTGGTCGAGAACTCGAATGTGCCGGTCTCGATCTCTGCCAGGATCGTGTTTAGCCCGTGAGTGATTTTTTCTTGATCGGCCGCCGAAATAATGCCCGTTTGCGCCAGCATCTGGCTATGGGCGATCGAGCCGCGAATATCCTGCGCATAGAGTTTGCGGTCGAAGGAGATCGACGCGTTGATCGCTTCCATGATTGCGGCCGGACCCGAGGCAAAACGTCCGCCCCACATCTGGTTGCTGGCCTTCTTGTCGTTCATCGCTATAACCCGTGCTCCGGAGCAGTTTTTCAAAAATGGCAGACGGCAATAGATTTTTCCCGGCTTTGCGTCTCATCCTCGCCGCTTTGGTTGCGGGCGTGCTGGCCGGCGCGGTCGCGGTATATGTCAGGGAAAGCAGTTCTGGCAACAAGGCGCCCGCGCAAGTGGCCGCCGGCGGCGGCAAGGACGACGTCGCCTGCGCCGCCAAGACCGACCGTGCCAAGAAGATCGGCGCCGCTGCTACCGGCCAGGTTGCCGCGCTTTTGCCGGCGGATCCGCCGCAATCGCTGAAAAGCCTTACCTTCAACGGCCCCGACGGCAAGCCGACGACGATCGCCGATCATGCCGGCAAGACGGTGCTGCTCAATCTGTGGGCGACATGGTGCGCACCTTGCCGCGCCGAAATGCCGGCGCTCGATGCACTGCAGAAGGAGATGGGCAGCGATGCGTTTCAGGTTGTTGCCGTCAACGTCGATGCCGGCGACGATGCCAAACCGAAGAAGTTCCTGGAGGACACCGGCGTCAAGTCGCTCGGCTACTATCGCGATGCCACGATGGCGCTGTTCAACGACGTCAAGACGCGCGGCCTGGCGCTCGGTCTGCCCGTCACCATGCTGATCGACGGGCAAGGCTGCCTGATCGCCCATATGAACGGCCCGGCCGAATGGTCGGGGCCGGATGCCAAGCGTCTGGTCGAGGCGGCGCTTCAGCCAGGATAGGCTCAAACCGTGCGCAGGCGCGGCTTGAGCACGGCAATGCTTGCGCCGCGTCGGCTGGCGGTGCGGATTGCCGGAGCGGCCACGCCCGTCAGTTCGCCGAATGTCTCGATCGGAGCCGGTTTGCCGAGGTAATAGCCTTGCCCGATCTCGCAAGCCTCGGCGTCCAGGAACTGCAATTCACCCGGCGTCTCGATGCCCTCCGCAAGGACCGGTAGGCCGAGACCGCGTCCAAGCCCCAGCACGGCGCGAACGATCGCCGCGAACTGGGCGTTCCTGTCGACCGATTTGATGAACGACCCGTCGATCTTGATCTTGTCGAAGGGAAAGGCGCTGAGGTTGGACAGCGAAGAATAGCCAGTGCCAAAATCGTCCATCGCCACATGCACGCCAAGCGCCTTGACCTGCCTCAAGGTTGCCAGCGCGCGCGGCATGTCCTTCACCAGGGCCGTTTCGGTGATCTCCAGTTCGAGCCTGCCGGGTGCCAGGCCGGATCTCGACAGTGCGTCGTG
Source organism: Mesorhizobium sp. (assembly GCF_005063415.1). Taxonomy (GTDB): domain Bacteria; phylum Pseudomonadota; class Alphaproteobacteria; order Rhizobiales; family Rhizobiaceae; genus Mesorhizobium. Next base: position 4,969 of record NZ_SUEG01000024.1, read on the forward strand.
CACCTTGCGGCTGAAGTTCGGATTGTGAAGCTGCACGGCGGAGACGTTGACGGCGACCATCAGCGGGTTTGTCCAGCGAACAGCATCGTTACAAGCCGTCGTCAGCACCCAGTCGCCGATCTGCGCGATTGCGCCACTGTCCTCGGCCACGGGGATGAAAACGGCCGGAGAAATGTCACCCCTCTCAGGGTGCTGCCAACGGACCAGGGCTTCGAAGCCGATCATCCTGCCGCCGCGGATCTCCTTCTGCGGCTGATAGACGAGGTGGAACTCCTTGCGGGCGATCGCCTGGCGCAATTCATGCTCCATCACGCGCTTGTCGCGGGCCGCGGTGCCCATGGCTATCTCGAAAAACCGGTAGGTGTCCCTGCCTTCGGTTTTGGCGCGATGGAGTGCCGTGTCGGCATGGCTGATCAGGCCGGCCTGGTCTTCGGCATCCAGCGGAAAGAAGGCGATGCCGATGCTGGCCGAGACGAGGCCGGAGCCGACCGAAACCCTGTTTTCCTCCCGGATCGCCGCCAGCAAGTCCTCGGCTATCCGACCTGCGGCCAGGGGGTCGGGGAGGTTCGGAGCTATGATGGCAAATTCGTCGCCGCCGAGACGCGCGAGCAACTGCCCTTGGCGCGGGATGCCGGAAATGCAGTGTGCCAGCTTCTGCAGCATGGCATCGCCGGCGCCGTGGCCATAGAGGTCGTTGACCTGTTTGAACCGGTCGAGGTCAAGCAGCAGGAGCGCCAGATATCCATCCTTGCCGCCACGATCCATCGAGGCGAATTCTGCTTCCAGCCGGGAAGAGAAGCTCCGCCGATTGGCAAGCCCGGTAAGTGGATCGAAATGCGCGAGGCGGAGGATCTCTTCTTCCGCCTTCTTGCGCTCACGGATGTCGCGAACGGCAAGCACCGTATGAGGCCTGCCGCAGTAGGTGATCTTCCTGGCGATCAGCTCGACAGGAATTCTCGCGCCGTCGCTGCCCCTTAATTTCGCTTCCTGCGCGTGTTCGCCGAAGCCGGACATATCGGCTGCGCTCCGTCCGTCGAAAAGCTCGCCGAGTTGCATCGTGTTGAGGATGGCTGTCGCCGTGCCCGTCAGCTTCGCCATACTGTCATTGGCGCTGACGATGCGGGTGCCATCGCAAACGATCAGACCTTCCACCGCGGCATTGGCGAGATCGTGCATGCGATCGGCCTCGAGCTTCTGGCGGCGAAAGCGCAGGTCGATCCACAGCGCGGCACCCGACAGCAGAAGGATTACCAGGCTGGCGACCGCTGCAGCAAAGGCCTGGGAAATGGGCTCGATGGAATGTTGGGATATTTCAATCGAGGAATCCGGAATGATCGACACCGCGGCCATCGCGATGAAATGCAGGCTGCAAATCGCCAGCGTCAAAAGCGCGGCGCCGCCGAGAGTCGCGAGCGCTGACGGGCGGCGCAAGACGACGAGGAGGGCCAGTGCCGCAAGGGTCACGCCGGCCAGAAGCGATATCGCGACAAGGAGCAGGTTCCATACGACCCGGCCTTCGACCTCGAAAGCCGCCATGCCGATGTAGTGCATCGTCGCGATGGCGCCGCCCAGAATGGCGCCACCGACGAGGAAATGGTCGATGCCGCGGCGCAAAGTGGCGACCCACATCCCAAGCGCTGTCAAGATGACGGCGGCGGCAAGCGAAAAGGCGGATAATCCCGGATTGTATGCATTCGGTATTCCCGGCGTAAACGCGGTCATGGCGATGAAATGCGTCGCCCATATGCCGAACCCGGTCGAGGCCGCGGCGATCATCAGCCAGGCAAGCCGGTTTCGCTCGGTCGATCGGCCGACATGCTTAAGGAGATTAACCGCTGAGAAGCAAGAAATTCCACAGACGAGTGCGGCGAGCGCAACCAGTCTCAGGTCGTGCTGATTTACGATACAATTATAGACCGTCAGCATCCTGGTTCACTCGGTCTGCCAAAACTAACAGGGGGAGGTGTGACTGATTAGCAGTTGGAGATTTTAACGAATGGTTAACCCGTGGGCGGTGAGGCGGGTCTTTTCGGGGGAAAACCGATGCCGCTGCGCCGAAAAGGCGGTGATGTCGTTTCTGACGCCGCGCTTTCGGTAGCGAGTGCACTTTAGGAAGAAATGGTGTTCATTGATCCGCAACAAAACCGTTGTCCGATTGTCATCAGCGCCACATATTGGCTTTGCGAAAGTGCCCCTTTCGCCAATGACAAACGGGAGATGAAACATGAAATTCTTCGGCTTTGCGGCCGGTATCGCCGCCACCTTGACCCTGCTTTCCACCACCTCCGCCTTCGCCGTCACGCAGATCAGCTGGTGGCACGCCATGACCGGCGCCAACGCCGAGGTCGTCGCCAAGATATCCAAGGATTTCAACGCCAGCCAGAGCGACTATGAGCTCGTTCCGGTGTTCAAGGGCACCTATCCGGAGACGCTGAATGCGGGCATCGCTGCCTTCCGCGCCGGCCAGGCGCCCGATATCCTCCAGGTGTTCGATGTCGGCACCGGCGTGATGATGGCGGCCGAGGGTGCGATCAAGCCGGTGGCCGATGTGATGACCGGCGCCGGCATGACCTTCGACAAGAGCCAGTATCTGCCCGGCATCGTTGGCTATTATTCGAAGCCGGACGGCACCATGCTGTCGTTTCCCTACAACTCTTCCTCACCGATCCTCTACTACAACAAGGACATCTTCCAGAAGGCAGGCCTCGACGCGAACAATCCGCCCAAGACTTGGAACGAGGTGTGGGAAGCTGCCAAGAAGATCAAGACGAGCGGCGCCGCATCTTGCGGCTATACCTCGACCTGGCTGACCTGGATCCATCTGGAGAATTTCGCGGCGTGGAACGACGTGCCTTGGGCCACTCAGCAGAATGGCCTGGCTGGCGGTGATGTCGAACTCAAGATCAATGCGCCGATTTTCGTCAACCACTTCAAGGCGCTCGCTGACCTGGCCAAGGACGGCACGTTCAAATATGGCGGGCGCACCTCCGAAGCCAAGCAGATATTCCTCGCCGGCGAATGCGGCATCTTCACCGAATCGTCCGGCGGTCTCGGCGATATCGTCAAGTCCGGCATGAACTATGGCATCGGCCAGCTTCCCTACGACAGCGACGCCAAGGGTGCCCCGCAGAACACGACGCCGGGCGGTGCCAGCCTGTGGGTGTTCGGCAACAAGTCGGACGAGGAATACAAGGGCGTTGCCGCCTTCTTTGCCTATCTGTCCAAGACCGATGTGCAGGAATATCTGCACCAGAAGTCGGGATACCTGCCTGTGACGCTCGCCGCATACGAGGCGACCAAGAAATCAGGCTTCTATGACAAGAACCCCGGCCGCGAGACACCCATCCTGCAGATGACCGGAAAGTCGCCGACCGACAACTCGAAGGGCGTGCGCCTGCCGAATCTGCCGCAGGTGCGCGATATCCAGAACGAGGAGCTGGAGAAGATGCTGGCCGGCCAGCAAACCGCTCAACAGGCACTCGACAATGCGGTCGCGCGCGGCAACGCCGCGATCAAGGAAGCCCTGGACAACTAACGAGATCATCTCGGTTAAAGCGCGTCGCGTTTGAATGGCCACATGCGACGCGCTTTAAGCTATTGTTCTTATGCATGTCGTTGTCCCAAAACCGCTGCGCACTTTTGGGCGACATGCATTAGTCGGTTGAAATATCGCCCACGCGAGCGCGCGTGGGCAATGCCTGGATAGCGAGGGAAATCAGCCTGTCTGCACGCATTGTCTTTCCCAACAAGATCCTGCCCTACCTGCTGGTGGCACCACAACTCGCCATCACCCTGGTTTTCTTCTACTGGCCGGCCGGTCAGGCGCTTTACCAGTCGATGCTCAGGCAAGACCCGTTCGGGCTGAAGAGCAGGTTCGTCTGGTTTGCCAATTTCCGGAAGGTGCTGGCCGATCCGGCCTATCTCAACTCGATCAAGGTCACGGTGGTGTTCTCGCTTGCAACCGCGATCGTTGCCATGGTTGTGGCCCTGTTGCTGGCGGTCATGGCCGAGAAGGCCGTGCGCGGCAAAGGGCTCTACCGCACACTATTGATATGGCCTTACGCCGTGGCGCCGGCGATTGCCGGCATGCTTTGGCTTTTTCTGTTCAATCCCTCGATCGGCTCGTTGGCCTATTTGCTGAGGAGCCTCGGCATCGCATGGGATCCGCTGCTCAACGGCACCCACGCCATGATCCTGCTGGTGTCGGCTGCTGCCTGGAAGCAGATCAGCTACAACTTCCTGTTCTTCGTCGCCGGCCTGCAGGCGGTGCCGAAAACGCTGATCGAAGCGGCGGCCATGGACGGCGCCGGCGAAACCAAGCGCTTCTGGACCATCGTCTTCCCGCTGCTTGCGCCGACAACCTTTTTCCTGCTGGTCGTCAACACCGTCTATGCCCTGTTCGATACGTTCGGCATCGTTCATGCCGTCACCGGCGGCGGGCCGGGCAAGACGACCGAGACGCTGGTCTACAAGGTCTACAATGACGGCTTCGTCAATCTGATCCTGGGTGACTCGGCGGCGCAGTCGGTCATCCTGATGGCCATCGTCATCGCGCTCACAGCGATCCAGTTCCGCTATGTGGAACGCAAAGTCCATTACGGCTGAGGGCAGCGATGATCGGCCAGTCCCCGCTCCGCACCTTCATCGCCCATGCCGTGCTCATCCTAGGCATATTGATCGTGGCGTTTCCGATCTACTACACCTTCGTGGCCTCGACACACACGCTGCAAACGATCCTCAAACCGCCGCTGCCGCTCTTGCCCGGCGACCAGCTATTGAACAATTACAGCGAAGCGCTGTTCGGCGGCATTGGTCGTATCGGCGGTGTCAGCGTCGGCAGGCTGCTCTTCAATACCACGATCATGGCGCTCGGCGTTGCGGTGGGAAAGATATTCATCTCGATCCTGTCGGCCTACGCGATCGTGTTCTTTCGCTTTCCGCTGCGCATGGCCTTCTTCTGGCTGATCTTCATCACCTTGATGCTTCCAGTCGAGGTGCGCATCCTGCCGACCTACAAGGTGATGGTCGATCTCGGCATGATCGACACCTATGCCGGCCTGATCATCCCGCTGATCGCCTCGGCCACCGCAACGCTGCTGTTTCGCCAGTTCTTCATGACCATACCGGGCGAATTGGTCGAGGCGGCGCGTGTCGACGGTGCCGGGCCATGGCGCTTCTTTTTCGATATTCTGGTGCCGCTGTCGCGGACAAACATCGCCGCGCTGTTCGTGATCCTCTTCATCTATGGCTGGACGCAGTATCTTTGGCCGCTGCTCGTCACCAACAGCAACGACATGAACACCATCGTCATCGCGCTGAGAAAGATGGTTTCCTTCGCCGATGCCGACACCCAATGGCACCTGGTGATGGTCACGGCAATGCTGGCCATCGTGCCGCCGATCCTGGTTGTCGTGCTGATGCAACGCTGGTTCGTGCGCGGTCTGGTCGAATCCGAAAAGTGAGAAGCCGATGGCGACCGTCGATCTGAAGGATGTTAGGAAAATCTATCCCAGCGGCGTCGAGGCCGTGAAGGGCGTTTCCATCGCCATTCCCGACAAGGAGCTTTGCGTGTTGGTCGGCCCCTCCGGCTGCGGCAAGTCTACGCTGCTGAGGATGATCGCCGGGCTCGAGACGATTTCGGCCGGTACAGTCGCCATCGACGGCAAGGTGGTCAACGCCATTGGCCCGACCGAACGCGACATCGCCATGGTGTTCCAGAACTATGCGCTCTACCCGCATATGAAGGTCTATGACAACATGGCCTATGGCCTGCGCAACCGCGGCACGCCGAAGGACGAGATAGACAGCAGGGTACGCTCGACTGCCAAGGTGCTGGAGCTTTCGGCGCTGCTTGACCGGCGCCCGCGCGAGCTTTCCGGCGGTCAGCGCCAGCGTGTCGCCATGGGCCGCGCCATCGTGCGCAACCCGAAGGTCTTCCTGTTCGACGAACCGCTGTCCAATCTCGATGCAAAATTGCGCGGGCAGATGCGCATCGAGATCAAGAATCTGCAGCGCTCGCTTGGCGTCACCTCGGTTTATGTCACGCACGACCAGCTTGAGGCGATGACGCTGGCCGACATTCTCGTCGTCATGAACGCCGGACTGGTCGAGCAGACCGGCCCGCCGCTTGATGTGTACGAGAAGCCGGCTTCGACCTTCGTCGCTTCGTTCATAGGCGCACCGCCGATGAATCTGCTGGCGCTCACAGGGGCCTCCCCAAGCTCGGTATTGGCGGACGGTACGGTGATTGGCTTGGCGCCTCGACTGGGCAAGGCGGTGACACTCGGCTTTCGTCCGGAGGACGCCGATATCACCTTCGCGGCAGAGGCGCCGGCCGGCGCGCTCGCGCTTCCGGCGACAGTGGAAGCGGTCGAACCGGTCGGTGCCGAAAGCTTTCTCCATTGCGTGGCAGCCGGCAGCCGCATCGTGGTGCGCGTCTCAGGCCGCGCCAGCGCAAAGCCAGGCGACCAATTGCGCGTCGTGGCCAGGTCCGAAAAGCTGCATTGGTTCGATCAGGCGGGCAAACGGGTCGATTGAGATTGGTCTTTCATCCTGCCGAGCGGTGCTATGCGCGCGCAAAACCGTTCAGGCAAACACATGCGCCTTGCCCGACACGGTCAGCCGCACGATCTCGCCGATCGCCGGCGCATCCATGCCCGGCTTGCGCAGGATCAACGGCGTGTTGCCGATGGCCGCTGCGTCGGGCGGGTCGGGGCTGTTCAACAGACGCACCGCGATGGTGCACATCGAGCCGGCGAATTCGGATTCCGTTACCTCGCCGAACAGCATGTCCGGCGTGCCGGACATGCCTTCACGCGAGGTCCGTTTCAGCAGCACCTGCTCCGGCCGCAGCATGATGCGGGCGACGTCGCGCCGCTCCGAGCTGTCGACGGCGATGCGGCCGAGCGGCGAGATGGCGAAGCCATCGGCGATCCTGGCCGGCAGGACGATGGCGTCGCCGAGGAACTCGGCGACCATCCTGTCCTTCGGCTTGAAATAGAGCTCGCGCGGCGTGCCGACCTGCGAGAAGTTGCCGTCGCGCATCACCGCAACCTGGCTGGCGAATGACAGCGCCTCGGCCTGGTCGTGGGTGACCAGGATGGTGGTGATGCCGGCGGTTTCAAGGAGCTCGGCCACGGCCTTGCGCATCGAGGCGCGCAGGCCGGTGTCGAGCGCCGAGAACGGCTCGTCGAGCAGCATCAGCCGCGGCTTCATGGCCATGGCGCGGGCGAGCGCGACGCGCTGCTGCTGGCCACCGGAGAGTTCGTGCGGGCGGCGCTTCAGGATCCCTTTGTCCAGCCCGACGACATAGGCGAGCTCGGCGATGCGCTCACTGCGCTTTTCCTCGTGACGCCCCATGCCGAAGCCGATATTGGCGGCGATGCTCAGATGCGGGAATAGAGCGCCGTCCTGCGCCACCAGCCCGATGCCGCGGCGATGCGCCGGCACGGCCGTGTCGCCATCGGCCAGCACCTCGCCATCGAGCACGATGCGGCCCTGGTCGGGCGCCTCGAAGCCGGCGATCAGCCGCAGCAACGTGGTCTTGCCGCAACCGGACGGCCCGACGATTGCCGTACGGCTGCCGCTGGCCACGCTGAGGTCGACGCCGGCAAGTGCTGCGACGGGCCCGTAGTGCTTGTGGATGCCGCTCAGCTCGAGAAAGCTCATCGCCCGGCCATCCGCTTCGACTGGACGTAGAGCAGCCAGGTCAAAGGCAGCGACATCGCCACCATGATCAGGGCATAAGGCGCCGCCGACGCATAGTCGATCTCGCCGCTATAGGACCAGAACGCCATCGCCAGCGTGCGGGTGCCGTTGGGCGCCAGCATCTGGGTTGCGGTCAACTCGTTCATGATGCCCAGCGCGACCAACGCCATGCCGGCCGCCGCGCCCGGCGCCGACAGGCGGATCGTCGTCGACCACAGCGCCTTGAGCGGCGACCGGCCGAGACTGGAGGCGGCGCGTTCGAGCTCGACCGGCGCCTGTGCGATCGACGCCCTGAGGCTGATCAGGGCGCGCGGCAGAAACATCAGCGCATAAGCGACCAGGATGGTGAACAGGGTCTGGTAGAGCGGCATGGCGATACGCACGGCGATGGTGACCAGCGCCAGCGCGATGACGACGCCGGGCAACGCGCCGACGATATAGTTGCAGCCCTCCAGGACGCGTTGCAGCCTTCCCGGCGAGCGGATCGAAATCCAGGCCATCGGCATTGCCGCGACGGTGGCGAGCAGCGCGCCGGCAATCGCCAGGAACAGTGTCTGACCAAGCGCCAGGCCGATCTCGTCGAGCCTCCAGACGTCGGCGCCGCCGGCCATGAGCCAGCGGCCGATCGTGGCGAACGGCACGCCGAGCGCCAGCAGCGTGGTAATGGCAGGCAGCAGCAGGCAAGGAATGGTGGCGCGGCCAAGGCTCGTGCGCTGCTGCTGGCGCGCAGCACCCGAGCCGACGCGGGCATAGCGCTCCTCGCCGCGCACCAGCACCTCCAGCCCGAGCAGCACGAAGCAGCAGGTCACCAGCACGCCGGCCAGCATGTTGGCGGCGGGACCGTTGAAGGTCGACTGAAACTGGTCGACGATCGCGGTGGTGAATGTATCGAAGCGGATGAAGACATAGAGCCCGTATTCGGCCAGGAGATGCAGGCCCACCAGCAGGGAGCCACCGCAAATGGCGAGCCGGAGCTGCGGCAGCACGACACGCCGGAACACGCGCCAGGGGCCAAGCCCGAGCGCTGCCGCTGCATCCTCGAGAGCCGGATCGAGTCGGCGCAAGGCTGCCGCCACCGGCAGATAGAGGAAGGGGAAATAGGCGATGACGGACACAAGCACGCCGGCCCACAGGCCGTGCAGTCTGGGCACCATGGTGATCCAGGCGTAACTGTGGACGAAGGCGGGAATGGCGAGCGGCGCGACCGACAGCCAGGCCCATAGGCGGGCACCCGGCAGATCGCTACGCTCGGTCAGCCAGGCCAGCATGACCGACAGCACGATCGAGATCGGCACCGCCAGCACCACCAGCAGGCTGGTGTTGACCAGAAGTTCGCCGACGCGCGGCCTGAACACCAGCGACGCCACCGTTTCCCAGCCGGTCTGCATCGCCACCCAGATGATGAAGGCAAGCGGCAGCAGCGCAAACAGCGAGACAAAGACGGCGGCCAGCGAAATCCATGAGACCGACCAACGACGTGCCCGCACGGCCGTGGTGTCCGGCAAGCCTGAAGGTGCGAGATCGATCGCCGACTGCATCAGATCAGACGTTGCGCCAGCTCCGCCCGAAGGCGGAAACGATCGTCGGCCAATGCGGCGAGCAGCTTGTGGTCATGGACAAATGCCATCTTGAAAACAGAGCGCTCCCGCGGAAAGCGAATTCCCACAGGAGCGCAGTCGGTTGCCCTTTTAGGACGAACGCCGGCTAAAGCAAGCCGGCCGCCGTCATCAGGTCGGTCACCTTTTTCGAGTTCAGCGTCGTCGCGTCGACTTTCGGCGCCTGCAGATCGGCCAGCGGCACCAGCTTCGGATTGGACTCGGCGCCCTTGCCGACTGCGTACTCGAACGAATCGCCTGTTTTCAGCACGTCCTGGCCGCCGTTGCCGGTGACCCATTTCAGGAAAGCCTGCGCTTCCTTCGGGTGCTTGCTCGAGGCCAGCACGCCGCCGCCGGAAACCGAGACAAAAGCACCGGGGTCCTGGTGCTTGAAATAGTGCAACTCGACATTCTTGCTGTTCTCGCCGGTCTTGGCCTGATCGCCGTAGTAGTAATAGTGATAGATCACGCCGCCTTCGACCTCGCCGGCATTGACCGCCTTCATCACCGTGCTGTTGCCCTTATAGGCGGTAAAATTCTCCTTCATCGCCTTCAGCCATTCGGCCGTCGCTGCCTCACCCTTGAGCTGCAGAAGCGCGCTGACGATCGCCTGGAAATCGGCGCCGGAGGGCGAAGCGGCCCAGCGGCCCTTCCAGCTCGGATCGGCGAGATCGAGCAGCGATTTGGGCAGCTGGTCGGCGGTCAGCTTGGTCTTGTTGTAGGCAAAGACGGTGCTGCGCGCGGCGACGCCGACCCATTTGCCGCTCGCCGGCTGGTACTCCTGCGGAACCTGGGCCAGCGTCTCGGTGTCGACCGGTGCGAACAGGCCGGCCGCCTCGACTAATGCCATGGCCGGCGAATTCTCCGTCAGGAATACATCGGCGGGCGAAGCGGTGCCTTCCGCAATGATCTGATTGGAGAAATCGCTGTCGCCGCCATTGCGGACGGTAACCTTGATGCCGGTTTCCTTGGTGAATCCCTCCGCCCAGACCTTGGTCAGGTTTTCGTGCTGGGCGTTGTAGACGACGATGCCCTCGTCCTCTGCTATTGCCGGGCCGGCGATCAGGCTGATTGCAAGTGCTGTCGCACCGGCAAGGGCGGAAAGAGCATACTTCATGGCGTCGTCCTCGATTTCGATGGTCTTTGGCTTGGCACGCTGCACCTATCAATACATGACTAGCGCAGTCAACATTGCTGGCCCACTCAATTGCTCAAAAGGAGCAAACTTTCGTGATGCTCAGCTAATTTGCCTTGGACATTATTTCGCCGGCCCCGTAACAAATCAGCGCCGAGACGCGAATATCGGGAGTGAACTCTTGTGAGCGGCAAGGACGAAGCCGAGCTTTCACGGCTGCTGCGGGCCGCGATCGCCGGAGACGAAAGGGCCTATGCCGACTTTCTGCACCGGATCGCCGCGCTCGTTCGTGGCTTTGCCCGGCGCAAGATTGTGCAGGGCGGGGTGGATCCCGAGGATGTCGTGCAGGAAACCTTGCTGGCCATTCATGTGAAACGACACACCTGGCGCCATGATGCGCCGGTGCTGCCTTGGGTCTATGCAATAGCCCGCTTCAAGCTGATCGATGCGTTCCGGCGGCGCGGCCGGCGGATCGAGATCGAGATCGAAGAAATCGCCGAGACCTTTGCCGAGCCGGAATCGGAAACGGTGAGCGAGCGCGACGTCAACCGGGCGCTCGACAGCCTGTCGCCGGCGCAGCGTTCCGTCGTCTCGGCCGTATCGGTCGAAGGCCGGTCAATCGGTGAGACCGCGGCCAAATTCGGCATCAGCGAGACGGCTGTGCGGGTGTCACTGCACCGCGGGCTTGCCGCCATTGCCAAACGGTTCAGGGCGGGGCGGGAATAACATGAGGACCGAAGATCTCGTCAAGGCGCTCGACGCCGATGCCCGCAGCAAGGCGCTGCCGCTGGGCGCCGCCTGGTGGCTTGCCGCCGGCGCGGCCATCGTGATCGCGGCCGCGGTTTTCTGGCTGATGATCGGCCCGCGCCCCGACATTGCGATCGCCATGCACACGATGCGGTTCCTGTCCAAATTCGTCTTCACGATCGCTCTTGCCGCCAGCGCCTTTGTCCTGGTGCGTGCGATGTCGACGCCCGGTGCATCGACCGGCCGGGCGGCAAGCTGGATGATCGCCGCGCCGCTGCTGGTGATTGTGGCCGTGATTCTCGAACTCTTCGCCGTGCCTGCATCCGACTGGGGCACGCGCCTGGTTGGCACGAACATGGTCATCTGCCTGACCTTCATTCCGTTGATCGGCATCGGCCCGCTTGTCGTCTTTCTCGCGGTGCTGCGTCATGGCGCGCCGACACGGCCAGTGCTTGCCGGTGCGGCCGCGGGCCTGCTTGCCGGCGGGCTGGCGGCGACCTTCTATGCGGCGCATTGCTTCGACGATTCGCCGCTTTTCGTCGGCACCTGGTATACGATTGCGGTCGCCATCCTTGCCGTGCTCGGGGCGCTCGGTGGACGGCTTTTCGTGCGCTGGTAGCGATAAGGATCAGCGCGTCGGAACGGGATGCTCGCCGCGATAGTCGTAGAAGCCGCGCCCGGTCTTGCGGCCGAGCCAGCCGGCCTCGACATATTTGACCAGCAGCGGGCAGGGGCGGTATTTTGAATCCGACAGGCCGTCATGCAGCACCTGCATGATCGACAGGCAGGTATCCAGCCCGATGAAATCGGCAAGCTGCAGCGGCCCCATCGGATGGTTGGCGCCGAGCTTCATGGCGGTATCGATGGCGTCGACCGAGCCGACACCTTCATAGAGCGTGTAGATCGCCTCGTTGATCATCGGCAGCAGGATGCGGTTGACGATGAACGCCGGGAAATCCTCCGAGACGGTGATCGTCTTGTCGAGCTGCTTCACATAGGTTTTTGCCGCCTCGAAAGTCTGGTCCTCGGTGGCGATGCCGCGCACCAGTTCGACCAGCTTCATCACCGGAACCGGATTCATGAAATGTATGCCGATGAAGCGTTCCGGCCGGTCGGTCTGCGAAGCCAGCCGCGTGATCGAGATCGATGACGTGTTCGTCGCCAGGATGGCCTCGGGGTTGAGCTGCGGGCAGAGCTGGGCATAGATCTTGCGCTTGACCGTCTCGTCCTCGGTCGCCGCTTCGATCACCAGGTCGGCGCCCGCAAGGTCGGCCATGGCCGGTGCCGCCGAAATGCGCGCCATCGCCTCATTGCGCAGCTTTTCCTCGAGTTTGCCGGAGCCGACCTGACGGGCCATGTTGCCGCTGACGGTGGCGATGCCCTTTTCGATGCGGTCGGGCGAAATATCGTAAACCAGCACCTTATAGCCCGCCAGCGCCGACACATGGGCGATGCCGCCACCCATCTGGCCCGCGCCGATGATGCCGATCGTCTCGATCTTGCTCATTACCCGATCCCGTCGAGGCCTTTGCGGCCCATTTTTTGTGCAGTGCAAACTAAAAGGGCGGGGCGACTTCGTCTACCCCACCCCTCACAATTTAATACGCTTTGGCAGAAGGCGTCAAAGCGCCTTTTGCAGTTCCGGCAGAATGACGAAGAGGTCGCCGACGAGGCCGTAGTCGGCGACCTGGAAGATCGGCGCTTCCTCGTCCTTGTTGATGGCAACGATCACCTTCGAATCCTTCATGCCGGCAAGGTGCTGGATGGCACCGGAGATGCCGACGGCAATATAAAGGTCGGGCGCTACCACCTTGCCGGTCTGGCCGACCTGCCAGTCGTTCGGCGCATAGCCGGCATCGACGGCGGCGCGAGATGCGCCAACCGCCGCACCGAGCTTGTCGGCGACCGGCAGAATTACCTCCTGGAACTTCTCGGAGGAGCCCAGCGCACGGCCGCCCGAGATGATGATCCTGGCCGAGGTCAGCTCTGGACGGTCGGTCTCAGAGAGCTTGTTCTCGACAAAGCTCGATAGGCCGGGATTGGCCGCCGCCTGGACCGTCTCGACCGGCGCGGAACCGCCCTCGGGTGCTGCCTGGAAGGAAGCAGTGCGCACTGTGATGACCTTCTTGGCGTCACTCGACTGCACCGTCTGGATGGCGTTGCCGGCATAGATCGGCCGCTTGAAGGTGTCGGGCGACACGACTTCGATGATTTCCGATATCTGGGCGACATCGAGCAGCGCCGCCACGCGGGGCGCGACGTTCTTGCCCGACGAGGTCGCCGGCGCGATGATCGTCTCGTATGGCTCAGCAAGCGAAACGACGAGTGCCGCCAGCGGTTCGGCGAGACGCTCGGTCAGTTCGTCGGCTTCGGCGAGCAACACCTTGCTCACGCCCTTGAGCTTAGCGGCGGCGTCCGCTGCCGGCTTGGCACCTTTGCCGGCAACCAGCACATGCACGTCCGAACCGATCTGCAGCGCCGCCGAAAGCGCCTTGGCAGTCTGGTCGGAAAGCGCCGCGTTGTCGTGTTCGGCAATCAGAAGAATTGTCATTTTTTATCCCTTCCTGGCCTTACAGCACGCCGGCTTCGTTTTTCAGCTTGTCGACCAGTTCGGCGACGCTCTTGACCTTGACGCCCGCCTTGCGGCCGCCCGGCTCCTCGGTCTTGATCACCTTCAGCCGCGGCTTGACGTCGGCGCCGTAGTCGGCAGGGCTCTTCTCGTCGAGCGGCTTCTTCTTGGCCTTCATAATGTTGGGCAGCGACGCGTAGCGAGGCTGGTTCAGCCGCAAATCGGCCGTGACGATTGCCGGCATCTTCAGTTCCAGCGTCTGCAGGCCGCCATCGACCTCGCGCGTCACCGTGGCCTTGTCACCGTCGAGCACGACCTTGGAGGCGAAGGTGCCCTGCGCCCAGCCGAGAAGTGCGGCCAGCATCTGGCCGGTCTGGTTGGAATCATCGTCGATCGCCTGCTTGCCGAGAATGACCAGGCCGGGCTGTTCTGCCTCTACGACGCCCTTCAGCACCTTGGCGACGCCCAGCGGCTCGGTCTGCTCGTCGGTCTTGACCAGGATGGCGCGGTCGGCGCCCATGGCGAGCGCGGTGCGCAAGGTCTCCTGTGCCTGCTGCGGCCCGATCGACACGACGATGATCTCTTCGGCCTTGCCAGCCTCCTTCAGCCGGATCGCCTCTTCCACCGCGATCTCGTCGAACGGGTTCATCGCCATCTTGACGTTGGCGAGTTCCACCGCCGAACCGTCCGCCTTCACCCGGACCTTGACGTTCGCATCCACAACCCGCTTCACGGGCACAAGGATCTTCATTTGCCTGTCACCTCTTTCACGATAGTCTCTTCACGCTCGTCGGGCGCGCTATAGCAGCGTGCACCTCTTCAGAGTTGTCGAAAGCCGACATTCCGGACGGAATTCTGGTCTTCGCCACGCCAGTAGGGTGGCGCTTCCGTAGTTGCGGCGACCCCGCGCGTCAATATCCGGGCGCACTCGGATCCTCGGCGAAGCACTCAAATCGGTTCAGTCCGGACCGGAACCGGTCCCCCGGCCCCATCGCGGCGCCGGCTGCGCAGGCTGTGGGTCGCTTGGCGCCGGCTCCACGGCTACAGGCACCTGGCCGGCAACCACCACAGTCTCTTCATCCGCAGCGGCGAGCAGTGGCACGCCGCGGCTGCGCAAGACAAGCACCAGCACGGCTCCGGCGATGATGCCGCCAATATGGCAGGCCCAGGAAACCTGATCCTCGCCTCCCTGGGCAAACATGAAGATCTGGAACAGGATCCACAGGATGAGCGGGACGAAGGCCGGGATGCGCAACGGGATGCGGGCGAAGACCAGCACCCATACCTTCACGCGCGGATAAAGGATCAGATAGGCAGCGACGACACCGGCGATGGCGCCCGACGCGCCGATCAGCGGCACTTGCGAATCCCAGGCCACCAAGCCCTGGAAGAAAGCGCCGGCAATGGTGCAAAGCAGGTAGAAGACGAGATAACGGACATGGCCGAGCGCATCCTCGACATTGTCGCCGAACACCCACAGAAACAGCATGTTGCCGCCGAGGTGGAAGATATCGGCGTGCAGGAAGGAATAGGTCAGATAGCTCAGGCTCTCCGGAATGACGACAAATTGCGGAGCGAGCTCGACGCTGTCATGCACAACAGACGGGATGAAGCCGAGGCCCAGTACCGCGGCGTTAGCGAAGTCCTCCCCGCCAAGAGTTGTGACAAAGTAGATCAACACGTTTAGCGCGATCAGGCTGATCGTCACATATTGCTGCTTGATGTGCCGCAGCCGGTTGGTGTCGTAAAGCGGGATGAACATCGGGCCTCTCCCGCTTCCGGCGGATTCAGCGGTTCTTGCCGGGAACCCATAGCACGTCGGCATTTCCATTGTCATTGACCGCGCGTGCGGCGACGAACAGAAAGTCCGAGACACGGTTGATGTATCTTATCGCCTCGCGGCTGACGTGCTCGTCTGGATCTTGCGACAGCGCCACCATGATGCGCTCGGCGCGGCGGGCCACCGTGCGGGCGAGGTGAAGGGCAGCCGCTGCCGGCGTGCCGCCGTTGAGCACGAAGGATTTGAGCGGCTCAAGGTCCTTGTTGAGGAGGTCGATGTCCTGTTCGATGCGGTCGGTCTGCGAGGCGATGATGCGCAACGGCTCGTAGTCGAGCGGCTTGCCATTATCGGGGACTGCCAGATCGGCGCCGAGATCGAAAAGGTCGTTCTGGATGCGGCCGAGCATCGCATCGATCGCCGGATTTACTGCCGCTGTATGAATGCGGGCCATGCCGATGCAGGCATTGGCCTCGTCGACGGTGCCGTAGGCGTCGATGCGAAGGTCGGATTTCAGCCGCCGCTCACCAGAGCCGAGGCCGGTGGTGCCATCGTCGCCGGTGCGGGTGTAGATCTTGTTGAGCTTGACCACGGGTTACCTCCCGGTGCTGGCTGGTGCGTCACTTACGGGTGAAATACACCGCCAGCATGATCAGCACCAAGGCCACGAACTGCAACAGCACGCGCGTCTGCATCAGCTTGTTGGAGGTCATGCTGGAGCCGCCGCGCATCATGTTGATGAGGCCGCGGATCAGCACGATCACCACGGCGACCATGACGAGAACGGCGAGGATGTTGAAGACGGTTGCCATGGTGTGTCCCAGTTGAATTGCGTTCAGGCGCGTTTGGCGAGCAGACGGTAGAGTACCGATGACGGCACGATCCGTTTAAGGATCGCGCCGATCCTGGCCGGCACCGTTACCACATAATGCGGGCGCGGGCGCCGCGACAGAAGCGCATGGCGCAAGGCGGCATAAACCACCTCCGGCCCGGGCTTCAGCCGCGATGTGCTGCCGCCGGCCCGCAGCCGTTTGAGTTGCGCCGCATAGGCGAGGCGATGAACGGAATTCTCGTGATCGATATTCGCCAGAAACCAGGGGAGGCTGTTGGTGGCGATCTTCGATTTCACCGCTCCCGGCTCGATCAGCGAAACATGGATGCCGCTGCCCCGGAGTTCTTGATAGAGGGACAACATCAGCCCTTCGATAGCGTGCTTCGATGCCGAGTAGGCGCCGCGAAACGGCAGCGGCGCAAGGCCGAGGATCGACGAGCAATGAACGAGACGACCATGGCCCTGGCCGCGCATTACCGGTACGACACGGCGAGTGAGATCATGCCAGCCAAAGACATTGGCCTCGAACTGCTGCCGTAAAGCCTCGACCGGCAGGTCCTCGACGGCGCCGGGCTGTCCGTAGGCGCCGTTGTTGAAGAGCGCATCGAGCCGGCCGCTGGTCCGTTCCAGCACCGACGCTACCAGCGCCTCGATCGATCCGGGCTCGGTGTAGTCCAGATAAAAGGCCTCGATGCCGTCGGCCTCGAGCGCGGCGATATCTTCGGGCTTTCGGGCCGTTGCGAACACCCGCCAGCCTTCCTTCTTAAGAGCATGGGCGCAATAGGCGCCTATTCCGGAAGAGGCACCTGTGACAATGATGGTGCGCAACTCTTCTCCGGGAGGACTGGTGGTTTGACCTAGGGTTGTCATTTACCGCAAACCCTTCCCATATTCGCGGCGTCGGGACAATCGAAGGGAACGCGGTTCTTGTTGCGGAAGATCGTAGCCCTCAAACGCGTGCTCTACGACGCGCTCGGCCATTTCAACACCGACGACGGCTGGGCAATGGCCAGCCATCTGGCGATCACCGCGCTGATGGCGCTTTTTCCTTTCCTGATCTTCGCCACGACGCTGGCGAGTTTTTTCGGCGCGCAGGCTTTCGCCGACACCGCCGTGCACCTTGTGTTCGACACATGGCCCGAGCAGATCGCCAAACCGATCGCGCGCGAAGTGCTCAACGTGCTTACCGTCCGGCGCAGCGACCTGTTGACCTACGGTATCGTGCTTGCCGGATACTTCGCCTCGAACGGCATCGAGGCGCTGCGCACCTCGCTCAACCGGGCCTATCGTGTCTCGGAAACGCGCGGCATCATCTATCGGCGGGTGCAGAGCATCATCTTCGTGCTGATCGCGACGGCCGGGTTTTTGGCGATCAGCGTGCTGCTGGTCTTCGCGCCATTGCTGGCACGGCTGGCCGAGTCGCATTTCGAATGGATAAAACCCTATATGGGCACGATCACGCTGTGGCGTTACGTCATCGCCTCGGTCGTCATCATCGGCGGTCTGTTCGCCGTGCATTTCTGGTTGCCGGCCGGCAAGCGCCGCTTCGTTTCGATCGTGCCTGGCATCATCTTCACGCTGGTCGGCTGGCTCATCGGGTCGACCATCTTCGCCGCCTATCTCGACCATTTCTCGTCCTATGTGACGACCTATGCCGGCCTCGCCTCGATCATGATCGCCGTCGTCTTCCTCTATATAGTCTCGGCGATCTTCATCCTCGGTGGCGAGCTCAACGCCGCGATCAGCCGCTATTTAGAGGCGCGTGCCCGCGTCGGCGGCTGAGCCGTCGCCAGCCCGACGCCGAGCGTCGCGATCGCCATGCCGGCGATCTGGAGCGGGCTCAATTGCTCACCGAACAATGCCCAGGCGATGACCGCGGTGACGGCCGGCACGAGGTAAAACAGCGAGGCGACCTTCGACATCTCGCCGTCGCGGATCATCACCATCAATAGGAAGATGGCGCCGATCGATAGCACCAGCACGAGCCAGGCCATAGCAAAGATCAGTTCGCCATTGACGATGACCGTTCGGGTCTCGAAGGCGAGCGAGGCCAGAGCCATCACCGATGCGCCGCCGACATATTGCCAGAACGTGGCAGCCACCAGATCGCCGCCGGAGGCGAAACGCTTCTGCCAGATCGTGCCGGCGCTCATGCCGAGTACGGAGACAAATGAGGCGACCAGCGTCTCGGCCGTCACGCCGCCGCCGAGCGCGCCGAGCTTCGGCCAAAGCACGATCACCACGCCGATCAACCCTAGGCCGAGACCGGCCCAGTGGCGCGGCAGGATGGCCTCGCCCAGAAGCCGGCCGGCGAGCACCGCCGTGATCAGCGGCTGCAGGCCGACGATCAAGGCTGAAAGCCCGGCGGGCATGCCCCGGTGGATGGCCCAGAACACGCCGCCGAGATACACCCCATGCATCAGGATGCCGGCGCCGGCCGCGTGCAGCGCCTCGTCGCGGGTGGCGCGGCTCGAACCAAGCGCGGCCATCAAAGCGACAAGCAGGATTGCGGCCAGGACAAAGCGCGCCGCCAGGAACGTAAAGGGCTCCGCCCACGGCATGGCATAGCGCGCGCCGATGAAGCCGGTCGCCCACAGGACGACGAAAGAGGCGGGGATGAACCGCTTGAGGCTGTGCATTTTCCGGAGGCCGCGGTGAATTCGGGTGAGGGATCGACTGTGGCGACTGCTTAATGCCGTTCGGGCCGGCAAGCAAAACCAAACGGTTGATCCATAGAGTCATTTGAATTGAAGGAGCGCCGTTGATGGCCGTCAGCTCACCGGTCTAGTCTAGAGACCGACCAGCCGCTTGACGTCGGCGGGCGATGCGCCCGCCTTACGCTGGGCGGCAAGGCCGGTATCGCCAAGGCTCTTCGACAGTTTTCGTCCATCCGGGCCGAGGATCAGGCGATGGTGAAAATAGGCCGGCTGCGGCAGCCCAAGCAGTTGCTGAAGCAGCCGCTGCACGCTGGTCGCGGAATAAAGGTCCTGGCCGCGCACGACATGGCTGACGCCCTGCAGCGCGTCGTCCATGGTGACGGCGAGATGATAGCTGGTCGGGATTTCGCGGCGCGCCACGACAACGTCGCCCCAATCCTGCGGATGGGCTTCGACACGACGCGTCGCGGAGAGCGTCTCGTCCGTGTATTCGGCCCATGACAGGTCCTTGCCAGCGCGCGCTATTGCAGCATCGACGTCCAGCCGCCAAGCAAATGGCACATTTTCGGCGATGCGCCGCTTGCGTTCGCCCGCCGTCAACGCCTTGTCGGCGGCGGGATAGAGCGGCACGCCGTCCGGGTCGCGGGGCCAGTCGCGGCCGCGCTTCTCGCTGTCGGCGATAAAGGCGCGGATCTCACTTCTGCTCATGAAAGCCGGATAGACAAGCTCTTCCTTGATCAGCCGCTCGAGCATCGCCCGATATTCGGCAAAATGCTCGGACTGGCGGCGCACCGGTTCCTCCCAGCCAAGCCCCAGCCATTTCAGGTCGCGAAAAATGCCTGCCTCGAATTCCGGCGTGCAGCGCGTCGTGTCGATATCCTCGATGCGCAGCAGCAGGCGTCCGCCCCTGGCCTTTGCCATTTTCCGGTTGAGCAGGCCCGAATAGGCATGGCCGAGATGCAGTTCGCCGTTCGGGCTCGGCGCGAAGCGGAATGTCAGCAGTGTCATTGTCCGGCGGCAATCGGGTTGTGCGGCGCTTTCGCCAATTGCTACTTTGCGCCGGCAGCGTCGCGCGTCCAGAGGGACGCGTGACGAAGCGTGCGGCACTTTTGATTTTGGAACAAGCAGACATGCAACGCATCGCCAACCTTGATGACATTGTAGAAGGCCTGGACGCGCTGTGCCTGCTAGATCCGCGCCTGGACAAGGTGCGCGGCATGGCCGGCGAGGTGCCGCTCAGGCTGTCGGAGCCGGGGTTCAGGAGCCTTGCTTCGATCGTCGTTTCACAACAAGTGTCCCGCGCGAGTGCCGATGCCATCTTCGGCCGGCTGACGAAACTGCTCGATCCGCTGACACCGCAGGCGATCCTTGCCGCCGATGAGGCGATCTTTCGCCAGGCCGGGCTGTCGCGGCCCAAGCAGCGCGGCCTGATTGCCGTCGCCCAGGCGGTGGCCGACGGGCTCGACCTCGATCATCTCTGCCAGCTCGATGCAAGCGAGGCGATCGCAGCCATGACCAAGGTACCGGGCATCGGCCCGTGGACGGCTGAAGTCTACCTTTTGTTTGCCGCCGGACACCCAGATATCTTTCCGGCGCGCGACGTTGCATTGCAGAGCGCGGTCGGCCATGCGCTCGGCATCGACCCGCGTCCGCCGGAGAAAATGCTGATCCGTCTTGCCGAATCATGGAGCCCGTGGCGCGGTGTCGCATCGCGGCTTTTCTGGGCTTATTATCGTGAATTGAAGGGCAGGGATGCCGCGCCTCCGGCCTGAATCCGCAAAAAAGCATTGAAATCATGCGTTTTTGAGACCCGGCATGATCGACAATCCGCTTCACATCCCTGTCATGTCGGGCTTACAGTATCCGCGTCGACCGGTTCTAGGGTGAAGGAGGTCAACGACGTGACGGTTGCCGTATCTCCGGATGGGCTTCCAGCGCTGGTGCTGAATGCGGATTACCGTCCGCTCAGCTATTACCCCCTGTCGCTCTGGTCCTGGCAGGATGCCATCAAAGCGGTGTTCCTCGAGAGGGTGAACATCGTCGCCGAATACGAACACGCCGTCTCTTCACCGACCTTTTCGATGAAGCTGCCGAGCGTCGTCAGCCTGAAGGCTTACGTGAAGCCGTCGAGGCATCCGGCGTTTACCCGTTTCAACGTCTTCCTGCGTGACCGTTTCCAGTGCCAATATTGCGGCACGCCGGACGATCTGACGTTCGACCATGTCATTCCTCGCCATCGCGGCGGCGCCACGACCTGGGAGAATGTCGTCGCTGCCTGCTCGCCCTGCAATCTGAGGAAGGGCGGCATGATGCCGGCCCACGCCAAGATGTGGCCGCTGCAGAAGCCCTATCAGCCGACGGTGCATGATTTGCATAATAACGGCCGGCTGTTCCCGCCTAACCATCTGCACGAAAGCTGGATGGATTATCTGTACTGGGATGTCGAACTCGAACCTTGAGATCATCCGATAATTCGGGAGGCTGGCCGTCTGAAGCGATTTTCTGCGCTTCCGGTGCTCACGTACTTTAGTACGCTCCGCTCCGGTTCTCGAAAATCACTTCATACGACTCAGCCTGCCGAATTCTTGGATGATCTCGCGCCGCGCTAGACTAATCTCGGGCAAATGCTCCGCGGAAGGCGACGACTGCCAGGACAAAGCTGGCGATGGCGTTCCAGCCGGCCAAGGATAGGCCGAGGATGCGGAGCGCCGCCTTGTCGCAGGAGGGCGGGACGAATTTGTCGAGAGCGTCGAGCACGCCCTTGCCGCCGGTGTCCACCGGCCCGGCGGCTGCGGTGCAATCGGTCGGGCCCGGCCACCACGCCCATTCGACGCCGGAGTGATAAACGCCGAGATAGACGCCGTAGAGCATCAGCAGGCCGCCAATGGCCAGCAGGCCACGGCTTACCCAGGCGGGCGCGTGAAGAGCCGACGCAAGCACCGCCAGCAGCATCGAGGGCACGCCGACGTAGTAAGGCGTGCGCTGCTCGAGGCAGAGCTTGCAGGGGATGTAGCCGCCGACATACTGGAAGGCCAGCGCCGAGCCGACTGTGGCGGCCATGGCGACAGCGAGAAACAGGGCGGTGCGCAGCCGCTGGCGTCCGGTATCGGGATTCACGGTCGCTGTCATCGGACTCAGTCCATTCGGTTCGATGCCGTTCAGACGGCGTATTTGACGACGATATAGAGCAAAATCAGGGCAGCGGCGGCGGCGCCTGCAATCTGGCCAAGGCGCTTTTCGATGAAGTGGCGGATCGGCTCGCCATAGCGGCGCAAGAGCCACGCGAGAAACAGGAAGCGAGCACCGCGTGCCACGATTGCCAGCACGATGAACAGCAGCAAAGGAACACCGATGACGCCGGACAGGATCGTCACCACCTTGATCGGCGGCAGATGGGCGAGGCCGCTGGTGACCAGCATCAGGATGATGAAGCCGACACCCGAAGAGACGCGCATCGCCTCGAACTCGTCATATTTGCCATAAAATTCGAGGATCGGCCGCGCCACCGCATCATAGGCATAATGGCCGATGAACCAGCCGGCGATGCCGCCCAGCACCGAGGCGACGGTGGCAACCAGCGCATAACGGTAAGCGCGATCCGGTCGCGACAGCGCCATCGGCAGATAGAGCACGTCGGCCGGAACCAGGAACACCGAGCTCTCGACGAAGGCGATGAAGGCCAGCCACCATTCGGCCGATTTGCTCGCCGCCAGCGACAAGGTCCAGTCGTAAAGTCCGCGAAGCATCGGCACTCCTAATGCACGCCCAAACCAGTAGCGGTCTTGGGATCACGACATGTACAAACAAGACTTGGAAGCGCCCCGCATCAACCTCGTCGGACAAGGTGCGCTTCAATGACATGCGCCGCCTGTCTAGAAAGATTTTCCGCGCTGCACAATGGCAGCTGCTTCACGAAATCGAAAGGCTGAGGCTTGAGCGAGCCCAGATGTCGGGAATTGGCCAGTTGACGAACAGGCCTCCAACCGTATAGTCCGCGCCCATCCAGGCCGCCCGGCCTGAGCCCCTATGGCGGAATTGGTAGACGCGCTCGACTCAAAAAGGGGTTTGTCTACCATGCGACGGAGTGTCGCGAGATGGCGAACTGCCAGAAAAATCAATAACTTATGAAATCAGTTTTTCATCCCTTGACGCCTCACAAAGTCGTCTAGGTGCAGAATAGGAGCCGCGTCCGCGACTGCTCGCGGCGCCAATGGCGTACAAAAGGTATTCGTCGATGGCATCCATCAGCCTGCGGCGCCTCGACGTGCTAATGGATCAGGCAAGTGGTCTGAGCTTTGATCTCGACAGGCTCCAGTACCAGTGGCGCAACCCCACGGTTTAGTCTTCTATTCGTCAGGCAATTTATCACCAGCCCTTCAGGACGAGGAAGTCGGCGAAATGAATGACCTATGGTCTCGTACGACATGTCTCAAATGACGCAACGAGGTCGTGGCTCACCTGCGAATTCGTCAGCCGGTCGTTGATGTGAAGCATACGCAGTTCGAAGTTTGGATGGCTGTAGCCAGCGTCTTGGAACATCGCCCGCGAGCAGAGCACTGAGGTCCCAAAGTTACCGAGTAGTCGAATTGCTTGAATGTTCCACGATATGTTGCCGAGATCGAGCAGAATCGATTGGGCATCGAGCCAACCTTTCAGGGCGCTGGGATCCGCCGCGGCTTTTGACAGCCGATCGACGGCAAAGTTGTCAGCTTTCTCCTCGCGCGCCTTTTCTAGTGCCAGCCACTGCTCGTGAGACATGATTGGCAGGTCGAACTGGTTGCGAGTGGTCGAATAACCATGTCCGCCCATTCTGCCTATGGCGTCTAGCCCGAGCTGATCGATATAGAATCGTTCCTGATCGACGAGGTCCTCACGGATATGCATCCGCGTGACTTCACCAAGGATAATTTCACGCGATTTGCCGAGGCCAAGCGCGAGAAGCCAATGCGGCGTGATCGGCGGCCTGCTGCGGGTCGCGGCAGGCTGAGCACGCGGCGAGAGCCCGAAGGCACTGGAGTCCTTTGTGGCTGCGGCGTAGTTGAGCTGCCGGCGGCAGATCGGAACGTTACGAGCCCCAAATCGATCCCGGTAGCGCGTCGAGTGGGATCCTCATATAACCCCGACCATTTTCGTCCATCGCAGGCAGTTCCCCTCCGCGGATATTGACCTCGTGGTAGAGCGCAACGATGAGGTCGTGCTGCTTCCAGATCATCAGCATGCCGCTCACGGCCATCAGTATCACGACCGCCGTCCGGAATTGCCGTCCGCTCATCCGCTCGAGCCAAGGTTTTGCCGCAAGCGTCGCAAGCGCAGCACCAAATCCGGTCGCCAGGCCGAAAGCCAGCGCCTGGCCGCCGAATGCCCCCAGGCCGGTAAAGACCGTGACTTTGACAATGTCTGTCACGAAGGAATTTACCGACTTCGTCGCGACCAGTGTCTCCTTGCGGGACCCATAGTTCAGGTAAAGCGAGTTCAGCACCGGGCCGACGGTGCCCATCAGGGCCGAGAGCAGGGACACGATCAGGCCGGCGGGCAAGAACCACCAAAGACGGGCCCGATAGCTCCGCTCGCGCGCGCCGCCACGGAATTCCAAGATGGCGCCGATCAGATAGAGGCCGATGAAGATCTGCAGCCATTCGGCCCGTGCATTGGCGAACAGCCAAGCGCCCGCCGCGCCCCCTGTGATGGCGCCGGGCAAATACCAGCGCACGATGCTCCAATCGACGTCGCGACGAAACGCCAGGATCCGAACCGGATTGCCGATGAGTTCGGTTAAGGTGATCACTGGAGCGACCGCGGCGCTGCCCGTGAGGAACGTCACCGCTGGGATCAACAGCAAACCGCCACCGCCCGCTGATATCGTATTGAGCGCCCAGGTTAGAAACCCTGCCACGCTGAGCAGGCACAGTTGAACCCAATCCATGCAACGTCGGCTCCGCGTCGACCCGTTCGTGCTAGTTATCGGCATTATCGCGCGTGCGTCGATCGATGGACAGTAGCACTTGGACGGCGACTCAGTCCGTCACCATCGAATTAGCCGCGACGGTTGGGGCTCCACGTATCATTGAAGGCAGGTCCACCAACCGGACAAATTGCTCGCGTCCGCCTGCGATTCCGCGCGGGCTAATTATTTGCAAGGTTCATCTTGTCGAGAGCCGCCTTGAGGCCGCGCGCCAGCTTGACGGCATCGTCGTTGGCCCAAAAATGCATGAAGAAGAGCCGTGGCTGCTCGTTGAGCATGTGGCTGTGCAAAGCCGTTACCTCGACGCCGTTCTCGCGCAGAGCACGCAGCACGGGGTTGACCTCCGACGCGATCAACACGAAATCGCCTGTGATCGCTGCCTTGTCGCCTCCGGTTGGCTGAAAATTAATGCCTATGGCGCTGCCCATGGACGCAGGGATTGTCATACCGCCGTCGGTGATCGTTTCGGCTCGCGCGATAGTGAATTGGTAGATGCCGCCGTTGGCCTTGCCCTTGCGACCGATGGCCTGGTCGACGGAGGCGGTGTCGAATGCGATCTTCGGCTGTGCCGCAGCGGGCGTGGCATTCTCCATCGGCGTCTTGCTCAGCGCCAACCCGGCATGAAGCGCCGTCGCGAGCGCAACGGGGTCGCCCTCGCCGAAAATATGCATGTAAAGGGTCGTCGGCTCCGAGCGCAGCAAGTGGTTGTGCAACGCGGTGATCTCGATGCCACTTTCTTCAAGCTTTTTCATGACGGGATTCACTTCGTCCTGCGTCAGGACGATGTCACCCATGACCATGGCCTGGATTCCCATCGGTTCGAACGCGACCCAGCCTCCGAGGGCGAATCCCGGCTTAAGGGCCACCCCGTCGAGCGATACTTTCAAGTCAGTTCGCGGCAGGCCGACCCTATAGACGCCGTCGGGCATTTCGGTCCCGGGTTTGCCGAATGTCTTTGCAACCATCTGCCAGTCAGGAGCCGCGGCGGCGGGCTGGAGCAGCGCTGACATTGCCATCGCCATGGCGCCGATCATCAGTTTTGCATGCATGGGATATCTCCTTGAGATCTGCCCCATTGCCCAATTGGTCATGCGGCCGTAGGCTTCGAGCCGGGTGGCCAGCTGTGGGTCTCCGCCTTGCGTCGCGATGCCCAGGCATAGAGCGCGTCATAGATGACGAAGCCGTGCTTCAGCACCTCGTGATCGTCGGGTGTCACATCCCGCAGACCCATGGAGATCGCGAGCAGGCCCGCCGACTGCGGCGTGAGATCGTGCCGGTCGGTGTCGGCGCCGCGCACGATCGCGGCAATGGTCACTATCGCCGGGTCGCGCTCGAGGCCATATTTCGAGACGAAGGTGTCAAAACTGCAGCCATTGCCGACATGCGTGAACTCGACGCCGGGCACGTCATAGGGCGTCGCGCCGGTTTCCTCGGCAACATGGATGACCTGATCCGGCGCCACAAAGAGAAACTCCGGTTCCTTATCGATGAAGCGCGCAATCAGCCAGGGACAAGCGATACGGTCGATGACCGGACGTTCGCGGGTAACCCATTTCATGACGCAATCCTTTCTTCGCTCATCACCAAGGGGACAGTCGGGCCGCCGATCGCGTGCCAGGCGGCAATGCCACCGGAAAGCGCCCTGGCATCGACGCCGCGTCGGCGCAGTTCGGTGACGGCGTCGCCGCTGACCTGGAATCCATAGAGGCAATAGACGATCACCGGCATGTCCTTCGGCAGTTCCTGCGCCCAGTCGGCGATCTTTTCGGGTGCACGGACCTTGGCTCCCGGCAGCATATCGCTGCGTTTTGCCAGATCCTCGGCGAGGCACACGTCGAGCAGAACGAGATCCTCTCCCCGATCGAGGCGCACGCGCAACTCCTCCGGCGCGACTGCCTGAATCCTTTCGACCGATTCAGCCCTCGCTGCGGGATCGCGCGGCGCAACCGCTCGCCGGTGGCGGAGAGCAACCCGGTCCCAATGGATGTTCTTCATGAAGGCGTCGACATAGGCGCCGGCCTTCGCGCCGAAATCGAGATGATAGGCGTGTTCGTACATGTCGAGCGCGAGGATCGGTATGCCGCCAGCGAGGCAGTTGGTGTGATCCGCCGCCCACTGGATCGTCAGCCGATCGCGATGCTCCGACCAGGTCAGCAAGGTCCATCCAGAACCGCCGGCTTGCGCCTTTGCGCATGCCATGAACTTGGCGCGCCATGCGGCCACACTGCCGAAGTCGCGTTCCAGTGCGGCGGCGAGTTCCCCTCCGGCATCGCCGGAGCCACCCAGCCCATCAAAATAGATTTCGTGCAGGATCGCCGAATTGGCGGCAACCAACTCCTCGCGCTTCAACCCATTGATGTCGAAGACGGGCGCCGTGTTCCAATCGAGATCGTCGAGCCGCCGTTCGACGGCGTTGAGGCGACGAACGGCACCTCCGTAATTGTTTTCGTAATGGCTGGCCAACAACCGTTCGGACAGGCCGACGAGCCTCGGCGGCTTGAACGGCAGCGGCATGATCTGGTGTGGCATCGGGTTCCCTCGCTCGGCAGCACGGCCCATCCTTGAGGAAGCGAACGCTATGCTCAAATGAAAAATGATACAAGTGTTGCATTTCATTTTGTTCGTGATACGGTTCACTTATGAGTGAGGGGCAATCGCAGGAGCAGCGCTGGCTGCTTCTGATCCATCAACTGCCAAGCAAGCCCGCCTACTTCCGGGTGAAGATCTGGCGACGGTTGCAAGGCATCGGCGCGGTCGCAGTCAAAAGCACCGTTTACGCCCTGCCGGCCAATGCCGAGATGCAGGAGGATTTCGAATGGCTTCTGAAGGAGATCGTCGCTGGCGGCGGCGAGGCCATGATGTGCGAGGCGCGCCTCGTCGATGGTTTATGGGATGCCCAAGTCCGGGCGCTGTTCGACACGGCCCGTGATGCCGACTATGCGGAGATCGTCAACGACGCACGCGATCTTGCCGTCGGGATCAAGGCGGACGCGACGTCGGAAAAACTAGCGGAAGCGCGCTCGCAGCTTGGTCGCTTGCGCAAGCGGCTCGCTGAAGTGGTGACGATCGACTTTTTCGGCGCTAGCGGTCGCCTCACAGCCGAGGGTTTGATCGCCGAACTGGAGGCACAGATTGCAAGGAACAACGTCATGACCAACGAACCCAAGAGGGCGGCCGAGCCAGCCGAACTCAAAGGCCGGATCTGGGTCACGCGCCGGGACGTGCATGTCGACCGTATTGCCTGCAGCTGGCTGATCCGTCGTTTCATCGATGCCGACGCGATCATCCGCTTCGTGGCGGGCAAGGGATACGTGCCAAAGGAAGGGGAATTGCGCTTCGACATGTTCGAAGGCGAAATCACCCATGAGGGCGATCGCTGCAGCTTCGAAGTTCTGCTTACCCGCGCTGCAATCAACGACCCGGCGCTGCAGGCCATCGCCGAGATCGTCCATGATATCGACCTGAAGGACAACAAGTTCGGCCGCGAGGAGGCGACAGGAATTGCCAGCCTGATTGCCGGCATAGCCATGGCGAATGAGAGCGACGAGGAACGAATCGCGCAGGGCGCTCCTGTCTTCGACAACCTCTACCAGTATTTCCGCAAGAAACGCGGATGACCGAAAGGACGCAAGCAATGGCCAATCTGGAGCAGACCGTCTCGACGACGCGGTCTCCGGCCGATGCCCACGACCACGGCGTTTCGTTCGCTGACGCTACGCGCGTATGGGCTCGTGTGGCGATGCTCAGCTTCGGCGGCCCGGCTGGCCAGATCGCCATGATGCATCGCATCATCGTCGAGGAAAAACGCTGGATCGGCGAGACCCGATTCCTGCATGCGCTCAACTACTGCACGCTGCTGCCAGGCCCGGAGGCACAGCAACTAGCGATCTATATCGGTTGGCTCATGCACAAGACCAAAGGCGGTCTCGTGGCCGGAATCCTGTTTGTGCTGCCCGGCGTAATCGCCATCATGGCGTTGAGCTGGATTTACGCGATCTTCGGCAATGTCGGCGCCGTCCAGGCGCTCTTCTTCGGCCTGAAGGCGGCCGTTCTGGCCATCGTGCTCGAAGCGGTGCTGCGTATCGGCAGGCGGGCGCTCAGGAACAATGTGATGGTCGGCCTCGCCGCCGCCGCCTTCATTGCCTTGTTCTTCTTCCGGGCGCCCTTCCCGCTGGTCATTCTGATCGCAGCTGGGATCGGTTACATCGGGGGTAGGGCAGGCTGGGCTGCTTTCAAATCGGGCAACGGACATGACAAGGTTGGCGGCAAGCAGGTCGACGATGCCGACTCCGCACTTGGCGAAGGGGTACCGGCGCATGCACGGCCCTCCGCCGGGTGGGGGTTCAAGGTGGCCGGGGTGGGATTGCTGCTGTGGGTGGTCCCGGTCCTCGCGCTGCTTGCATTCCTCGGGCAAGGCAACGTCTTCACCGATATCGCGATCTTCTTCTCCAAGATGGCGATGGTCACCTTCGGCGGGGCCTATGCGGTCCTCGCCTATGTCGCTCAGCAGGGTGTCGAGCACTATGGCTGGCTGAAGCCGGGCGAGATGCTGGACGGCCTCGGCATGGCCGAGACGACGCCCGGTCCATTGATCATGGTCACCCAGTTTGTCGGCTTCATGGGAGCTTACCGGGCGCCGGGCGTGCTCAGCCCGGTGGTCGCTG
Source organism: Mesorhizobium sp. (assembly GCF_005063415.1). Lineage (GTDB taxonomy): Bacteria > Pseudomonadota > Alphaproteobacteria > Rhizobiales > Rhizobiaceae > Mesorhizobium. The sequence goes on from NZ_SUEG01000024.1 coordinate 34,614, forward strand.
GAACGCTCGGCGGCCTTCTCACGACATGGGTAACCTTCGTCCCGTGCTTCCTGTGGATATTCCTCGGCGCGCCGTTCATGGAGACGATGCGCAGCAACAAGGCCTTGTCCGCAGCGCTGTCTGCCATCACGGCAGCGGTGGTTGGTGTGATCCTGAACCTGGCGGTATGGTTCGCGCTTCATGTCCTGTTCCGCGAACTGCATGATTTGAGCTGGCTGGGCATGAGCCTGGACGTACCGGTGTTCAACTCCATCAATATCCCGTCACTGGTCCTGACGCTCGGCGCGCTGGTAGCGGTATTCCGTTTCAAGGTCGGCATGATCCCGGTCTTGCTGGCCTGTTCGACATTGGGTGTTCTTTACGGCGTCGCCATGGGTTCGATCTAAGCTCGCGGTCGGCCTGCCATGCAGGAGGCGTGTTGACAATTCGAAGGCCGACGGAAGCGTTGCAAGTGCCGGAGCGAACATTTGCGCTCCTGCCTTCCGGTGCCGGCCCGGCGGCTTCCCATTTGCTGGCGTCGCGGGGATTACGGGCGTTTGGCGACGGACTTGTCAGTCTTTTGCTTCCCGCCTATCTGGCGGCGCTCGGCTTCAACGCCTTCGAGATCGGGATCTTCGCCACGGCAACGCTTTCGGGATCAGCGGCGCTCACGCTCGGCGTCGGGGCCGTCGCACACCGTTTCTCGCGCCGCTCGCTGCTCATCGCGGCAGCAGGCCTGATGATTCTGACCGGACTTGCCTTTGCGTTCGTCCACGACTTCTGGCCGCTGCTCGTGGTCGCGTTCGTCGGAACGTTGAACCCGTCCTCCGGCGACGTGAGCGTGTTTCTGCCACTCGAACATGCGGAACTTGCGCACAGCGTCACCGATCGTGATCGAACCGCGCTGTTTGCCCGCTACAGCGTTGTCGGCTCCATCATTGGGGCTGTCGGCGCTCTGGCGGCCGGCGCCCCCGACCTGCTGCGACACCTGGTCGGGATAGAAATCAAACAGGCCCTTCAGCTTGCTTTCCTGCTGTATGCCTTGCTTGGGGTCGGATCGCTGCTCCTGTATCGGCGGCTGCCCGACGCATCGCTCGACGCGGATGCGCCGCCGGCGGAGCCCTTGCGCAAGTCTCGGACCATCGTCCTCACATTGGCCGCGCTCTTCAGCCTGGATGCATTTGCGGGCGGCCTTGTGGTTCAGTCCCTGCTGGCACTGTGGCTTTATCAAACCTTTGGTTTGTCCCTCGCTACCACAGGCGCAATTTTCTTCTGCACGGGCGTACTTTCAGCCGTGTCGTATCTGGTGGCGGTTCAAATCTCCAGGCGGATCGGGCTGGTGAACACGATGGTGTTCACCCACCTGCCGTCGAGCCTTTGCCTGTTGCTCACTCCGTTCATGCATAGCCTCGCTCCGGTGATCGTCCTTCTGCTGATCCGGAGTGCGCTATCGCAGATGGACGTGCCGACCCGCACCTCTTACGTGATGGCGGTGGTGACGCCGGGCGAGCGTGCCGCGGCAGCGAGCGTCACCGCCGTGCCACGCAGCCTCGCATCGGCGGCGAGTCCGATGCTGGCCGGCTCGCTGCTTGCCGTTTCCGGCTTTGGCTGGCCGCTCCTCATCGCTGGAGCCTTGAAAATCGTCTATGATATTCTTCTTCTCGTGACGTTCCGCAAAATTCGGCCGCCGGAGGAACGCTAGTGAATTAAATTTATGCCTAGTTAATCCGAGCCGCCGATGCCCATGGCGGCGACACGCTGTGCGGCCATCCGTTGGAAGAGGTCGTCGACCTGCGCCGGCGAAAGGCTGGCGTTCTCGGCGCTCAACTTCGTCTGATTCTGTGCCATCGCGGTGTTCGGATCGGGACGGACGACGGCGCTCGTGCAACCTTGTGGTAGGCCATTAGCCTGTGAAACAAACTAGGCCTTCAGGTCATGCTGAGCAAACGAGGATCGAATTAGGAGCGGGGTACCAATGGCTAGGTTGGACCGGTCGGTTCAGAGCGAATAAGACGGCGCGAATTTCGCTGGGAAATCGCTCTGGACTTCATGGAATACCTTGTGGCACATACGCGGCCCAGGAGCCACACAGGAGTCGCGGGGCCTCGCCAACACCGCGAACGAACTTGGTGGTCGCATGCGGGTGTGGTGGAATTGGTAGACGCGCTGGATTCAAAATCCAGTTCCGAAAGGAGTGTCGGTTCGAGCCCGACCACCCGCACCACTTAGAGATCGTTGAAAAGTAGCCTGCGTCAGGGCATCGCGACGGACACGTAGGTCATGTGACCTGAACGATTGGCCGTATCACCTGACGGAAACGTGAGCTCTCGCGGCCCTTTTCTTGCACCGCACCATATGCCATAGAGCTCGGGTGAAGTTCTGGACCTTACTCCCCCGCCTGCTTTCGATTCTGGCCGTTGTGAGTATTCTCACAGCGCCGATGGTGACACCGTCCGCTGCGATGATGGTAGTCGACCCGGCAGCGACGGTGGCGGATATGGCATCCATGCCGGACGGCATGCCGTGCCCTTCGGACCAGAAGCAGCAACCATTCCCCGATTGCCAGAAGTCCTGTCCCCTCGCGACCCTGTGTGTCGCCAAGTGCTTTCCGAGCGCGTCGACGACCGCAGCAATCACGCTGACCCGGCTGTCTGCGGCTGACGTGATCGCGCCTGGCAATAGCGTTGGACGGGATCTCCTGCCTAATCCGCCGCCTCCCAGACCTCCACGAACCTGAATTCATCGACGGCTCATCGGAGCCGTTTGTCGCCGCGCGGCTGAAGGCCTCGCGGCGAGAGACCGTGGTTTTGGCATAAGCCTGGCCACGAACCTGCCGTGCACTCCGCGCGGCCAAATGATGAAATTTGGGAAAATCTGACAATGAACTTTTGCAATGCGAAGCACGTCGCAGCCGCGGCGCTGATCAGTCTCGCTATCGGCGGTGCCAATTCGAAGGCTTGGGCCGGGATCGACGACTATGAGTTTCAACTCGTTCAAAGCGCGATCAAGAACGGCGATGGCGCGATTGTCGCCATCCGCCTCATCGACAAGCGCTCCGGCAAGGTGGTGCCCGACGCGGTGATTTTTGCCAAGCGCGTCGACATGGCGCCGGACGGTATGGAGATGATGACGGCGCCAATCGAGGCGTTGCCCTCGACAGAGCCTGGCATCTATCAGTTCAAGGCCAATCTGATAATGCCAGGTGGCTACCGCCTGTCGATTGGCGCCAAGGTGCAGGGTGAAACCGGCTCACTCGAGAACAAGCTCGAATTCAAGGCGACGCCATGAGTCGCGCAGGCCGTACTGGCCTCATCCTCGCCGCCATTTTGGCGGCGGGGGCTGGAGGCTATTGGGCGGGGCAGCGCAATCTCGCGCTGCCAGCCAATGCATGGCTGCAAGCTGTCGCCTGGCTCGAAGGCACTGCGACGGGTCCGGCGAGCGCCAACCCTGCGCCCACCGGACCCGTGATCTACTACCGCGACCCGGACGGCCTCCCAGCCTACGCGGCAGCTCCGGAGAAGACCGCCGATGGGCGGGACTTCCTGCCTGTTCTGGCGAGCGAGGAGCTGAGCTTCGAGGATAAGCCGCCTGTCGCCGCTGCGAATGCTGCCACTGCTCCTGCGAACGGCGAACCGAAGCGGATTTTGTACTACCGCAATCCGATGGGCCTACCCGACACCTCACCGGCGCCGAAGAAGGATTCGATGGGGATGGATTACATCCCCGTCTTCGCGGGCGAGGATGAGGACGGTTCGACAGTCAAGGTCGCGGCAGGCAAACTGCAGCGGACCGGCGTCCGCTCGGAGGTCGCCACCGAGCAGGTGATAGTCCGTCCGGTGCGCGTGCCCGGCACCGTGCAGCTCGATGAGCGCCGCATCACGGTGGTCGCGACGCGCTCCGATGCCTTCATCGACAATGTCGCCGATGTCACGACTGGCGGTCGGGTCAAAAAAGGCGAGCCGCTGATGCGGCTGTATTCGGCTGAGATCGCCGCGGCGAGCGCCCAATATCTTACCGACCTGAACGGAAGTGGCCGCGCCTCGGCCGGGGCACGCCAGCGCCTCGAAAACCTTGCGGTCCCGCCCGACGTGATCGCAGCGATCGACCGCACCCGCCAAGTCCTGACTTCCATCACTTGGGCCGCCCCGCGTGATGGTGTGATCCTCGAGCGCGAGGGACGCGAGCGTTATGGGGTCAATATCCGCTACCCTCGTGATCTGCGCTCGAGTCCTCAGTCGATCGCTACCGACGTCGAAGTGCCGTTGCCCGGTGGCGGCGGCATTCCGCTAGGTGAGGTGGCGAAAGTCCAGCTCACGCGCGGCGCGGCCTCGATCCGCACCGAGAATGGCCAGCTTGCGACCTACATCTTCGTCGACATCA
>NZ_SUEG01000024.1:38982-52205 GCF_005063415.1 Mesorhizobium sp.
GACATCAACGGCCGGGATCTCGGCGGCTATGTCGCCGACGCCCAGAAGGCCGTCGCGGCGACAGTGAAGCTGCCGCCCGGCTATTCGGTCGCCTGGAGCGGGCAGTTCGAATATCTGGAGCGAGCCGCGGCGCGGATGAAAATCGTCGTGCCCGTCACGCTGCTCATCATCTTCCTGCTGCTCTTTTTCAACTTCCGGGCGCTTACCGAGACGTTGATCGTCATGCTGTCCTTGCCATTTGCCCTTGTCGGCGGGATCTGGCTGATGTGGTGGCTGGGCTTCAACATGTCGGTGGCTGTCGCGGTCGGCTTCATCGCGCTCGCCGGCGTCGCCGCGGAGACGGGCGTCGTCATGCTGATCTATCTGGAGCAGGCCATGGCCGAAGTGAAGGCGGAACGGGACGCGCACAAACAGCCGTTCGTCCGGACGGATCTCTATGAGGCGATCATGCTCGGCGCAGTGGAACGCGTGCGGCCCAAGATGATGACCGTCGTTGCCATCATGGCGGGCCTGATCCCGATCCTCTGGAGCACGGGCACCGGCTCGGAAGTAATGCAGCGCATCGCCGTGCCGATGATCGGTGGCATGATCTCGTCCACCCTCCTGACCCTGGTGGTGATCCCCGCCATCTATGGGCTGGTCAAGGGATGGCGGTTGCCGAAGGGCGTCGCGTCGACGACGATCGACGAGGTTACGCTCCCGGAACCTGTAATGTTCGACCTCGCTGCCGAATGATGGGAGGCCGCAATAATGAAGCGGAATCACTTGGTGCATGGGAGTCGCAGCCCGCCGAGCGTTCCGATAATGGCTCCGCCTCCGAAAGCCACTATCTGTTGTCGCGCACATTCTTCCTCTCGACGGCGTGAAAGCGTCGGACGAAGGGGTGCCATTGACTGGCCGCCTCATGGGACTTTGAACTGCGGGATGGAACGGTGTGGGGTCACCTCGAAGCGCCCGCGATGCGCCCCAACCATCAAAACCATGCCCAGCAAACATTGGATGCGCCGACACTTTCGCAGTAGCTATTTAGCACGATCAACCGGCTGGCCCGAGCTGCAAAGAAGGAAGGCGAAACATGCGCGACCACCTACTGAAAGCCATCGCCCTGATGACGCTGGCCGCGGCGACAATGCCGACGGCGTTCATCACCGAGGCACTCGCTGCCGACGCCAGGACCTTCACCGTCACGATCAGAAATGTGAGCGACGCCACCACGCTGGCGTTGCCTGACGGCAAGACGACCTCTGCCCCGATCGCGCCCGGGCTCTATGCCGTCGTCAGAGGCGACGCGAAGCTCTTTACGCCGAACCAGCCAGGCGACCGCTCGCTCGAAAGCCTCGCTGAGGACGGCGACGCGTCGGCTTTGCTTGCGGCCATCAAGAACGTGGACGGCGTGGCTACAGCAGACATGTTCGTCCCTGGGCTACCGCTGACGGTCAAAGCCGAGCCCGGCGATCGCCTCGTGTTCGCGTCGATGTTCGTCCAGTCGAACGACAAATTCTTCGCTCCGGCTCCGAAGGGCATCGAGCTGTTCAATGGCAAGGAGCCGGCAGCGGGCGATCTGACTTCCGCAGTCACACTGTGGGATGCGGGCACCGAAACGGACGAGGCGCCAGGAGCAGGATCCAATCAGGCACCGCGCCAGCCCGGACCCAATACGGGCGCCGATGAGCACGGCATCGTCCACCCGGCAGACGATGGGTTCACCTACCCAGGTGTTGCAAGCGTCGTCCAACTCACCGTCCTGGCTGAAGAATGAGCGCGGCGACCGCAACTGTGGCGACCCCAACTGTCAATGCTGCATGGCAAATTAGGAACGCAGACCGATTCGCTGGATTGAAACGAAGGTGATCGATGCCGCGCAGAGCCCGTCATCCCGCTCCTCAGACGACATATCGATCCCATGAACCATAGTGCTCTTTGCTTCGTTGGCCGCGCGGTAGGCTGAGGCCGATCACGACCAGCCCCGCAACGATGTCGTTCAAGGTTACGCCAAGGCTTGCGCTGCCGAGCAGCCACGGCGCCACGAGCAACCACAATCCGAACGGCAAGTTGAGGAACCGCAGTGGCCGCGCGATCTCGGCCATGGCGCAGACCGCGATCGTGATGATCATGGCTCCCACGAGATGATCGCTGTTCGCCATAACGCCCTCGATGCCGAAGATCAGCCGCGAAAACATCAGCCAGGCGCCGACGATACAGCTCGCGACCAAGGTCCAGGGAACCGTCACGCCTCGGATAGCGGCGGCAGACTGAGCGACGAGCGGGGCGGAGAAGCCGGGTTCGTTCTTGTCCTCCTCTCCGTTCGGCTCGGGTCCACCCCGGAAAAAGGTGCGCCAGAACGGACGCCCCGCACGGACGCTGCGCAGCATGTACTGCCCCATCGCAATCACTTCATCGACGGTCAGCGGGATCATGATCAGCATGGCGGCCGCCGCGATCAGGCACAATGTGCAATAGGTGCCGATCATGATCGGCTGGATGATGATGAAGAAGATCGAGACGCCGCCGAGCGGCACCACGAGGATGAAAAAGAACGTCACCATCCACGGCATCGTCCGCCATCGGGTGGCCGTGCCCATGGCGCCCATCAGGGCTTCGATCATATAGGCGGCGGCACCGAGCCCTGCGTCGGGGATCGGCCAGGCCCTGGATACGTCCGATGTGATGATGAACTCCGTGCCGTTCCTGCCGTTCCCGCCGGTGAAGAACGGCTCCCAGACAGTGCCCACCTGCCCGAGCTGGTAGGCGGTGAGATAGCGGGCGATGAGGAAACCGAACAAGCCGAGTGCGATGATTGGCAGGCGCTGCAGCCAGGATGAAGGCGAGTAGGTCCAGCCTGGAGGGACGATGCTCTCGTCCATCATGCCTTCGTGGCTCATGCCCGGCATCATCGGGAGGAGCACCGAGAAGGCAATGGCCAAAGCTCCGACGATCGTATCGTTCATGGTGGCGGCGGCGCTCGGCGTCCAGAAGAACAGGGGTGCAAACAAGAGCCAGAGGCCGACGACCGTCGTGCCCCACTGCGCCCACGAGAAACGAGGCGACAGCGCGAGCGAACCGAAAAGCATCAGCAGGAGGCCGGCGGCGATGTCGCTCCACCCTGTAAGCGCGTTGCGCAGGGCGGGCTCCCACAGCCCGCGTTCTTGAGTGACATCGCGAACTGTTCCGGCTGCCGCTGGATCGAACAGCGCGAACTGGATTGGGCTTGTGAGCAGCCAGATGCCGAGGGTGATGACGAGGAAATGGACCCAGAGCATTTGCTGGCCCATCCCCGCCATGTCGGCCATGTGCCCGGGTTTCATCTTCTCATGGTTTGCGTGAAACTCTTCGGCCCGTTGGCGCGCCTTCGCTCCCGTTCCGGCCACCTTGGCTGCATTGAGCTTGTTTGCCTGATACCAGCCGGGGGGATCTGCCTTGAGCGCGTCGATCATCGTCGGCAGCGTCTCACGCAGAGAGTGCTGCGGCTTCCAGCCGAGGAGCTTGCGGGCGCGACTGATGTCGACGGCGTAATGGTCGTCGGCGATATCGACCATCCAGGAGCGAATGAAGGAATCCTCGCCCAGCACGTCCTGCTGGACCCAGGCACCGGCTTTGGCGAGAGCTTTCGGCACCTCCCGTGTCTCCCAGTTCTCGCCACGGATCAGGCGGCCGATCTCGGTTTGCATTTCGCCGTAACCGATGGCCTCGGGCTCGCCGAGAAGCAGCGCCACCTCAGGGGAAAGCTTCTTGCGCAGCTCAATCAGGCGAGCAACTGCGTCGGCTAAGTCGTCCAGGTGGAGGAAGGACTGCCCGGTGCGCAGGTCGCCGGGATAGACATGTCCGGTCGGGTCTTCCTCGTAGATACGGGCGATCTGATTGCCGAGAAAGGCATTGTGGCAGAGGTCGTCGTAGACGCCGGCCGGCCGAAGATAGACAACCGGGATCGGCCCGTGCTGCTTGTGTATCAGGCATTCGGCCTCGATCTTGGAGGCACGGTAAGGAAGGTCCGACTCCAGCGGCGAATCCTCATCGATCACGTCGCCTGGCCGTCCTGCCTTGTGTGCCAGCATGGAGCTGACGAAGACGAACTGTTCGACTTCGAACGGCTGAAGCGCGCGCAGGAGCTTTTCGGTGCCGCGAACCGTAATCTCGTCGTAGAGCGGGTTCGGCTCGCCGGTGAGGTCGAAATAAGCCGCAAGATGGATCACCGAGGCGATGCGAGTGCCATAGGCCATCCGCACACGCTCCAGGCCAGCAGCAACTGACTCTTGCGATGTCAGATCGATGCAAATGCACTCGGCGGCCGGAGGCGGCTGACGCGTCGCCGCTCGATCGAGGCCGACAAGGGCAAACTTGTCAGCGAACTTGTTGATGAGAGCCGAGCCGATGAAGCCCGCACTGCCGGTCACGATGACTGTATTTTTACGTTTCGCCATTCGCGCTCGCTCCTACTTGCATGGCAGGGGCAGGATCCGGTTTATGTTGTTCAAGAGATCGATCGGCTGGATGAGCATGAAGCGATCCTCCTCGATTGTCGAATCCAGCCGGTTCGTGTCAGCCAGCGATCACTCGACCTTTTGCCGGAACTTCGAATGACAACTCGAGCGATCCTGCAAGATAAGATGTAGGATGTGCTCCGCCGGAAGCTTGGCGGGATCGGCTGCCGCCGCCCATCGCCAGCCCGGAACCCATTCTCATGTCGTTGGTGATACGGGGTGGCGCCCGCTCGGCGTCGGCGGCCAGAGCGCTGGCCAGCGTCCCGATATGATTGGCCAGCGCCTCGAACTCCGGACGGGCCGGCTCGATATCCGGCTTGGCGCCCGAAGCGCGCCCAGTGACGCGCAGGGGAATTCGGCAAATCAGCGCAGGGCCGGTGCGGGCGCGGAGGGTCTCGGCCGCTGCCTTGAAGGCCGCAGCGTCATAGGCTTGGCTGCCGTCAAACATCCCGGCGATCGTCTTTGCCGCTGCAGCCATCTCCTTCATCGACGCCTGGCGACCTCGATGATCGCATCACGGCTCGAATGGGTGGCCGCGAGCACGGCGGAGGCGCAGGCAAGCGACAGCACGGCGGCAAATGCTAGCCACGTTCCCTGGCCGCCTGCGCGGCAACGTATGCCAACGCTGGGACGAGGCCTGGCTGCGGGTTCAAAATCCAGTTCCGAAAGGAGTGTCGGTTCGAGCCCGACCACCCGCACCATCTTCTCAAATCTCGTTGCTAAGGTTGTGCCGGAGGCTGGCTGCCCTGCCTCCGTTCCTAATGCGGATCTGCCCGCCCGGTGATTGATGGGTCAGATAGTTAAATAAAAGCAGATAGTTATCGGGGGAATGAGGGAATGGTCTTGTGTCAAAGCCACACAGGAAGGCTGTCCGTTTCGTCCATTTGCGTTCCCGCGATGGGCGGCCTCAAGATCTCTTGAGGCGCCCTTTTTGCTGACGGCATTGGCGGGCCTATCCCGCGATCCATCCACTAGCCGCGCATCCGATGCTGTGAAGGGGTCGGCAATGGCGAACTAACTCGTGTGCTTGTGGGACATCAACTGATGTGCAATGACGCGCGGACGATCGAGGCCTCCATCGGCGAGCCAAGCGTCGGTGCTTGCTGCAGCTTCCTCGATCAACTCGTTCGTATGAGAGAAATCATAGGGCGATCCCACCAGCGGACACAGCGGTGGCACGACAAAATAATCGATGCTGTCGTCAAGTCCCTGCAATTCGGTCATCAATTGCCGCGCAATCAGCAAAGTCAGTGCATGCAGCGCGTTTGCGACCGCCCCGACGGGGGGCTTGTCGAGCGCGCAGGCAAAACCGGTGGGCAGGACGATCAGGCGCTGCGCGCCGTGATCGACTGCTACCTTGATCGGCGTATTGCTCGATACCGCGCCGTCAGCAAGATAGAGATCGTCGAATTGCACCGGTGCGAAGGCCGCCGGTATTGCGACACTCGCCAGGATGGCTTGCGCGGCCGAACCTTTCGACAGCACGATGGTGCCGCCCGACAGAATGTCGGTCGCGACGACATAGGCCGGGATGCTTGCGTCCTCGAGGTTGCGGTAGGGGAGATGACGGTCGACGAGCTGGTGAAGCGCGTCCGACGCGACAAGGAAATCCCGCCGACGCAAGAATCCGACCATCGTCCGCCATGTCAGCGGAAACACGTCGTTCCGACGCAATCCGCGCCAGATCGTCTCCAACTGTCGTACTCCTTCAATCGTTGGGTTGCCCGCGTAGTAGGCGCCGTTCAGCGCGCCGACGCTTGAACCGACAACCATATCTGCTGAAATGTCGAGGCGCGCGAGCGAACGCAACATGCCGACTTGAATGGCGCCAAAGCTGCCCCCGCCTGCAAGGACAAATGCCGTTTTGCGTCGAGCGCCATCGCTGGGCATGGGCACGGCCTCCTTAGCCTATGCGCGAGCTATGCGCACGGACCCCGCGCAACGTCATCCAGCCATGCTCGGCCTCGATGAAGACAGCGATTCTGTCTGGCTGCACGGCGTCGTCGATTGCGAGAGCGGTATCGTACGTCACGCGCTCCTGTATCTGCAAGCGCCGCGCGCAGCGGGCAATCGGGTGAAGTCGCGCGTGGCAATCAGCGAGGTGCTGAATCGGTCGTGATCCTGAATTCGGTCGCCAGAGCTGCTTGGGCGCCGCCGTCTTGACGACCAAGGGTGGGGCGCAGACGGAGCTGATGTAAGTCGCCAATCAACCTGTTTTGCCCTGCACACGATAGGTTTTTGGTATCAAAATGAAAGGCATTGGGCATTTCTCTTTGTGCGCCTAGCCCGTGACACTCTCGTCATACCCCGCCCCATACGTTGGGCCTCACGGAGGAGAACTGGACATGGCCTATGAAGTGATTGCGTACCAGGCCGGGCTTGAGCCATTGCTCCTCGCCCTTGTCCTGCTCGGTTCCACAGCAGCGTTCGCCGAATTGGGTCTGCTCGCCCGTTGGCAGAACAGCGGCAAGGCGCCGGCTATCTTTTACTCGGCCGACATCCTGCCGCCGGCGATCGACAAGCACACGATTTGAGCCGGCGGCCTTCGCGCCAACCATCGGCACCAGTTCCAACAACTGGCGCTTCCGGCCGCGAGGCCTGGAACGTCGAACCGTTCCAGGAGAACATCCATGTCCAGCGTCGAACAGACTGCCCCGACCACGCTCCGCATCGGCGCCCACATTGTCGGACATGCCGGCGAGGAGCTGATCCACATCTTCGCACTCGCCATGCGGCACGGCATCACCGCGACCGAGCTCGCCGACAATCTCTACGGTTTCCCGACATTCTCGTCGGACATCAAGAACATGATGTGAGCCAGTCCACGGTGGACATCGCCAGATGCGACCGCGAAGGAACGGAATGTGTTTGGATCATGATTATCATGCGAAAATGGGTTGTTCGACAGGGCGTCCCCGGTGCTATTCGGCGCCGAGAAATGCGGAACTTTGCATATGGCTGCAGTTGAACAAGTCATGACATTCGAACAGGCGGTGCAGGCGGCGATCGATCTCGACGCGCCGCTCAGCGAACGGCTTGCGGTGATCGCTGCAGCAATACGAAGGCTCGACACCAGCTACGCGGACGCGGCCGACCGCATGGTGATGCGGCTGCAGGATAAGGGGGCAGGCGCCACGGCGCCTAGGCCCGGTGATGCCATGCCGGCCTTTCTGCTCCCCGACGAGAACGGCAGGTTGGTAAGCCTAGCCGAAGTACTTGCCAATGGGCCGGTGGCGATCACCTTCCTGCGCGGGCATTGGTGTCCCTTCTGCCGGTTGAACGCGATCGGCATCGCCGAGGTGCAGCAGGAGATCGCGGCCATAGGCGGCCAGGTCGTGGCGATCACGCCGGAACGGCGAAAGTTCTCAACGGCTCTGAAAAGCCGGGTCGGGGCTCAGTTCTCCTTTCTGACCGACATGGACAATGGCTACGCACTTTCGCTCGATCTGGCGATCGGGGTAGGCGCGGAAATGCAGCAACTGCTTGGCGCCGGCGGCGACGACTTGCCGAGCTACCAGGACAACGCCGCCTGGTTTCTGCCGATCCCCGCCACGTTCATTGTCGACACTGATGGCATCATCACGGCGCGTTATGTCGATCCCGACTATCAGCGGCGTATGGAGATCGATGACCTGGTGGCCGCCCTCAAGCGCGCTCGGTGACCGCGAGTGGCCGACCGGCCGTTGACGAAGGAAGCGTTAGGGCACGGCGGCGATTTCTGGCACCTGAGTGACCCGCATTACATCGTCTCGCGAACCTTTCATGAATCTAGGGCATGGACGTTGGCTGGCAGTAGGCTACACTGCACAGAACTGCGAATTTGGAGTTGCCGTCATGGCTGCCAATGAGTTGGTCGTGAAACTCGAAGAGGCCGTCCAGGCTGCGATCGTGCTTGATGCGCCGCTGAACGAGCGGATGGCGGTGATCGCCAATGCAGTGCGTTCGCTCAGCACCATCTTCGCCGAAGCGGTCGACCGGATGGTGCAGCGGCTGCAGGACCAGCATGCAGGCGCGATGGCACCGGCGCCCGGTGATGTCATGCCGCCATTTCTGCTGCCCGACGAGAATGGGAGGCTGGTTGGCTTGGCCGAGATCCTGCAGAGGGGGCCGGCCGCGATTTCATTCCAGCGCGGACACTGGTGCCCTTATTGCCGGTTGAATGCGATCGGCATGGCTGAAGTCGAGAAGGAAATCACCGAATTGGGCGGCCAGTTCGTGGCGATTGTGCCCGAGCGGCGCAAATTCACGGCGGCCATGAAAGATGAGGCGGCTGCATCCTTTCCCTTCCTCACCGACATGGACAACGGCTATGCGCTGTCGCTGAACCTGGCGATTTGGGTCGGGACGGAAATGGAAACGCTGATCGGGGGCGCCGGCTGGGATGTGCCTAGCTATCAGGGCAATGCCGCCTGGTTCCTGCCGATTCCGGCAACCTTCATTGTCGGCACCGACGGCATAATCACAGCGCGCTACCTTGATCCCGACTATCGCCAGCGAATGGAAATTGACGACCTGCTTGCGGCTATCGAGCAGGCTCGCGAACCCCAAAGGTTGACCAGTCGGTTGCGCGCAACAGGTTGAGCAGCGTCGTGGCGACAGGCGCACGCTGCCGGCCCGCTACGCTATAGGCGGCCACGGTTCGGGAAATATCGATATCGCGCAATTTGAGCCTGCGAACGTTGGGTGAGCGTGGCGCAGTCATCGAAACAAAGCCTACCCCAGCGTTGGCCTCCAGCAGCGCCAACAGGTCATGATCGGTTTCGACTTCATGTGCCGCTTCATGCGCAAACCCATTGGCCTTCAGGAAGCGGGCCAGGTCTTCACTCGTCTCCCAATCGACCCGGCTCAGTATCGGCTCACCAACCAGTTGGCTCAACGCGACATCGGCTTCGTTGCGTCTGCCGAGCGGGTGCTCTGAATTGACCACCAACTCGATCTCCTCATCGAACAGCGGCCACGTGTCTATCCTGTCCCAGGCCTGCCCGAGCGGGCCGGCGATCGCCAGCTCGGCGTCACCACTTTTGAGCGCCTCGACTACGATCATTGGAGCGCCGCGGCTGATCTTGAGGTGAACACCCGGGTAGGCACGAAAGAGCTCGCTAAATGGCGATATCATCAGCGCTATGTTGATGCTGTTGGAGATCGTAACGTTAAGTGGCGCAACGTCGCTGCTTTTGACAGCCTTGGCGAGTGACTTCGCGGAACTCGCCGCGTCGTAGCATTGCTGCAGGAATGGCAGCATGCGGCGGCCGAGTTCGGTCAGATGCGAATGCTGACGCTCACGTCGGATGAGCTCGCCACCAAGCTCATCTTCCAGATTCTTGATGGCGCGCGTCAGCGCCGGCTGAGTGACGTTGCACTCCTCGGCAGCCCGCGTAAAATTGAGCGTGCTGGAGAGTGCCAGGAAATAGCGAACCTGCTGCATTTCCATTCGGGGTGGCCCTTAACGCAACGTGAGGTTCGTCACGTATTAAGACGTATTCTCGAGCCGATCAAGGGATGCGCGGTTCGAAGGACGGTAGCACGGCGTTGTGCCCAAAAGCGGTAGGGAGAGAGAACATCTGACACTGCTACAGATGAGGGGCTTGAAGCCGTGGCAAATGACGTGGTGGTTCACGGAGACAGCGCGTTAGCTGTCCTCACAGACGTTTCCAAACCAGCCGAGGTTATGGCTCTGATTGACAAGACATTGAAGACGCTTGGTCGGCTCGATCTCGCTTGGAACAATGCCAGCTTGCTCGGAGCGTTATGGGATCGCAAGTGCAAAAACTGCACACGAAAGTTCCTTTGGGCGACACCTGTACCTTCTGCCAAGGCAAATCCCAGATCTCGGTTCGGGGATCGGGATCTTTGCGCGTCACGGCTGCCGAGGGTCTGAGAGCCGCCGTTCTGGGTGGGATGGGTCTTGCCATCATATTCGGAGTGGATGCTCGCTCCGGAACTAGAATCGGCGCGGCACGCTTAGTTCTGGAGGACTAGTGTCCGCCGAACGTCGATCTCTGGGCGGTTAGCCCCACGGATCGCATGGCGAGCGCGAAAGCGCGCATTCGCAGACGTCGTCGAGAGCGAACTGAAAGGACTCCAGAGGCCGATAGCATGGGCAACTCAGGCCTGTTACGCACGCTACCGATGTTCGAGCGGACCTTGGCGACGCCTTGATTCAAGCTTCTTGCCGGTAAGTGGAACACTGCGGGGCGGTCCGCCGGTGTTTTCTGTTTCAGGGCCGAGCAGGTGGTCACTCAGCCTTCGTCACAATAGCTGCTTGATCCGGGATCAAAACGACGTGGTAGGTCACGACATCGCAACTGAGCAAATAGACCCGTTTGTTGGGAGCGGACTCGGCAGCGATGCGCTTCGCAGAGCTTGGGTTGTTGCAGACGTAGCCCTGGCTTTGGACCTTGGCCGCAACGATAGTCGCAGCACCGCGCTGTTCCTGCGCTGCAACGGGAACGGCGAGATAGGCCGATGCGAGAACGCCGGTGGCGATAAACGAGAGCCAAAACCACACTGCTTTCACTTCAAGCTCCTTGCTATCTGTCGGAACATTCAGCCGAACTGCGCCTCATGGTATGTAACGTCACCTGACTGCTGCCAAGCTGGACATTTTTTTACTTACCTACCGCGATTTGTATCATCTTTCAGCACGGGCACTAGGCAACGCTGCGCATGATATCCATGCTTGTACGGAATGACCGCCGCCGGCGACGGTTTGGACCCGAACCTCCTCCATCTGCGAATACAAGCGGCGAACCAAATCTGACGGTGGCGTCGATGATGGATGGGGCAGATACTTAAAGAAAATCAGCTAGTTATGAGTTGTTGTGTGCAAAAACTGCACACGAAAGTTCTGCTTCCCTTCTTTTTCGTTCCCACGAGGGACCCGCCGACAGCCCTTTTCGGCGCACTGCTGCCGAAGGCTTTGACCTCTCTAACGCGAATGTTCGCCGTGATATCCGTTCCTGTTTATCCGCCCCGGCGTCCAGTTTGCCTAGGGACCGTCCGCTGCCCTTTGGCTCGATTGCTTGTGCTTAGGAAACTGCCGCCCTAGCTGGTCGCTTGGGGCGGTGCTTCATTTTGCCAGCCGGCTAGCTCTGGTAGGTCATCAAGCCAGCTTTTCTCCGTCATCGAGGCATCCTCGGCCTGCGGTGCATCCTCGGTGGCGTTTTGAATGAGCCAGTCCACCCACTTCCGATAGGCAGCCGGGTCCAGTTGGGGCGGCAGCACCTTGGCCTTGGCCAGCATGCGTTTGCGGAAACTGACTTGCCTGCGAAGTTTGGTCGTCGTGAACTTGATTGCCTTGCCTTGGTATTCAACCGTCCAGCGCCCATCCCCGTGGCTGGTGAGCCTGTCGATGGCGAAAGCGACATCGACCGGTCTGTCCCGCCAGGGAAGCTCGACGGCATTCTTCCTCAGATCGAGTGCCCATCGTCTGTAGTTGGCCCCGGCACGCTGGGGCGGCAGCACACCGGCCTGTTCGAGGATTTTCCTGCGGAAGGTAGGCTGCTTCTTGAGCTGCCCGGTCGTCAGCTCGATGCGATGCCCACGGAATTCGACGTGCCACCGGATCCTGCCGTTGCCGAAATACTTCACCAGCCTGTCGATGGCGAACTCGTCATCCGTAAGAGTCGCGCATCCCTGCTTGATGCTTTCGAGAATGTATTGGCTATCGGTGGGCATGGCGCGGCCTCGTGCAGGACCTCTCAGAAGCCTAGAGATGCAAAAAATCAACGGAGAATTTCTCCACCATATCATTATTTTTGTTGTGGAATTGTTGGCTGGTGGTTCTTGCAAGCCTTTCGAACTTTCTGCCTCGCACACGCTTTTTGCTGCTATGGCCGTCGCAGAAGTCGTTTCTAAACTGATGGGGTTTTAGCTCGCGGTCCGTAATATGCGCCATAGGCTGGCCGCGGCGTATGAAAGAACGTGGCGGGTCTTTCCTCGTTGTCGTTGACGATTTGCTCCGCCATGGTTGGCAGCTCTGCAAACGCTTGGGCAGTCGCACTGGCTGTCGGCTGCAAGGGGTCCATCCTGACACGAATGCGCAACCCTTCGTGTTACGGTCTAATGGTTTTACGTCACTGGCCTGATCGCTATCAAAGGAAATGGGAGAGTTTGCCACGTCTAGGATCAATCGCCGCGTATTGCTCTTCCACTCCGGCAGCGCGGTCGTCGCCTCGACGGTTGCGGCAACGGCGCTCGGTGCAGAGCCGCCGGGCCGAGACCAAGAGCCCTCCAATAATCTGCAAGCGTTGATTGAGGCGCACAAGACAGCTTATGCGGCGTTCGGTAAGGCCCTGCATGACATAGGCGGTGGTAGCAGCGGCTCCGACAGAGCCAGCCGGGAGGAGGAGAGGGCGCTGCTCGCCATCTGCGGCTACGCTGCGGTTAGGGAAAGGGATCGCCTGGCCAAGGCCCGGTATCTTTTAGAGATTGAGGCGCGCGGTGAACTCGACCTCGCAGAGCATATGCAAGCCGTTCTCCGATCGATGTAGAACGAATGAGGCGACCGGCGCGCAAAAGGTAAGCTGTTGATGTCTGATATGCGCCGCATCTCGATCGTAGAGCCGCGCAATCGTGGTACCTGAAAACGGACATCGTACAGATTGAGCCCGTTCGACATCTCATGCCAGGGGCCAGGGGTAGTTTCCCAAGTTGCCACCGACGCGTTTGATAGGACACAGCCGGCCAATCTGGACGGCGCCGGCCGGCCGCGTGCATCGATAGGCGCGTGTCGCTCACGGACGA